>DAOTTJ010000337.1:0-7877 GCA_034437695.1 Ktedonobacteraceae bacterium
GGAAGATGCTTGTTTAACTCAATCTTCGTGCTTTACGACCTAGATTTCTATGAAGTTATTCTTGCTGGTACACGTTTGGGTTGTGTTGGGGACTGGGTTGAGAAGAAAGCTTCTTAACTCAATCCCTAGCATCATCTCAACTCAAATTGTAAGCATATAGCTGACGATACTTTTGCCAGCAATAGATATAATAGGGATGTATAGAATAGATTATTGCATTGCGAAAGATGAATCCTATGAGTGATGTGTTGAGAGATCTTGGTATCGCTGGTCTTTGCCTGGGAGGGTTGATGCTTCTTCTTTCTGGACGCTCGCTCCTCAAAGAACAGAGGCTTCTCTCTGGTTTTCTGGCTCCAGGAGAGCGCAAGCCACCCTGGTATACCAATGCTTTGTTGTGCAAACAGAGCGAAGCATGGGTGGATGGTGTGTTGTTGATCTCGTTGACTATCGGTTTTGTCGTTCCTTTCCCTCCGCCTCAGGTGTTTGGAGTCTGGGAAGCAGTGACTATCGGTCTCTTTGCCTGCTCGCGGGTTGGCTTTCTGCTCGCTGTCGAGGCTGGCAAGAGGAGATTGGCCCATGAAAAAGGGGAGGATTTCTCCTCTCTGAGGCCTGATCTCTCGTTATATCAAGAGTTAGCAGTATCGCTTGTCTGGTTAGGAGTCGGTGGAGAAGTGCTGCTCACGGGGTTCAACAGGCTCAATCTGCCACCTCCTGCCATCGTCAATTGGCTCGGTATCATTTGTATCGTGGTTGGTGGCTGTGCGTGGGTTGTCGTTCGTCTTCTCTCGCGGTTGAAAGCATTCTAAATGGCGTATAGAGGAAGAGACCAGGAGGGATGGTTACCCATCATGGAAAAAAGATATCGACAGATGTGTTCTATCTTCCAACGGCTTTTCTAGCCTTAGGAATGCTGGTGGAGGAATGGGTGCAGGTGGTAACTGAGCGGTATCTATTGGATCAAGATGCATGGGAGAATGAAAGACTCTCTCCTGAATGACCGTTGGCAAGAACGAAGAAGAGCATACCATGTCTCTTGTCCCTTTCCAGGACCTGGTTCAGATCTGGCAAGCGTGGCGAGCAGGAGCGTCTGCTGATGCGGTGGAGATGGGGATTCTGACAGCGGCGAAGGATTCAGATCAATGGCGAGGGAACATGCTTGTTTGCTCGATGTGTGTCTTTGAGAGGTGTTACCACGTTTTATGAGTAGTATGCTTTCGAACACCAAAAACATTTCAAATGAGGATGCTCAATTGATGGAATTGAAGGACCTGGGAACCCCCGTGCGCATTTATAACATTCACCGCACCTATCGCCTCGTTCTGCGCTGCTCCAGCCTCCTTTTACATCTCATGTCGATCACAGTAGTGCTTCTCACAGTGCTAAACCTACATACTTTACGTGCAGATCCCCCCTCTTCATTGCTTCTTCTGGTCGCTGTCGTGCTGATGGGTGTAGGTGGATTTGAATACGTTGCACTGGTGCTCATTCCGCACGAACAACAGATGCGCTTGATCATCGGGGAAAAAGGCTTCCTGCAAATTAAAAAAAAGCTGAGAAAGAACGAGGTGATGGTGATCTCTTGGGAGGAGGTCGTCGCGGTGACGAGAGAATTTGATGCGTATTACGTTCGCATCCGTCGTGAAAGGGAAGATGCGTACCCGATCTTCGGTGGATATGAGAGGTCTCGCGAGCTGGTAGATGTCATCAAAGAGCGAAGTGCGGAGGCTTTATCTCTGAAAGGGTCACATGAGGGATACAAGGGGCTTCTGGCGCACAAACAATCCCTAAAAACGCAAGCTCGTTTTCACAAGCAAGTTTTGGAAAGAAGAGAAAGGAAGGTGGATTAGATCTACAAACAGAGCCTCGGACCTATCTGCTCACTGAGCACCAAAAGCAAACCATTCGCTCGGCCCTTGATGATGAGCCGGTCAATTGAAAGCCAGGTGTCGGAAGGAGATGATCACCTTTGTTCTCTTTACGAATTAGGTGCGCCTCTTTCTACCTACAAGGTCAAACCAATAGTCGTCTATCTCATGGGCGGATGTAGTCTTCTTGTCATTGGGGTTGGGATGAGCATACCCCTGTTGATCCTTTTTTCCACGTTGGTAGAACGACAGCGTACGTCAGGTGATGGGACATTCCCTGTATTTCTTGTCATGTATGGTTTTTTGTCGCTCTTGATGGTTAGTACAGGGTTTTTTCTTCTACTTTGGGAACTTCCGCGCGTGCAAAAACAACGTGTGATTGTTTGCGACCACGGACTCCTCAAAATAACATATACCTATCGAAGCAAACAAGTCACGGTCCTCTATTGGCAGGATATTCTCACCATCGAGAAATGGTACAGTAGATATGAGATAATAAAACGAGGATACGAGACGTTCACCCTTGATATATTCTATCAACATATTGGAGATATGGTGGCGTTGATTAAGCGCCTAAGTGGAATAAGAGAGGAGTGAAGAGATCTGCCTGGTTCAGAAACGCAGCGCGAACATATGTGTCGAGGGGCATTTGAAAACATCCCTGAAAGATTGAGGACTCTGCATAGGCAGAAACTACCAAGTGAACCAGTATGGATTTTGAAGATCATCATAGCTTTGCCTTGTAACTGCAAATGACGCTTTTGCTACGAGGGGGATGAAGGTTCAGATAAGATCATGAGGAAATGTACTGAGACAAGGAATAAAGGCATGAAACATGAAAGAAAGAGGCCATAGATAGTGCAAGTTACTGAAACAGAGATCATCATTTCTCTTGCTTTTCCTCTATCGCTCGCCGATCCACTAAAACAAGGACTGCGTTTTCTCGGTTTGGGCAGCGTGCTCCTGTTTGTGGTCAATATCACTCTTCTCCTTGCATCAAGGGGGACTGCTCCCATCTGGGTGGATGTGCTTCTTGGAGGGTCGATCCTCTTAGGGTTGCTTGTGGTGGCTGGCCTGGTCCAGTTTCGTCAAAACAGCCCTGGGCTTGCCGCTCCCATTGTGCGCATCTCTCATGAAGGCATCTTCTTTGCTCAGTGTTTTGGTGTCGCTTGCCCAATCCTGATCACGTGGAGCGACATCTCCGCGCTTGTGCCGTTCACCCTGACGACGAGGATGGGGCGTCCTGTCGGCCTCGCAATTGTTCCCCACGATCAAGAAATGCTCCTGGACCAGCTCTTGAAGCATCGATCCAATGATGTTCTTGCACGTCTGGTCTTTCACATCAATGCCTCAGTATATAAACGCACAACGATGCCCACGCCTCTGACTCTTCCTCAGGGACTACTAACGATCTCGGTGGATGAGCTGATCTTGATGATTCAGGAACGGTTTGCCAGTGAATTACGTGAGCACTCGGTTGCCATCTCTGAATGGCAGACCTTTGGCCCTCGTGCCACGTCTTCTGTCTCAGGGCGTTGATGGATCTCGTTGCGCCGATGAAGGAATGAAGTGGAAGATTGCCAGAGGTTTTGTTGCATCTATGCGGAGAAGAATGAGACGAACAGTTGTCTCCCAGGTGTCGGAGCCGCGCGATTGACTTCATTCTGTAATCCGAGCGAGAGTGAGCGGTAGGTGAGGTAGGGGACAGAAGCTATCCCGTTGTGTATATGCATGGTCCCTGGCATGTTGCGTGCTAGATATGCAGCGTTTGAATGCGCAGGACAGCTTCTGTGCGTGACTGAATGTGAAGCTTTTCGTAGATATGCGTCAGGTGTTTCTCGACGGTCTTTTCTTTCAGACCCAGTTGTTGGGCGATGCGCGAATTGGAGAGTCCCAGGCGCAGCAGCGGTAGAACTTCCATCTCTCGCTGGGTGAAGTGCAGCGGGATGCGCGTGACCGATGTATCAAGGATTTCGCGTGCTCGTTGGCCAAGAAAGGTGTTGCCGGTTGCGGCGGCTGTGATTGCGCGTGTCAGGTCTTGCACCGAGGAGTCTTCGCCCAGCAGACTCTCAACTCCGCTTCTGATGATGGGAAAGACTGTTTCCGGGCAGAGATGTTGTTGAATGATTACAATGCCGGGCGAGGTCGGGGCTTCGTGTACGAGTTTGACGCACTCCAGGCAGTCGGATGTATTCATCGAGCTACCGAGGACAAGAACGTCTATCTGCCGCTTTTTAAGGGTTTCCAGTACATCAGCTGTGCGACTCAAGCTGGCGGAAACGTGGACATAGGGAAAGCTGCCGAGTATGCGTTGCAGTGCTTCGCGAATGAGCAGATGGGCGTCGACAATAACTACCTGGATGACCTGCTCGTGTGCGTAACCCTGGTTTGGCTCGTTTGAGTGTTCGTCTTGTGAGAAACGGGGGAAGCGTTTCTCGAGCATCTGTACCATTGTTTGATCCTCCTTTGGGAAGGATTACTGCTCTTCGGTTCCGAGCAGTGCTACCAGTTGTTGGCTAAATTCGGAAAGGTTGTGCGCTGAAATGCTTGTGAAGGCATGTTGCTCTTCCAGGCTGAGTTCAAAGTTTCGTGTTTGCACGGCTGCGAGCGGATTGGCCAGCAGGGCTGTGCAGAACGTTTCATCGACGGTTGCCAGGCCGAGGATGGCGTTAATAATTTTCCAGGTCATACTCTCTTTTTTCCGTTTTCCTAGATCTGGAGTGATTGTTCAACTCAACGAATAACAGTAGTTGTGAGTGATTGTAGTGTAACGATGATAAATAGGTAGTTAGGGTCTGGGTGGCCAGGGATCGTCGCCGTTGATGATGACGGTGGCGAGTTGATGGCTGTTATGGCTATTGATGTGCATAAGCGCGTTGGTCAGGTGTGGGTAGCCGTTCCAGAGTACGATGAGTGCGAGTAGGATGATGGCCAGCAGCATCAGCCTCAAGATGAACCGACCGGTCAGATAGTTCTGGATGTTGAGAAACATCCTGGCGTAAAGGTCGCTAAGATAGAGCGGCATCTGCATGTTTTCTCCTTCAAGGGTTGCAAGGACAAATCGTTTTGATGGTTCTATCTTACATGGGGTTATTTCGCTGCATTTTCGCAACCGTTTCGCTCTAATGCAAGAGTTTTCGCAATCGTTTCGCAGTGTTTTTGTGTTTTGTCTTGTCGTGGCTATGAAGCATAGGGATGAGTAGCTTGGGGCGCGGGAGGAGGAAGTGGTCCAGATGGACGCGACGGCGCTCTGGAAGCGCGTCGAGCGTTTTTCCATATGTGTCGAGTTGCCTGCGGGTCCCAGGTTTTTCGCGTAAGCGATGGGGCCGGCAGGCTATTCGTCTGCGAGCAAGCGTGCTTTCCTTCGCGCTGCTTTGTACAGGATGTGCGCAAGAGCAGACAGCATGCTGACCAGTTGTTGGCCTTCAGTCGTGTGCGGCACGGATGCGTTCGCGCAGGACATAGAATTCTTTATTTGGATGAAGCCCCAGGTCACGTTGGAGGGCCTGCCAGAAAGATTCCAGCCAGCGTTGAGCGATTGAGACGTTCCCCTGTTGCAGGTGAGCATCGACGATCGTCTGGGTAGCCATTTCATTGTAGGGGTCAATCGACAACGATTGGTAGGCATATTCCAGTACCTCTTCCAATTCGTTTCTCTGGGTGTAGATCTGAATTAAGCGCGTGAGAACCTGCGAGTACATGTGCTTGTAGCGGCGGCGATAGGGGAGCAGCCAGCCCTCGGCTTCGTCCTCGGGCAGAAACCCCTGGCTACAATAGCTGACGACTTTGCGGTAATAGAACGTGGCTCGGCTCTCGTCGCCGTGTGTATCACAGGTGCGTGCTCGCTCGAAGGCCAATTGCAGATCGTTGACATCGGTCCACCAGCTTTCGTCGGCCTGGAACCAGTAGAAGTTGTTGGGCTTACGCCGAATCAGGTTCGATTCCTGACGGGCATTTAGCTCTGGTTCGAGCATGTGCCGCAGGTAGTGCATGGTGACATGAAAGTTTCCCAGCGCGGTATCGAGCGAGACCTCGGGCCAGAACAGGTCGATAAATTCGTCGGCGGAACCGAGCTTGCCCGGATTGAGCAGGAACCATTTGAGCAACATGCGGGCTTTGTTGCGACGACGCATCATCTCGCCCATCGATTGTTCGGCGTGAAACAGGCGGAACTGACCGAAGAGATAGCCTCGGTAGCTGGCCTGACGTTCGTATTCACGCAGGTGGACCGGGTTGCTGCCGGTGCTGCGCGTTTTTCTCTCGTATATTCCGGTCATTTTCTTCTCCCTGAGCAGGTTCTCTATCTGGTATAATCCCGGTTTCTGTAGGTAAGTGTACAGCCAGGGACCGGACAACTCCCACCTGCTTAACCCCCCTATAATAGGAGGGATTTCCAGTATATCTATGTCAAATTGCAGAGTTTAACTGCGGTGAAGGGTTGCGTCCTGCTCCTGGTACTCGGGTCTGGCGACGGGATCTGTCCGGGCCGGACGAGCGAAGAGGGTCAGCGCAGGCGAGGCCAGCATGGTGGTGACCAGGGCCATGATGACTAGCATGGCAAATAGGGTTGGCGAGAGGACGCCCAGTTGCAGACCGATGTTGAGCACTATCAGTTCGACCAGACCACGGGTATTCATCAGGATGCCTAACTGGAAGGCGTTTGCCCAGTTTTCGCCCATCAGGCGCGTGGCAAGGCTGCCGCCCAGGATCTTGCCGCAGCAGGCGACCGCTAAGATACCGAGACAGAGCAGCCAGAGCAGGGGCGAGTTGAGCAGGCCGAGCCGCGTGTGTAGTCCGCTATAGACGAAATAGAGCGGCAGAAAGAGCAGCGCATTGACGCGATCTATGTCGCGCACTAGCTCGACGAAGACGACTTTGCGCGGCAAGATAATTCCCAGCAGAAAGGCCCCAAAGATCGGATGGATGCCGATGGCGTTGGTGATATAGGCCGAACTCAGCAACAGAAGGATACTGAGCACGTTGAGCATCTGTTTCGAGTGCATATGACGATCGGCGTAGGCCAGCAGCGGTCGGACGATGGTCAGCATGCAGACGATGAATAGGAGCACCAGACCGAGGGTGAGGAGGACGCTGGGCAGACCCTGCGCGTGGACGACGGCGATGACGACGGCCAGCAGACACCACGCTACTACATCGTCTACCGCAGCACAGGTGAGCGCCAGGGTGCCGATCTTTGTGCCGAGCAGGTCTTTCTCGGTGAGCAGGCGGGCGAGCACGGGAAAGGCGGTGATGGCCATCGCTGTGCCAACCAGCAGCATAAAGGAGAGCGACGTGGCCCCTGGACCAGCCAGCGTGGGGAAAAGCCAGAATGCGAGGAGCATGCCCAGCGTCAGCGGCAAGGCGATGCCGGAGAGCGAGATGACCAGCGCGGTCCGACTCTGGCGCAGCAAGAGGTGGGTGTCCAGGCGTGCTCCAAGCGCAAACATGTAGAGTATCAGGCCGATGTCGCCCAACGTTTGCAGGGTGTTCAGCGTGGAGGCAGGAAAGACAAAGCGCTGGACGCCGGGCCAGAGCAGGCCGAGCAGCGAAGGACCCAGCACCAGTCCTGCCAGGATCTCGCCGATCACCCATTGTTGACCCATTCGCTGGCAGAGATAGCCACAGGCCTGCACGACAAGGAGAATAAGGATAAGCTGAAGGAGTATCTGTTCGGTGAGCATAGTGCGTCCCCTCCTGGTGGTTTTAGTCGAGTAATTACCATTAGGTCTGTACAGATTGCTAACCGCGTGGGTAAGCACGAGGTGACTGGCAGCGCGATACTTGGCTGAGAAGACAAAATTCTTTTCTGTCGATTGAGAGAGATCCTGGCCAGGGGAGCGAGCGAACGTCGCCTGGCAACCGTGGCTCTAGTGTTACAAAAAGGAGAGGTGAGCATGGCCAGAGTTATGCCAGGACGCTTCACTGCCCAGATGGACGGCCCCTTTGTTGTGTTCAGACTTGGCATCCGTGTCAACCATGTCCTGTTGTTCTGGCAGTGGTTGCCGACGGTGC
>DAOTTJ010000338.1:0-3526 GCA_034437695.1 Ktedonobacteraceae bacterium
CGCATTCCGCACCTGGTGCGACCCGACGATCCCATCCATGCCAATGCTCTTGGGTATAGTAATCTCGCAGGTCGTCTCCTGATGCGTAAAATCCAGGCACAGCAGCCATATGGAGTCAAAGCATAGTAGCAAAGGAGAGTTCCGATGCAAGATCGCGATCAATATGTCCATTTCACTATCAAGTTGCTCAAAAGCTCATTCGCACTCAATGCACTCTGGCAAGATGCGTTGAATTATCATATGATAGATCAGCCTGATAAGCTAATCGCAATGCGTTTGACCGAGTACTACGAACTGGTGGCTCGGGGAACCTTGCGACCAGGTCCGAGTATGCTGGGGGTAGCACCTTCACCAACTCCAAATCTTGCAGGTAACACTGGCGTTTCTGCATCTCAGCAGCAGGGAGCTTCGACTAGCCTGCTTCCCAATGCCAGTGCTTCTGGTGAGCCAGCAGGCGAGATCTCTGGTCAGGTTTTTACTCCCTCAAATGAGGCTGAACAAAATGCCGAGGAGGCAGCCGATTACTGGTCTCCTCTCTAATGTGGTGGAGTGTGCATTGCTCCGTACGGGTCGTACAGTTTGAGGTGTGTAGGATTGTATTCATGTATAGCAAATGCACAGAAAGGTTTTCCATTTTATGAAAATTGTTGTTACAGGTGGCGCAGGTTTTATCGGTTCGCATATCGTCGATCAGCTGATTGCTGCTGGTCACGATGTGGCAATTATAGATAGTCTCTGGAATGAGGGTGGCGGCAAAGAGGGCAATATCAATCCAGCCGCCCGGTTTCATCGGGTAGATATTACCGATGAAAAGACGCTACAAACAGTCTTCGCCAGAGAACAGCCCGAGATTGTCTATCACGAGGCTGCACAACATAGCGTCGCCATCTCGACCAAACATCCGCAACTGGACGCCCAGGTCAATGTGATTGGCCTGCTCAACGTCCTAACCTGTTGTACCCAGGTTGGCACGCGCAAGATCATCTGTGCCTCGTCTGGCGCAAGCTATGGGACGCCCGCAGAGTTGCCGGTGACTGAAGAGACCCCACAGCGGCCTGAGTCGCCCTATGGCATCACGAAGATGGTCATGGAGTACTACCTGCGCTACTGGCAGATAGGCCACGGCCTGACCTATACCGCGCTCCGCTACGGCAATGTCTTTGGTCCACGCCAGGACCCCAACGGCGAGGCCGGCGTGATCGCGATCTTTGCTAAACGTTTCCTGCAAAAAGAGCAGGTGCGCATCGACTGGGACGGCGAGCAGCAGAAGGACTATGTCTACGTCGGCGATGTAGCGCGGGCCAATGTCCTGGCGCTCGACAAGGGCGATAACGACATCTTCTGCATCGGCACTGGTCACGGCACGTCGGTCAATGCGATCTACGAAACCCTGGCCGAGATTACCAACTTTCGACCCACCATCGTCCGCGCCCCCAAGCGCGACGGCGACATCTATCAGTCCTACTTTGCCTACGACAAGGCCGCTCAGTTGCTGGGCTGGCAGCCTGAAACCAGTTTTACCGCAGGCGCACGTAAGACCGTAGAGTTTTTTCAGCGTTAAATCGCTTGCCCGCGAGAATGGGGCTGGTGGGGATGAAAACCGCCAGCTCTGTTGTTCTAGTAGAAAAACAGGGATTTATCCCTTACTCGCAAAGGATCTTTATGGAACCTCATAGTCTGCCTCAGCAGACCAGACAATTGCAAACATCGAGCGACGAATACCTGCACACAAACATCCCCTGGTGGCACAATCTACCCATGCAAGCCCGGACCGAACTGCAACTCTCCCCACTGACCGAACTGCGTACCAGGCGCGTCGATGTCGCCGTGATCGGCGGCGGAGTCGCTGGTCTGAGCGCGGCTCTGAGCGCGGGCGAGGCAGGAGCACAAACGCTGCTGCTGGATGCCACGACTGGACTTGGTCGGGGCGCGACAGGCAGGAATGCTGGGATTATCAGTGCGGGCGTCAATATGGGGATCGCCGACCTGGACCCACATGGACCCGAGGCCCGTTTCTGGCCGGCAACAACCGAGGTTTTGCTTGATCTGGTGACTGAAGCGCAGCGCGAGGAGAGTTTACTCCAGGCTAGCCTGACCGGGGCGTTGAGTCTGGCCCAGAGCGCGAGTGCAGCTCGCAGGCTGGCTCGCGAGGTGAAGGCTCGTCAGGCTCTGGGCGTGCGAGCGGAGATCTGGACCGCTGCCCAGGTGGCAGCGTATACCGAGGGTCGTTTGCATACCGATGAGGTAGTCAGCGCGATGTGGCTCCCCGACGAGGGGTGCATCCAGCCGCTGACTCTGCTGGCCCACCTGGCGCGAGCCGCCCGTGCCAGTGGTGTCGAAATGATCGGCGGCGCAATGGTAACCACCTGGACCGAGCGTACGCATGGAGACGGGGGATCGGACTGGTTGCTGTGCTTGAGCGACGGGACAACCATCGAGGCCCAGAGTCTGGTCCTCGCGGTTGGTCCGACCGTACAACCCACCGCCTGCATCTATGCCCTCGCCCTGGAGTCAGACTTGCCCGCTACCTTCCCCCTGTTCTGGGATGCATCGCCCTACACCTACGTCGATTTTCGTTCTGGCCAGGGATGGTTGACCGCCAGTGGAGGTCGTTACGGCAAAGTTGGCGGTGCACACGCACAGAGATACTACCAGCGCCTGATCGACGACGCCCGTTACTGGCTCCCCGAACTGGCGGAGCGCACGCCGACCTATCAATGGAGCGTCGACCTTGATATCACCGCCGCGATGGTACCCAACCTGCGCGAACTGGGTCGCGAGGCTCCAGGACTCGCCATCGAAGGTCTGGGCGCACTGGGAGTCTTGCCTGGCATCATCCTCGGCAGGCGTGGGGGCAGTCTGCTCGCCCGCGTGCTCGCAGGCGAACACGTAAACGACATGCAGAGTCAGCTCGGCTGATGTCCTGACCAGCGCCTCACGTATGCATCCATACGTGACCTGTGCTGGAGAGCGCGTGTTCCCAGTCCAGCACCTCGGCCAGGGCAGCCTGCAAATCGAGCAGCATAGCAGTAACCTCCTCCTCTGGCGGCATCACCGTCTGCCGCCAGAAGAACTGAAACTGCACGCGGCGCGGTGTGCGCTGGTCGCTCACGACATAGCGTGCAATCGTTCCATCGAACAGATACGTCTCGCTGCGCTTAACGCGTTCCAGCGCACGTAAAAAGGTCGCCTCATCGACCTCCGCGCGTAGATCGACCTCAATCGTCGTCTGAAGTAGCAGGTTATCCTGGGGTGAAAAGCGCCAGCGCGGAACACTGCCGCGTGGACGGCCTGACATGTTTGGCTTGAAGTTCAATACATCTTCGCGCAAAATAAAATACCGTCCCCCCACCATTGTCGCTTTGAGGTGCTCTTTCTGAATGTGGTGATGAACATTCTGCTCGGAGACGCCCAGAATGCGGGCCGCCTCCTGGACCGTAACAAACTTTTGCAGGTCCGCGTGTTCAGGCTCAATGTGCATAGTTGTAAAGGTTCCAATCCATAGTTTTTGCGCTACTTTAAATGA
>DAOTTJ010000339.1:0-5261 GCA_034437695.1 Ktedonobacteraceae bacterium
TTCGTGATTATTTTATACCTTAGAGTGGACTCTAAGTCAAGGGCCTGCTCCAGCCATTCCAGGACGTTCCAGTTCTGCGCAAGCCTGCGGCTTGCGCCCCACCTATAGGCAAAACAAAAGAAAAATTTTATTGGGAACACCCTGTTCAGTCATCTCAGAATATATTCATTTTTGGATGTTCTTAGTCCTTGACTTAGAGTATGCTCTAAGATGTAGGCTAAAAGTATGGACGAGGGGGTCGTTATCTCAACAATGCAATGAGTTGACTCCTATTACTATAACCCGGAAGGACATTTTCTCTGATGACACAGAAAGTATGGTTGATTACTGGTTCCTCGCGCGGCTTTGGTCGGCAATGGGCCGAGGCGGCGCTTGAGCGGGGCGACCTGGTGGCCGCTACTGCCCGCAACGTTGAGGACCTGGTTGAACTTACACAGACCTACGGTGATGCGGTACTTCCGCTCAGTCTGGATGTCACCGAAAGCGAGGCAATCAAAACCGCCGTCACTCGTGCGCACGACAGATTTGGACGCCTTGATATTGTAATCAACAACGCCGGCTATGGTCTGTTCGGAGCAATCGAAGAGATCTCCCAGGAGCAGGCACGCCAACAGATGGAGACCAACTTCTTCGGTGCGCTGTGGATGACCCAGGCGGTGTTGCCCTATATGCGCGAGCAGAAGAGTGGACACATCATACAGGTTTCATCGATCGGTGGGATCATCGCATTTGGGGGAATCGGCCTCTATCACGCCTCGAAGTGGGCGCTAGAGGGCATGAGCGAGGCGCTATCTCAGGAAGTTGCGCCATTTGGTATCCACGTAACCCTGGTCGAGCCAGGAGGCTTCGCGACCGATTGGAGTGGTAGCTCGGCGGTTCAGGTAGAGCCGATAGAAGCGTATGCTCCATTGCGTGAGAGACGTGGTCAACTGCAAACGGCGAGACGTAGGGGCGATCCCGCAGCCACACAGCAAGCCATCCTGACGCTGGTCGATGCAGCCAATTCACCACTGCGCCTCTTCCTCGGGGTTGGTCCACTGGATATGGCTCGCAACGCCTACGAGCAGCGACTCAAAACCTGGGAGGAATGGAACGAGGTTTCCCAGACCGCGCAAGGGAATTAATTCTATAAAGTACTATCCCAGAATTAGCAAAGGCACCACCTGAAAATGTGATGTCTTTGCTAATTCTGGGAATATATAGTTGCATTTCTCTTTATCCTCGCATTAAAATCTCATGCCAAATCGTCCGCCGGTTTCATTTGCCTCTGTAAGAGTGACAGGCAAGATAAAATCTTCAAGATTAAAATCATCAGAGAATACTCCTGGCCTTGCATCCGAATTCATAATAACGATGTATTGAAAGTTCAAATCTCTTGCTGTTTTCTCACCAAGCTGGAGCGCCTTGTCAACCTGACGTTTATCCACGCCATCAAGAAGATGGCTATCGTGGATCAGAAAGCCAGATTTAACAGAGTGGATAGCTCTATTATGCCTGGTATCTCAATAAAAGATTAAAACAGAGACGACAGGATACTATAATTGGCCCCGCCATCAGGGCTATCTCATGCTCGGCGCGTGACCCAGTCCCCTGAACAAAGGATCGGGTTGCGAGCGTGGAGGCGGCCGCCTCCACGCTCGCAACCCGATCCCAAAACCCTGGGGTGAGGGGTGCAAGCCAGAGGTTTGCGAAGCATTAAAGAGCCCTGCCCCGCCATATAGTATCCTTGACACGGAGCCAATAATTTGTGACTATCACCAAACAAACCCTTTTTCTTATATATCCAGGTTGGCGTTGCGGGCGTGGCTTTCGATGAAGCGTTTGCGTGGGGCTACGTCGTCGCCCATGAGCATAGTGAAGACTTTGTCGGCTTCGACTGCTTCTTCGATTGAGACTTTGAGTATAGTACGCTTTCCGGGGTCCATTGTAGTGTCCCAAAGGGTTTCGGGGTTCATCTCACCCAGACCTTTGTAGCGTCCGACTTCTGGCTCTTTGCCGTTGTGTCCGGCGCGGTATTCGTCGATCAGGCCGTCGCGTTCCTCTTCGGTGTAGACAAAATGAACCTGTTTTCCTACTTTGACGTGGAAGAGTGGCGGCTGAGCGATATAGAGGTGGCCGCCCTCGATCAATTGCATCATATGGCGGTAGAAGAAGGTTAACAGGAGCGTGCGGATGTGTGCGCCGTCTACGTCGGCGTCGCACATGATGACTATGCTATTGTAGCGCAATTTAGCGCGATTGAAGTTTTCGTCGATGCCTGCGCCTATCGCGGTAATAATATTTTTTACTTCGTCGTTGCGTAGAATTTTATCGAGGCCGACGCGTTCGACGTTAAGGATCTTACCGCGCAAGGGTAGAATAGCCTGGAAGTGGCGGTCGCGTCCCTGCTTTGCGCTTCCGCCTGCGGAATCGCCCTCGACGAGATAGAGTTCGCAGCGGTCGGCGCGTTTCTCAGAGCAGTCGGCGAGCTTGCCTGGTAGAGTAGTATCGAGGGCGTTTTTGCGCTGGATCAGGTCGCGGGCGGCGCGTGCAGCTTCGCGGGCTTTGGCCGAGAGGAGACACTTCTCGATGATAGCTTTGGCCTCGCTGGGGGTCTCCTCAAGGTAGCGACTGAGCATTTCGGTAGTGACAGTCTCGACGATCGGGCGGACCTCGGCGTTATTCAGCTTGGCTTTAGTCTGGGCTTCGAACTGTGGATTAGGTATTTTTACGCTGACCACGACGGTCAAGCCCTGGCGAACATCGTCGCCGGTCAGATTGGTGTCTTTTTCTTTAAGCAAGTTGACCTTGCGAGCGTAGTCATTGAGGGTGCGTGTGAGGCCGCTGCGAAAGCCAGTGATGTGCATTCCGCCATCGACAGTGTTGATGCCGTTGGCGAAAGAGAATTCGGTGGCGTTCCAGCTATCATTGTACTGGACGGCCAGCTCGACCCTCATGTTATCGATTTCGCGGCTTATACTGACCGGGCGAGCCTGGACGCGGCCACGGTTCTTGTTCAGGTAGCGAACAAAGGAGACCAGACCGCCCTCGAAGTAGAAGGTCGTCTCGCGTTCGGTACGCTCGTCGCGCAGAGAGATAGTCATGCCGCGATTGAGATACGCCATCTCGCGGAAACGTTGGGCGAGGATATCGAAGCTATAATCGAGCGTCTCCATCACGGCCAGATCGGGCAAGAAAGAGGTAATAGTTCCCGTATCGCTGGTCGGGATTGCGCCGACCGTTACCAGGGGAGTAACTGGCAAGCCGCGTTCATAGCGTTGGCGATAGTGGAAGCCATCGCGCTTGACCTCAACCTGGCACCACAGTGAGAGAGCATTCACCACTGAGACGCCAACGCCGTGCAGGCCGCTGCTGATCTGGTAGCCGCCGCCGCCGAACTTACCGCCTGCGTGCAGAATGGTCATAACAACTTCCAGGGTAGAAAGTTCTGGTCGCTGGTGGTGCTTTTCAACTGGAATACCACGGCCATCGTCGCTGATCGTCACCGAGCTATCGGCGTGGATGACAACCTCGACGCCAGTGGCGTACCCGGCCATTACTTCGTCGATGCTATTATCCACCACCTCAGTGATCAAGTGGTGCAGGCCACGCTGATCTGTTGCGCCGATGTACATACCAGGACGCACACGAACTGCTTCCAGGCCTTCGAGAATTTGAATATTTTGTTCGCCATAGCTTGGAATGGCATGATGCTCACTGATGGTACCGTTCTCTGCTCCATGCTCTAGCAGAGCGCTCTGATCCTGCTGTGCTTGTTCTGTCGTGAACGATTCTCTCGATTTTGCCATAGAAACTATTTGTCCTCTTCACGCCTGGAGCTACTACCGGCGACTCTTACATCTGCCAGATTTGACGGTGGAATACTAAAACTTGTACATCTTTTCTATATCGTCAGGCTGACACTCTACCTGGAAGCCATTTTATACAGGAAGTTGTGTACTAACAAGGAGAAGATAGACCAGGTAGCGTCTGCTCAATGGGATACACCCCTTCTTCTCTCTTCACCCCTCCACAAGGATATTCCAAAAGAGTAGCGAAGATCCGGTAATTTATTTGGACCTATTTTTCGCTACTCCATTATACCACAATTATTGACTGAAGAAAACTGGGTACTCTGCTCAGAAACGATTTCCCCCCGTAGGGTTACTCATGGGAATACCGGGGGCCATGCCAGGCATCCCTTGCATGCCTGGCATACCCGGCATATTCCCCTGCATCGGACCGGTCATATTGCTGGCACAATAGGGACAGAAGGTCCAGCGCAACTCCAGTAGGCGCTCACATTTGGGACACGGACGCTTGAGTTTCTGGCCACAGGAAGGGCAGACCTGAAAGTCTCCTTCAACACGGGCATGGCAATTATTGCAGGTTTGACGTTCGGTCATCTCAGCCAATAACGACTCTTCTTCCAACTGGCGCTCATAGATCTCAGCCAAAGTTTGGCGAGGACGTAGAATCATATAGATGAACAGACCACAGACAAAAAACACAGCCACTAGAAGCGTGGCGAGGATCTGAGTTAGAAAATCCTGGGTACGCGAACGTACATCACGAAACGTCCAGACGACCAGGCTAATCCAGAAGACCACCAGGAAAGTGACGACATAGCCAATAATCAGACCCAGGACACGGCTCAGAGTGTCCAATATACTACCAGTGGCAGCAAATACCATTAGATGACTCGCAAACACTATTTCTAGCCCCTTTCAGCATATAAGTGGAAGTGTAAGAGAACGATGCCCCACAAGGTATCCTCCCCATAGCAACATGTTTCTCGCTCCCTGGTTCTCTTTGTTACTTACATATTTTTTGTACGTGCAATCAAGTCTCTTCCCGAAAGGGGAAGTGCCACGAACAGAGCGCTTATCCCACGTTGTACCTCGCTGTGCTTTTGTGAGATATCTGACGCATTTATAAACGGCTTGCCCTACGAAAAAGACGACAATCTAGGACTAAGAGGTTGTTTATTCTTCATTTTGTTAACCGGCTTATTGTCCTTGTCCCGATTCAACCCCCGGCCTCTGTCTCATCATACACAAGATACGCCGCCTGCCTACCTGCGGTGGCGATACGAAGAAAAAATGTTTTTACTACTTTTTGCAATCATAACCCTTCCCTAAGTTTGCCACAAATGCTGCTTTCCGGCAATCTTTCCTCCTCTTCCTAGTACTTAGAAATTTAAAGGATTTCCATTTTCGTGTCGCCTGTAGCAACACATACAGTGAGAGTTCTGGGAAGACCCCGCCAGTGGGATCTTTGTG
>DAOTTJ010000340.1:0-19022 GCA_034437695.1 Ktedonobacteraceae bacterium
GTGGCACTCTTGGTACACTGGTATTCCGGCCCCATCCGATCAACACCGTGCGGCACGATGACAGTCCCGCTGCCATCTTCAATCTGATTGCCCACAACGTGTAAACCAGTCGGTACGCTGGCCGCGCGGGCAGAGGTGGATGAGGTTAATGTGGTAATCGCTGCGATAGAGCAAACAAGCAATGCGACTGCAAACAGCAGCAGCAGACGTCCTTTGCTTTTCATAGTACCTCCTTGCACAAAAGAAAACGCAATGTGGAAAAATCCTCTTCTCCAGGGCAGGCCGCAGATGGCCTGGCTTTCCACACGGTCTACTCAACCGCCAGCGACTGGCTCGTTTGCTCGGATGCATTCCTTAGCATCCACGCAAACCGTTAGACCGGGAAAGGAACCTGACGGATGTGAGCAGGAGGATCGGACCGGCAACCCCGGAACGAGCTATCCAGCTAAATCCGCACCCTGGTACAAATATTTCTTTGAAACGATCGCCGAGATATTCTTACTTTGGGTATATCATTTTGGTGATGGCTTGTCAAATTCTCGCCCTGGCAACCAGGATCATTTATTCTCCGCAACCCTCTGGCTTGCGACTACCCCACCCAATAGGCATGAAGGCAGCAGAGGGACACCCTCTATATTCCTGTTTTGCATGTTTTGCCTCCGGCAAAACATGCAAAATAAAAGAAAAAGTTTGTTGGGGATACCCCAGATTACCTGTCCCCCGGACAGGGTGCCGGTTAGGGGCTGCTGCCCTTAACCATCCCGCCTACGAGAGCCAGCCCTGCCAGTTCTGGCTGGCTTAGCCGGTCTTGCCTGAACGGCGCATACGCGCAAACCATGATTGCCGACCACCCACCGATGCTACGACCTCGACCTGGTTGGCTGGCGCAGCCGAAACATAGAGAACGGGCTGGGCGTGCATCTGCTGGGCATCTGAACGTTCGTCCAGGCGCGTGGCGACGCTGGCCGCGCTCTTTTCTACGTTTAAATCACCGGCACTACTCGCCGACCAGTTCCCCAACGGTTCATCTAATGTAATCTCGGTACTCACCGGGGCGTGTGGGTTGGGCAGATCGGCAGGTCCCAGGTTGCCGGTCAGTATTGGGGGCGCTTGCATGATCTGATCACGACGCATCGGTTGCGTCTCTTGCTTTTCTAGCGCCAGCCGACTATCCAGCTCTTCCAATAGACGTGTGATATCGGGACGCAAAGCGCGGTTGCCAAGTGGAATACGCGTCCACTGCGCCAGAGCCGCCGGATAGTAGCCGGCACGGTAACAGTACAGCCCAAGCATTGCACGCGCATCAAAGATGTTCATACGCTGCCAGAGTGCCAGCTCTTCCGCAGGTGTCTCTATCACGTCTTCGCTGGCCTCGATAATCTCAACCAGGTGATACATACGAATGCCCATCAGGCGATAGGGAAAACCGTAAAAAAGCGCCAGGCGTCTGCGCCGCGTGCGCTCAGCCGGGTGCTTGCCAACAAAATAGCGCCGCGTCCACCCACCGCTGGACCAGACCAGCCACGCCAGAATGACAACCAGACTACGCGCCAGGTAGCGCTGCCAGGTCTCAGGCCAGATCACCTGTAACACGCCCAGGGTGGCAAAACACGCACCCAACGCCCATGCACCGTAGACCAACCGCCGCCGATCCCAACCCAGCAGATCAAAATGGTGATGCAAGGGGGTGGCCAGAAATGGCAGAGGAAACTCTGTGTGCGGCACACGCTCACGCGTGCTCGCGTAGCGTAAAAGCTTGAGGTTCTTACGGAAGAAACGGGTGATGCCACGCGAAGAGACCGCCGACAAACCCTCCAACACAAAGGCACAGCCGATCATCAAGAGCAGGAACTCGTTGCGCGAGAAGAGGGCGATCATCGCCAGGATACCACCCAGAGCCAGCGCACCACTATCGCCCATATAGAGGCTCGCCCGCCGCTTGACACCGCCACGCCTGGTTCGCGCCGCCCAGGCGGAAGGCCAGTTCCAGCGCAAAAAGCCGAGCACGCCCGCCGTGGTTAAGAGCGAAAGTACCTCCAGCACAATCCGCTCAGGATGCGCGTTATCCTTCGTCGCTGTGATCAACGAGACAATCACCCCGAAGGCCAGAGCAGCACTAAAGACCAGGCCACCCGCCAAACCATCCAGACCGTCGCTAAAGTCGACCGAAAGCGAGGTCACGCTGCCAATCACTCCCGTGATCAACATCAAGAGAATCAACCACGTATACGGCACCTCTTTGAACAGACCACCGAGAATATCCGAATAGGGCGAATAGGGCTGCTTACCAGCAGGCAGGAGAAAATAGTAACACGCCGCCGCCGCGATCGAAACCAGGAAAACTCCCGCAAACTTGGCTCGCTCCGAAAGCCCCTCCTGACTGTAGACTTTGTGCCAGTCATCAACCAGACCAACGACCATGTACCCACTGGTCGCACCCAGACCAATCAACAATAATTTCCATTGCTCAAATGTGAAGTGGAAGACATAGCCCGCCGCAACGCCTCCCGCAATGATTGCCAGCGTCAGAGCTGGACCACCCACCAGGGGAAGTTCTATCGTCTTGATCTCACGACCACTTGCTGGAAGCACTGGCATATCGGAGCGATGCGGCCCAGGCTTAAACTCACCACTGCGGAATTTGGGAAACAGCAACTTTGCTAGCCAGCACAGTAAGAGGCTAAGAAGTGCACAGCCAATACATAAACAGAGTAACCAGATAGGCTCCATATCAACTCCCAGAGACGAAAGAACATTCTGTGCTCACGTCCGTTTCATTCAGGTAGAGACGCTTGCCTCAGTTTAAACGTCAGAAATGTATAATTTTATCTGTATTCAAGTAATGCTAACTGTTCGCGAGCTACCCTACGGTCATCCCAGGGTACTTTTGTTGTCCCAATGATCATACTTTGTTCGTGACCTTTGCCAGCCAGCAAGATTGTATCACCCTGCCGGGCGCGAGCGAAAGCGGCAGCAATCGCCTCACGCCGGTCGCCAAGGATGAGAAAATCCTCTCCGTCGCGCTTCCCAGCTACTCTGGCCCCCCCGGCTATCTCCTGGAGAATAGCCATACGATCTTCGTCCCGCGGGTCCTCATCAGTAATAACGAAGAAATCGGTCAACCCGGCGGCAATTCGTCCCATAATAGGACGTTTTTGTCTATCACGCTCGCCTGCTGAACCAAAGACCGCCATAAGTTTGCCAGTGGTCAATGGACGTAGGACAGTTAAAACTTTCTCCAGACTATCGGGCGTATGCGCGTAATCGACAATCACGGTAAAGGGCTGCCCCTCGTCGATCCGCTCCATACGTCCGGTCACCCCGTGAACGTTTGCCAATGTCTGCGCGATCAGCTCGGGAGCAATATCCAGACTATAGGCCGTGGCTATCGCCGCCAGACAATTGCTGACATTGAAACGCCCGACCAGGTGTGTGATGATCTCAACTTCCCCATCGGGCAGAATAACCCGAAAACGCGTCTGCTCAGCGCCCATTGTAAGATCAACCGCCCGCACATCGGCTCCAACCTCGATGCCATAACTAAGTATTGGCACGCGACAATAGGGCTTTAAGATCTGGTACGAGCTATCGTCGCGGTTGAGAATCGCTCGCGGCCTCACTCCCAGTCCTTTGTCGCGCTCGGGATCGAGCATTTCAAAAAGCCGGGCTTTGGCTCGCCGATAGTTGTCAAGAGACTTATGAAAATCCAGGTGCTCGTGAGTAATGTTCGTGACGACGCCAATATCAAAAGCACAACCACGTACGCGCTTTAATTCCAAACCGTGCGAGGTGGATTCGACGACCGCATGGGTGATGTTTTCTGCGAGCAGGCGGTGAAGAAATTGCTGGATCTCCAGGGCCTCCAGCGTACTCTGCCGCGTGGGGTTCTCCCACTCCTGGCCTCTGACCTTAAAGTTGGCAGTCGTCATCAAGCCGTTGCTTTTGCCCGCAGCATCTAATAAGGTACTGATCAGATTGCTGGTGGTAGTCTTCCCGTCAGTACCAGTCACACCAATTGTGCAGAGCCGTTGAGCCGGATACCCATAGAAAGCACAGGCCAGATCGGCAAGCGCGGCGTGAATATCGTCAACTTCAACGTAAGGCAACGGCGGATCGGTCCCAGCGTAGGCCGGACCAAGCGCGACCTGAGCGCCACGCCTGGCCGCCTCGGCCACAAAACGCCGTCCATCGACGTGTTCGCCTGGCACCGCCAGAAAAAGTCCCCCCGCCCGCACCTGACGCGAGTCATAGGCCAGTGAAGAAATCTCCAACCCGGCCACATCTCCGCCCACCTGCGCATCGGGGTAGATCACCCGCGCAGACTGATCCAGTGCAGCCAGTAGTGTGTCTAAACGCATAACATATCCTATCATTCAGCCGGAGAAACGAAAGAAACCAGCCGACGCTCTTGCTCACTCGCCTCCCTGATCTCTAGTATCAGAATACCCTGTACCACAACTCATTGCGCATAAAATAGACCACCGCTACCAGCGCAGAAATACCAGCGCTCACCCAAACTCTTTCGATTTTACTGGTAATTGCCGATGACTGTCAATGAGATAACGCATATTTCTACACACTTTTGAACACTTCTTTGTGAGCAATCCATACACTTACCCCGACAATGCTTGACGGATAGCCCTTGAGTCAGGCAAAATTGTCCATATACGCCGATGTATGTAACGAAAGGCCAGAAGCCGCGCTTTCCACCTTTGGATTGCTACATTTTGCCATGTGAAAGGAGACCCTACCGTCCTACTCCTGATTTTTCCATTATCCTTTGGATTTTCCTTCTCTGGAGGTATCTCATGAGTTCAACGAAACAGACTGCCCGCGAAGAATTGATAGCTGCCGACATCAAACGCCTGCACACGATGGGTTACGCCCAGGAACTCTTTCGGGCAATGGGCGGTTTCTCCAACTTCGCGATCTCATTTACTATTATTTCCGTGTTGAGCGGCTGCTTAACTCTGTTCTACTTAATTCCCATCACTGGTGGCTTTAGTGCAGCAACCATCGGCTGGCCGCTGGTGACGGTCTTTGTGGTGATTGTGGCGCTCGGCATGGCCGAACTGGCCTCGGCATACCCGACCGCCGGGGGCCTTTACTTCTGGGCTTCCAGACTGGGCGGAGCCGGTTGGGGCTGGTTTACTGGCTGGTTTAACCTGATCGGTCAGGTCGCGGTCACCGCCGGGATCGACTATGGGCTGGCCGTCTCGATCGATGTGCTGCTCAATGCCTGGTTCCCCGGCTTTCCGGCGAAACTGGCCACGCTCTCAGCCATCGATCCTGCGACCCAGTGGGCTACCCTGGGTATCTACGCCGTTGTGCTGATTGCCCACGCGCTGCTCAACATCTTCGGCGTACGCATTGTAGCATTCTTAAACGATGTAAGTGTCTGGTGGCACATTGTCGGGGTCGTCCTGATCGCTGGCGGCGTGGTCCTGGCGACTCTCCTCGGTCAACAATTGAGCGCCCCGGCGTTCACCAGCTCGACGCACGCCGTGGCACTCAATTCGGCTGGCTCACTCTTCAGCGTCAATCCCAGCTTCAACGGAACTGGCTTCCCGATCTGGTACGCCTTCCTGCTCGGTCTGCTGCTCGCGCAATATACCTATACAGGCTATGATGCCTCTGCGCATATGACCGAAGAGACTATCGGGGCCGCGACACGCGCTCCCTGGGGCGTGGTGATGTCGGTGGTAGTTTCGGCGGTGGCTGGCTATATTCTCTTGCTCGGCCTGGTGGCTGCGGTTCCAGACCTGGCTGCCGCGGGTGGCTATATCAATCCGGTGCTCTATATCCTGGAGAGCCGCCTGGGCTTTGTGCTGGGTACTATCTTCTTCCTGGTCGCCGTTGGAGCGCAGTTTTTCTGCGGGATGTCCTCGATTACAACCAACTCGCGCATGATCTACGCCTTCTCACGCGACGGCGCAGTCCCAGGTTCGCATCTCTGGCACAAACTCGACAGTGGCCGCACGCCGCGCAATGCGATTATTCTCTCGGCCACCTGCGCCTTTATCCTGGCCATCCCCTCAGTCGTCAGTGATGTAGCGTATATCGCCGTCACATCGATTGCGGTGATCGGACTCTATATCTCCTACGTCATCCCGATCCTGCTCCGCCTCTTTGTCAGAGACTTCAAGCGCGGTCCCTGGCACCTGGGAGCGTGGAGTAAAGTCATTGGGATCATTTCAGTCCTCTGGGTAGTCTTTATCTCGATCCTCTTTATGCTGCCAAATGCCAGCCCGATTACGGCGCAAACCTTTAACTACACGCCCGTCGTTGTGCTGGGCGCACTGATCATTCTCGTCGTCTGGTGGATGGTCAGCGTGCGCCACTGGTTCACAGGTCCACACAATCAGGGTTCGGCCGAGGACCTAGCACAGATCGAACGCACGGTCGGCGAAGTGGTGATTGTAGAAAACGTCGAAGGGGCCAGCGCCGACTAACCCGGCTCCGCTTCGTGTTTCTGGCCTGGCAAACGCGAGAAGAGGAGATTCTCCTACAGTGTCGTAGGAGAATCTCCTCTTCTGCTTTTTTACGCAAAACTCAGACAACGAAACCTTCTTCTGTACTGGCAAAATGTACTAGAATGGAAGGACAAGTTTTTTCTACAGAAACTCTGTTTATAAGGAGAGACGATAGCCATGATTATTCTTCTACTGGCTCTCTTTGGCACACTGATAGTGATGGCCATTCTGAGCATCGGACGACTGGGCTTTGGGCGCAAAGAACAGTTTAACGCACGCAGGTTTTTTGCGTGGTTTCTGCGCTATAGCATTTTCAACTATATTCTCTGTCTGCTGATTATCTATGTCTCTGAACCGGCCCTGACCGGTCCCTTTGGCGGCTGGCAGTGGGTACTCTGGCCACTGGTACTGAGCAGTATCCTGAACCTCTTCGCCTTTATACGTCCGATGATCGGGATTATGGAGGATGCCTCGGCGGCCAGCCAGGGCAGGAGTTCCAGACGCACGGGTACGGTGCAGGTACCCGCCGACGCTTCGCGTGGAGCCATCGCGGCTGGCATCTTCGGTCTGGTGGTCGCGGTCACGCTCGGTCTGTTGGTCGCTGGCCTGATTGTCGTGTTTACGACCTGGTTCGACAGCAACGCCAAAGCGCTGGCGGCCGTTCCCCACGTCACCATCGCTAAATCGTCGACGCTGCCACCGACCGATCCCAACCACGTCGTCCTGGTCAGCCCAAATGTTGCCTCTTACAAAGGCCAGCAAATCCTCGGGTCAAACGGTCAGAACCTGGGGTCAAGCTACAACATTGATCCCGCCTCTTATACGCTGCAATCGATCCGCCAACACCTCTACTATGTCGCAGCGCTCCAATATAATAATATCTTCGTCAATCTCTCTAATAGCAGTACGCCGGGCTTTGTGATAGTCGATGCCGAAAATCCGCAGGCTACACCGCAACTCTGCACTGATACCTCAAGCTCGTCTCTCTGTCCGACCAATAACGCATCTATCGCCTATCTGCCCGGCGCACTTCTCAATCAGGACCTGATACGCCATATCTACCTCAGTGGCTATGCGTATAGCAAACTGGTCGACCCCACACTGGAACTCGACGATAACTTCCACCCCTACTGGACCATCTCGCTGATGCAGCCCTCACGCGGCTATACCGGCGATGTCCTGAGCGCTGTGCTGATCGTCGATGCACATACGGGTAATGTTGTACAATACCTGCCTAAAAACGTCCCGGCCTGGGTCGACCGCGTTATACCCTCCGATACTGTTAATCAGTATTTGCAGTGGTGGGGACTCTACCATGCCGCGCCCTGGTTTAACCCTTCAGGCGCAGGCCAGCAAACGCCAAGCACGACGCCACAATTGCTGTACAACAATATCGATCATCCCGTCTGGCTGGTCACGATGACCTCAGCCTCGCTCAACGACAACTCAAGTACTGGCGTCTTTCTCTTCGATACCCACGATAACCAAGCTACATTCTATCCACTGTCGGGTCTGGGAACCGGCACCAACGTCAGCGATACTATCCAATCCACGCGTGCTAATATCCGCAGCTATATCGTCGACAGCGTGCAACTGTACCAGATCTATAACACCCCCACCTGGATCGCCATCTTTGCTCAGAGCAGCGATAGCGGCGATATCTTCCAGGCGGTTGGCATCGTATCCGCCCGCGACCTCAACGGCAGCAATGTGCAGTTTGAAACAACGCTCCCGGCGGCCCTGCAAGACTATCAACAATGGCTCGTCCAGCAGGGCAACGGCTCGGGCAGTACACCCACCAGCGGCCAGACGCAAACGATAACCGGCAAGGTCTTGCGTATTGCACCTGTTACGCAGGGTTCGAATACAATCTATTACATCCAACTCGCCGGACAAAATCAGATCTTCCAGGCCAATCTTTCGCTCTCGCCCAAGCTCCCCCTGGTAGCCCCCGGCGATACGATCACTGGCACCTATCTGAATACCGGTGGCCAGACCGTCAGCTTTCAAACCTTCGACGACCTGAATCTCGATCCAACCAGTACACCTACGTCGCCGTCGTCTACTCCTACTCCCACACCAGCGTTGACGCCAACGCCCAAGCCTTAACAGCGGCTTAGACCTACAATCCTTCTCTGCCTACGATCGACCGTAGGCAGAGAACTGGCCGCGTATGGTAGAATAGAGCGCACCTATGACAACAATTTATGAGGCGCTTCAACAAGCCACACAACTTTTCACACAGGCCCACACGGCCAACTCTCTGCCCCTGGCACAGCCACGCCTGGACGCACAGATTCTACTCGGCCATGTACTCCACCAGGAGCGCAGCTATCTCTATGCCTATCCCGAACGCGAACTCGACGAGGCACAGACTGTCACCTGGCGCAATCTTCTATCCCGGCGCATCCAGGGGGAACCGGTGGCGTATCTCACAGGCACAAAAACCTTTTTTGGTCTTGACCTGCTGGTCGATCGGCGCGTCCTTATCCCGCGTCCTGAAACTGAGCTACTGGTGGAACTGGCCCTGCACCTCTGTAGACAGAAGCTAGACCAGCAGCTCATCCCCGTGGTCGCCGACATAGGCACAGGCAGCGGAGCCATTCCTATCAGCCTGGCGGTCAACGAAGCCCGCCTGCCCTCGCTCTATGCCATCGATATCTCACCTGACGCGCTCGCCGTTGCGCAGACCAACTGTCAACGCTATCAGGTAGAGTCACGCGTTCATCTGCTCCAGGGCGACCTGCTAGAGCCACTCCCCGAGCCGGTCGACCTCCTACTGGCCAATCTTCCCTATGTCGGGACCGACGAGCAATCTACCATGCAATCCGATGTACTCGACTACGAGCCACACCTGGCGCTCTTCAGTGGTCCCACCGGCCTGGACCTGCTGAGCCACCTGCTCATAGAAGCCTGCCAGTCACAAAAACTACGTCCACAGGCTGTTCTATTACTTGAAATTGGCTATAAGCAGCGCGAAACGCTGACCACGCTGGCCCAGACCCTCTGGCCACACGCAACGGTTGCCTGCCTACAGGACTACGCGGGCTGGGATCGCATTCTACATATAACGCTTCCCGCTTAAATCAAACCGGTCCCTCACCCACGCCAGGCGGCTTCTTTTACAGCGACACAAGGTTTATGTCTACAGCACTCAACAAGAAGGGAGCGCCGTTGCAATGAACGACGCTCCCTTCTTCCGCAATGATGCCTATTGAGCTACCTGAGCAGCGAGAAGCGCGGCCTCTTCGTGGAACATACGCTGCAAGAAATGACCCGTATACGAGCGCGGCTCCCTGGCCACGTCTTCGGGTGTCCCCTCAACCAGCACCTCGCCGCCCGCATCTCCACCCTCGGGACCCAGGTCAATCAGCCAATCAGCACTCTTGATGACTTCCAGATTGTGCTCAATCACTACAATCGAGTTTCCAGCATCCACCAGACGCTGCAAAACGCTCAACAGACGATCGACATCAGCAAAATGCAGACCAGTCGTTGGCTCATCAAGAATATACATTGTGCGCCCGGTGGCCCGTCGAGCCAGCTCGGTCGCCAG
This sequence comes from Ktedonobacteraceae bacterium, assembly GCA_034437695.1. Taxonomy (GTDB): domain Bacteria; phylum Chloroflexota; class Ktedonobacteria; order Ktedonobacterales; family Ktedonobacteraceae; genus Paraktedonobacter. The sequence continues at coordinate 10,030 of DAOTTJ010000340.1, forward strand.
CTTGATGCGCTGGGCCTCACCACCCGAAAGCGTCGTCGCAGGCTGCCCCAGACGCATATAGCCGAGACCGACATCGTTGAGGGTCTTCATTTTATTGTAGATCGCAGGCACGTTCGCAAAAAAATCGGTGGCCTCCTCTACGGTCATATCCAGCACATCGGCAATCGTTTTGCCCTTGTAGTGGATCTCCAGGGCCTCACGATTGTAGCGCTTGCCAGCACAGATCTCGCAGGGAACATAGACATCAGGCAAGAAGTTCATCTCAATCCTGACGATACCCTCACCTTTGCACGCCTCACACCGCCCACCTTTGACGTTAAACGAGAAACGCCCGGCCTGATAGCCACGCAGACGCGACTCCGGCACCTGCGCGAAAAGCTCGCGAATACTCGTAAAAGCGTTGGTATAGGTCGCTGGATTAGAACGCGGCGTCCGCCCGATCGGCGATTGATCGATCTCGATCACCTTATCCAGGTTCTCCAGACCCAGGATCTCGTCGTGCTCGCCAGGTCGATCGTGGGCGCGGAAAAAGGTGTGAGCCAGTTTGCGATAGAGGATATCAGTCACCAGCGTGCTTTTGCCCGAACCCGAGACCCCTGTCACGACGACAAACTCGCCCAAAGGCACTTCAACCGTCACATTCTTGAGGTTGTTCTCACGCGCACCAACGATACGCAAGGCCTTGCCATTGCCCGTACGCCGCTGCTCCGGTACCGCGATATACTTGCGCCGCGAGAGATAATCGCCGGTCAATGAGCCGGTGTTCTTCACAATCTCGTCATAGGTACCCTCACCCACAACATAACCACCGTGTTCACCAGCGCCAGGCCCAATATCGATGATATGGTCGGCGGCCCGCATAGTATCCTCGTCGTGCTCAACAACCAGCAAGGTATTGCCCAGGTTACGCAGCCGCACCAGGGTCTTAATCAACCGCTCGTTATCGCGCTGGTGTAGACCAATGCTCGGCTCGTCCAGAATATAGAGCACACCCATCAAACCTGAACCGATCTGCGTCGCCAGCCGAATCCGCTGCGCTTCGCCACCCGATAGACTGGTCGCAGAACGCCCTAAGGTCAGATAGTCCAGACCCACGTCTACCAGGAATTGCAGTCGCGCCCGAATCTCTTTGAGAATCTGCCGAGCGATAAAACGCTCGCGCTCCGTTAAGGTCACTTCAACTAGCGGCTCGGACGGATCGATCACGCGCAGTGACGCCACGGCAACCGCATTGTGGCGTCCATTTTGTTTGGCCTTGCCAGTGGCACGCGCCTTCTCAACCACCTTGCCCGTTGCCTGTTCCAGCTCTTCAAAGAAGTGCCGCGCACGCACAATTGAAAGCTGCGTCACCTGCACAATATTGCGCCCACCAACCGTCACACCCAGCGCGTCCGGCTTCAGACGCGCCCCATGACAGTCGGGACAGGTGCGGGCAGTCATATACCCTTCGATCTCTTCGCGAATCCCTTCACTCTCCGTCTGCTTATAGCGACGCTCCAGGTGAGGAATCACGCCCTCGAAAGTAATCGTATATGAGCGTATGTTGCCCGACTGAGGACGATAACGAATGGTCAGCGGCTCCTGGTTGCCGTGGAGCATTATATTGCGCTGCTCATCGGTCAGGTTACGCCACGGCTCATCCAGGCTAAAGTGAAACTTCTCGGCCAGCGCGTCAGCAATCGCCGCGTACCATTTACTATTGTTCATCTCTTTGCACCAGGCAGCGATTGCTCCATCCCTGATGCTCAACTCGGGATGCGTCACGACTCGCTCAACGTCGACCTCCTGCTGCGTCCCGAGACCCGTACACGTGGCACAGGCTCCGTGCGGACTGTTAAAGCTGAAGGTGCGCGGGGCGATCTCGGGCAGACTGATTCCACAATTGACACAGGCAAATTTCTCGGAGAAAAGGATCTCTTCACCGTCGATGATCGAGACCAGAACCACGCCATTTCCCAGCTTGAGCGTGGTCTCCAGCGAATCGGTCACACGCTGGCGAAACGACGCATCAAGCTCCTCGTCCTCAACGTGCTCAACCTCATGCGCAACTCCGTTAGAACCGTTGAGTTCATAGAGCGGAGGATGCTCGGCCACCTTGCGCACTGGCTCGTCCTCGGTCTGCTGAACCTCTGTCAACGCCTTGCTCTTGCGAATCACCAGACGATCGACTACCACTTCAATGGTATGTTTCTTCTGCTTATCCAGGTCAATCTCGTCGCTCAGGTCGTGGATTGTACCGTCGACACGCATGCGTACATACCCAGAACGCCGCATCTCCTCGAAAATATTTTTATACTCACCCTTGCGACCCTGCACTAGCGGAGCCAGCAACAGAATCTTTGAGCCGCCCGGCAGGTTCAACACCGCATCCACAATCTGCTGAATGGTCTGCTGGCTCACCTCGCGCCCACAATTAGGGCAATGTGGATGGCCCACACGCGCATAGAGCAAACGCAGATAATCATAAATCTCGGTCACCGTACCTACGGTCGAACGAGGGTTATGCGTCGTTCCCTTTTGATCAATCGAGATAGCTGGAGAAAGACCCTCTATGTGGTCGACATCTGGCTTCTCCATCCGATCAAGAAACTGACGGGCATAGGCCGAGAGCGATTCAACATACCGTCTCTGACCTTCCGCAAAAATGGTATCAAAGGCCAGGCTGCTTTTACCTGAACCAGAGAGACCCGTGATTACGACCAGCTTATCACGCGGAATAACCACGTCTACATTTTTGAGATTGTGCTCACGCGCACCGCGAACAACGATCTTATCCTGGGGCATATAGCTGAACCATCCATTTCCACAGGCAGTTTAAAATCTCCCGTGGTAGTATTGCAACACATTTCTTCTAAGTAGAGCTAATCATAACTCTGCGGCAGGAAGTACCGCGTCTCGCCCACACTGGCGACCATTCTACACAGAAAGAGCAACAAGATACCCCCACCGTAGTTGACGGCACGCAGGAGGTACCCAAAGAGTCATACACCAAGCTTTTTGATACATATGTTCAATTACCATACTATACTACGATCTGGCTATGAATGCAAGAGAATTTTTGCGAACGCAGGGGTATTTCATTCTGGGCGTGTAGCCCCGCCCCACAAACATGAAGGGAGCAGAGAACATCTCTCTGCACTCCTGTTTTGCCTGTTTTGCCTTCAGCAAAACAGGCAAAACAAAAGAAAAAGTTTGTTGGGGGCAACCCCAGATTACCTGTCCCCCGGACAGGGTGCCGGCAAAGGGCTGCCGCCCTCTGCACTTCATGTCTATGTCTCTCTATGTCAGGTGTGTTGACAAAAAAGGCCCATTCGTGTAAGATATTGTGCGTGCGATGCAGAGCCGTGGGTTTCCTCCAACTCTCTCCCTCGTACGTTTATATTCGGGTGTGGCCAAGCGGTAAGGCAGTGGTCTTTGGATCCACGACCCCTGGTTCGAATCCAGGCACCCGAGCCTCTCTTATTGACCAGCGGTGTAGATCCTGTTGTTTGTTCGTTCTCTCGCACAACAGACATCGAGCCTGCGCTCCAGACCCACCGAATAGGCAACAGGTTTTTTCTCCCCGCAGTTTAAACACAACAAAAAGATTGAGTATATTCAGTTATGAGTCAAACCTACGCAACAGTCGTACTGGCAGCCGGGAAGGGAACGCGTATGCATTCCAATCTCCCCAAAGTTCTGCATCAGGTGGCGGGGCTACCACTCCTGGCTCATGTTTTAAATGCGGTTGAAAGCATCGCCGACACTGCCGCCTTTGCCCCCCTCCAATCTTCATTCTTTGCACATACACCAATTGTGGTAGTGGGTCATGGCGCGGAACATGTGGCGGCAAACTTCGGTGAACGCTGTCTCTACACCCTCCAGGCCGAACAACTGGGAACCGGCCACGCCGTCCTGATGGCTCAGGCAGAGGTCGACGCACTCGATCCCCTGCCGACCATTGTCCTGGTCTGTTACGGCGACACTCCACTGGTGACCAGTGAAGTGCTGGGCCGCCTACTCTACGAGCACGTCAACTCGCAGGCGACTATCACCTTCCTCACCGGCATCGCCGAACTCCCTTCGGACTATGGGCGCGTCTTGCGCGATAGCGCTGGTGAGGTCAAGGCGATCCTGGAAGTCAAACGCGCTACCGTCGAGCAGTTGCAGATCCGCGAGGTCAATTCCGGCGTCTACTGCTTTGATCGCGCCTGGCTCTGGCCCACACTCGCCGCTCTGCCACGCAACCAGAGCGGCGAATATTATCTGACCGACCTCGTCGCGCTCGCTAGCGAGCAGGGAAAAACGATCACCACCGTCACCGGCTCCCTCGACGAGACGCTCGGAATCAACAACCGCGTCCAGTTGGCCGAGATCGAACAACTGGTGCGCCGCCGCATTCTTGAAAAACATATGTATGCCGGCGTCACTATAGTTGATCCCGCCACAACCTATATCTCCACCAGCGTCGAGATCGGCATGGATACGGTCATCCTACCGGGTACTACCCTCAGCGGAAATACCCGCATTGGCTTGGCCTGCCGCATCGGCCCCTACTCTACGCTTGAAAACTCCACCCTCGGCAACAACTGCACAATCCGCCAATCGGTCCTGGAAGAGACAACCTGCGAATCCGGGGTCAGCATTGGTCCATTCAGCCATTGTCGACCAGGAGCCTACCTAGCCAGCAATGTGCGCATGGGCAATTTCGCTGAGGTCAAGAATTCCTACATCGGCGCAGAAACGGATATGCACCATTTTAGCTACATCGGCGACGCAACTGTAGGCCATAAGGTCAATATTGGCGCTGGCGCGGTTACCTGCAACTACGATGGCCACCGCAAGCACCGCACATTAATTGGTGACAATGCATTCATTGGAAGTGATACAATGTTAGTGGCCCCAGTAAATGTGGGTGAACACGCCACCACCGGAGCCGGCTCTGTGGTGAAACACGATGTTCCCCCTGGTGCGATCGTAGCAGGCGTACCTGCACGTATTTTACGCTCTTCACAGCCAGTAGATCCTGCTCTCAGTGAGGGTAGTAAAAAGGAGTAAAAGAAGACCTATGGACGGCAGTGGCCTGACAGTGGCGGCCCTGGCGGTCGCCCGTGCCACAAGCGATTTGCAAGGGCCACCACTCGATACACAGGCGTGGCTTCAGTTAATTCTGCTTGTCATTATGCTCGTTTTATGCGCTCTGGCGTCTGCTTCTGAGACAGCCTTGACCTCAGTCAGCCGCATCAAACTCAAAAATCTGGTTGAAGAAGGGGATAAGAAAGCCGCTGAGATTGAGCAGCTTCTCGCCAATCCCAATGTGTTCCTCTCGGCGATCCTGATCGTCAATAGCGTGGCGACAATCGTCGCCTCAAGTATGGCCACGGTCCTCGCGCTACGCTTCTCCCAAACCTGGGGCGAACTCATCTCTACTCTTTTCCTCTCTCTGGTGGTCCTGATTTTCTGCGAGATTACCCCCAAAACTGCCGCAGTACAGAATCCACTGCGCTGGGCCAGCAGACTGGTCAGCCTGGTACGCGCAACAGCATGGTTTCTCGGACCCATCGTGAAGCTCCTGGGCGTCGTGACGACTGCCCTGGTCGGCCTGCTCGGCGGTCAGACTGTGCGCCACGGACCTTTCGTCACTGAGGAAGAACTACGCCTCCTGGTAACCGTGGGCGAGGAGGAAGGGGTGCTTGAAGAGGAGGAGACAGAGATGATCCACAGCATCTTTGAGTTCGCCGATACCCTCGTACGCGAGGTTATGATCCCACGCATCGATATGATCGCTCTGGAAAACGATACAACTGTCGATCTGGCTGTCGATCTGGCTCTGAAAGGCGGCTTCTCGCGCATCCCCGTCTATGAGGATACCATCGATAATATCACTGGCATTCTCTATACCAAAGATATGCTTAAACATCTGCGCGAAAATCATGGCTCACTCCCTATCCATAGCCTGGTACGACCCGCCTACTTTGTCCCCGAAACCAAGAAACTAGACGACCTCCTGCGCGAAATTCGCCAGAAACGCGTCCATATGGTGATTGTGATCGACGAATATGGCTCGGTCGCCGGTCTGGTGACAATGGAAGATCTGGTGGAGGAGATCGTCGGCGATATCCAGGATGAGTTTGACCACGAAGAGATCCTCTATGAGGAGATCAACGATCATAAATACATTTTCTCAGCTAAAATCAGCATTGATGAGTTTAATGATGTGATGGACACCAGCCTGGAAAACGAGGACTACGACACGCTGGGCGGTTTCCTCTATGCTCAACTGGATAAGATCCCGCTGGTCGACGACTCAATTACGTTTAATAACTATCGTTTTACCGTGCTGACCACCCGCGGCAGACGGATCACAAAGGTCCAGGTGGAAAAGATCCCGCGCCACGAGGAGACACCACCGGAGAAACCCGAACCTACCACCAGGCGATCCGCACCCTTACTGCTCGCACCTCCTAGCGCGGAAAAGACGAGCGAACCGGTAGCCTTGCAACCCTCCGAGGAATCGGAGTCTCAGGTCACCTAGTCAACGTCAGCAGAAGGAATACTAACACTATGCAGGCAACCTTGCCATCCGCGGTGCGGATAGTCGAAGTTGGTCCACGCGACGGTCTACAGAACGAAAAAGCTCTAGTGCCGACCGCACAGAAGGTCCAGTTCATCGAACTACTGGCCGCCGCAGGTCTGCCTGTCGTGGAAGCTACCTCCTTTGTCAGTCCACGAGCCATCCCACAACTGGGTGACGCCAGCGAACTCATGACCGCCCTGACACTTCTCCCGACGACGAGATACCCCGTGCTGGTACCCAACCTCAAGGGACTTGAACGAGCAATGGCCGTCGGCGTACGCGAGATAGCCGTCTTTACTGCGGCCAGCGACAGCTTTACCCGCCACAACATCAACGCCACGATTGCCGAAAGTCTGGCCAATTTCGCGCCTGTCGTCAGCCGAGCACGCGAGGCAGGCATCGCCGTACGCGGCTATATCTCCACCGCCTTCGGTTGTCCCTACGAAGGACGCGTCGACCCCCAGCGCGTCTTGCAGGTCGCCCAGGCCTTGCTAGAGATGGGCATCGACGAGCTTTCACTCGGCGACACCATCGGAGTAGCCACGCCCAACCAGGTCGGCGCACTGCTCACGCTGCTCAACAACCAGGGTCAGATCCCACTGCACCGACTCGCAGTGCATTTCCACGATACACGCGGTACCGCTCTGGCCAACGTGCTGGCCGCTCTCTCAATGGGCATCACGATCATCGACTCGGCAGCAGGCGGACTGGGTGGCTGCCCCTATGCTCCGGGAGCAGCCGGTAATCTGGCCACTGAAGACCTCCTCTATATGCTACATGGGATGGACATTTCAACCGGGGTCGATCTGGCAAAGGTCGTCGCCGCAACGCGCTTCATTGCCCCCTACCTGACACACATACCAACCAGCAAATACTACCAGGCCGCCATTAGCACGCTCTAAACAGTTCTGCCCGAGCAAGCGAGGAAAACAGAGCGAAGGTGGAGATCAGACCTGTAGAGGCCGCTCCCACCTTCGCTCTGCTATGTAAACTGCCTGATGCTTAGTGCGCCTGAAGATACTTGATAGCAGCAATGAGCTGCGTATCGCCGCTCTGCAAAATCTGCGCGAGAGTTATATTGTTCTGGTCCTCAACGTCGGGAGTAAGGATCGTAGCGGTGGAAGCCATTGCGACCTTCTGATCGGGCTGAATCTTATCTTTGCGGATAAAATGGCCCTTAGGCGTCAGCCACTCATCAACCCCCAGCAAGATCGCCGAACCATCGGAGAGATCAAACTCTTGCAGAACTGTCCCGGTCCCAAAGGTCGGTTCACCCATAATCAGTGCGCGACCATTGTCCTGCAATGCACCCGAAACGATTTCAGCCGCACTTGCGGTATTGCCGTTTACCAGCACCACCATCGGAATGCTCGTATCCACGGTCTGACCGGTGACCTGATATTTCGTCTGATTACCCGTACTATCTTGCTCGATCAACACCGTGCCGCTGGCCATAAACTCGCTGGCCGTATCGATAGCCTCCTGGAGATACCCACCAGGATTATTGCGCAAATCCAGAATAAGCTTGGTCGCCCCATCTTGCTTCGCCTGGAGAATGGCCGTCTTCAATTGATCGGAGACACCGGTCGCGAACTGGACAACCTGGATCTGGGCAATATGATCCTCGGGAATATAGTGCATCAGCACATTTGGCACCTCAATCTGCTCGCGCTTAATATTAAAGGTCAACGTCTGCCCGGTCGAGGGTCGCCGCACGACAATCGTCACAACCGTCCCCGCCTGACCCTCGATCATCGGTTGCACAACGCTAAAATCCTCACCAACAATATTCTTGCCATTGACAGTCGTCAGGATATCGCCCGCCTTTAGCCCGGACTTTTGCGCGGGCGCACCAGCAATAGTCGAGAGAATAATCAGATCTTTCGTTTTAGCATCCTGCTGAATATAGATACCAATCCCCGCAAACGTACCGCTAAGCTGCTGTTGCTCCGATTGAACATCCTGGGGAGTCATAAAACGCGTATGGCCCGTATCACCCAGGTCATTGAGCATGGCCCGAATAGCATCATAAGACATCTGTTTATAGTTAATAGCTTTGCGATCAACATAGTTCTTATCAACCGTATTCCATGCCTTCTGAAAGAGCGTGAGATATTGCTGAGATTGACCGCTCAGAGCGGTAGAGGAGTAGGCCTGGTGAGCAAACCAACCACCGAGAAAGGCCAGGGTCATAAAAGCCAGGGTCATGACAATCTGACCGAAAATACGCCTGCCGCGCTGGTTTGGCTCTTCAACATCTGGCGCTATCTGGACAGCGCTATTGCCAACTGGCGGTTGCGGCTGTGGTTGCTCGGTCTGCGAACCAGGGGGAAGGACTGGCTGCTCACCCCGGTCGGGCTGTTCATACCAGCGAGGATCATCGTATCTCACCTGAGACCTCCCGTATACTCTTGCATACAATCATTCCCAACAATGG
>DAOTTJ010000341.1:0-4684 GCA_034437695.1 Ktedonobacteraceae bacterium
AACTGGTCTACACTCGCGCCAAACCTGCGCTGGCTACAATATCCGGGCGCTGGCGTCGATAGTCTGCGCGTCAGTGGCCTGCTCGCCGCGCAGAGTCCAGTGATAGTCACCACCGCTACCGGCATCCACGCGGTCATCATCAGCGAGTATGTCTTAGGCAGCATGCTTATGTTTAACTGGAACTGGCCACAGATGGTACGTCTACAGGACAGCCGCGTCTGGGCCAGAAGCACCGGGTGGTATAATCTGGGTGGTCGTGAACTCGCCGGCCAGACACTCGGGATGGTTGGACTGGGCGCAATCGGGCGCAAAATTGCCCAGCTTGGACAAGCCTTCGGGATGCAGGTGATCGGCATGCGCCATTCGTTCGCCAACAATCGGGCCGAACCCGACCCCGATCTCGACCAGAGCTTTGCCCCAGAGCAACTCCACGAGATGCTGGCCCAATCCGACTATGTCGTTCTGGCCGTTCCGCTGACAGCCGCGACAGAGCGTCTGATCGGCGAGGCAGAGCTACGTGCGATGAAACCCACCACCTACCTGGTGAATATTGCCCGTGGCCGCGTGATTGACGAGCAGGCATTGATTAAAGCGTTGCGCGAAGGATGGATCGCGGGGGCAGGTCTGGATGTAACCGAGACCGAACCGTTGCCTGCAAATAGCCCGCTCTATACAATGCCGAATGTGATTTTAACGCCACACATCTCAGGCATGAGCGTACGCTATGAGCCACGTCTGGCCGAACTCTTTGCCGGAAACCTCCGCCGCTACCGCGCCGGAGAGCCGCTGCTCAATCGCTTTGACCCCGAGCGCGGCTACTAAACACATACTTAACCAGCAGGAAGGACGAACTTTTATGAGTGGAAAAGATCTGGGAGCGGTAGAAATCCTCGGAGCAGACGCCGTCGGTCAGCCAGGTCAGCGCCGCTTTCGCCTGTTTACACGCACAAAAACCTCTTCTGCCATCCTCTGGGTGGAAAAAGAACAGATGACCAATCTCTCACTGGTCATCGATCGCATACTGGCGCAGGCGACCGAAGGCCGTATCTTACGCACAGAGGCCCGCGCAGGGGGCTTGACTCGCTCCGGCGAGGAGATGCCCGATAACTTTCCCTTTACCCCCGACTACGACTTTCAGGTCGGGCAACTACGCGTCACCTTCGAAGGCGCACAGGAGAGGTTTATTCTGGCTGCGGTCCCCTTCGACCTGGCAGAAGATAGAAGCGGCAACCCGCAACTCTATCTCAACAGCGACGAGGAACTGGCCTTCCAGTTCAGTATAGTGCAGGCCCAACAACTCACACTGAGGATCACGGCTCTGGTCAGCAGCGGACGGCCCGTCTGCCCCTTCTGCCACGCACCACTCGATGGCAGTCCGCACGCTTGCATCAAGCAGAACGGCCATCACCAGCTCATTCAAGAACTGGAAAGCGACCAGGAAGAATAGAGCAACAGGCACTTACCTCTCTCACCAGCACTACAGTTCTCTATGGGAGAGAGGTAGCACGCCTGGACAATGACCGCGCTCAGCACTCATTCAGAACACACGTACTTGTTAGCTTTCTGTAAGTAGTGTTCCTCATTGGCCTCGATCATCAGCTTATGCAGTACGATCACATCGGCATCTGGCAGGTATTCCACCGGTTGCACGCACAGGCGCATCACTGCCTTGCCGTTTTCAATCACCTGGACAAAGCCGTCCCTTGCACGTGGCACACGATAGATTCGACCCTCAGCACTCGGACTCGGTATCTCCAGATATCCGTGCCAGAGTAACTGACGACACTGCTCAGGCGTCAGTACGTCGCGCAGCAGGTGCGATGCTCTCCGCTCCGCACGCGACCAACCCTTCACATAGGGATGAACTATCAACCACAACACAGGCGAGATAACCAGCGCTATCACCAACCAACCCAGGGTTGTAAACACCTGAGTATTTCCAATCATCCGCCAACGACTCGCGGAACCAGCACAATCTGCTCGGCTGTATAGTCGAACTGCTCAACACGCTCCGCCGGTTTACCTGGATTGATGCGAAATGCGGTCGCGCCCTTTGTACGTTCTTGCGTGAAAATACGCTCGGCTTCGCGAATTGCAGCAAGCGCTTCTGGATCGCGGGCAGCAACTTTATGCTCATCCCACGTCACACGGTCGTCGCCGCGCCGTGACATCACCCGTAACATACCCACAGTCGTTCCTCCTTCGTAGTCGTAGACGGTCACCTTTACAGGCGACATACATCTTCCATGTGGCGGCTCAAGTAAGACCTCAAACCTTTTACATGAATACTTTCCAGGTATCCCTGCGCCATAGTACTAAAGAAGCGGGTCGACTCCCGGAGAAGTGAACCCCTACGAGGATCGCGTCGTTCGTCGGGCAATAAACTGATCTACAAGAACCACCCTTGCCCTCTCCTTCTATTGTACTTTGACATCCTATGATACGTCAATGCCTGAACCGTCTTCGTCTGTTTTTGGGGTGGCTAGCGGCTCAACTACACGAAAAGGGTAGGCACTCTTTGCTTTTCAGCGAGCACAAGAGTACCAATTGCTGTGTGCGCTTCTAGTTGGCCTGTTGCAATTTCGTGCCGCATTCGGGACAAAAACGCGTCGTCGGCCCGACTTTCGTGGCACAACCTGGACAAAAAAGGTCGGGCAAGGCCAGCTTTGTGCCACAGTTCTCACAAAATTTACCAGGCGCTCCCATATGCTGACAGCGGGAACACGCTATGCTGGTTGGATATCCGTCTTGACTAGTCGCGGGCCTGGCGGGCGCATCGTTCGCTGGCTTCAACATCGATCCATCGACCGCCGATGGCACGCCTGCGGTGTTAAACTGCGGCGCTTGATAGCCCCCCTGGATCTGCTGCCTCTGCGCTTCAACGTTTAATTCGTGCTGATACGAGGCTCCGTCTGCCTTTAAATCGGGCGCACACCTGACACATAGGTTGACTTTGCTGTTAAAACAGCGCGTGCAAACGGTCAAATGACAGTGCGCACATGTGTTAAAATCGTGCTGGATCTCCACCCAGGCCTTTTGCAGCGCCTCAGCCTGCTCTTTGTGCCAATTAGAACCATAGATCTGCTCGCCTGCCTGAGCCGCGCGACCCCAGAAACCACCCAACAGACCCACACCAACGTCCATCACGTTTGTAGCAGTGGCAATCTTTGAACGCTGCGGTGTGGTATCAACTGCCCACCCACAAATCTGACAGGAGAAACAGAAGGCAAAATACCCCTGGCTCTGATTGCTCCTATCTTGATAAATATTGGGGACAATAAAGTTCGATGGCATTGGTGTTACTCTCTTTCCTTGAGTTATGGCTGACGCGCTCAGGCGTCGGGTGAGGCTGTGACGGCGGCAACGGCGGCCGTACCTGGTCCGGTGTGACTTCCGAGAACCGCACCAAGATCGTACATAGGAATATCATCCGTGTAGATGCTGCGCAACTCCTCACGGAGCTGCTGACCTACGTCATTGCTGGACCTGGCAATCGAGACGTGTTCGAGCTTGCCTAGTTCGGCAAGCAGTTGCGCGACCCGCGCATACGCTTTGCCACGCGTACGTGGACGTTCGAGCGGCACGACAACGCCGTCCCTGACCGAGATGATTGGCTTAAAACTGAGCATATTTCCCAGAAGGGCGCTGGCTGCGCCGATCCTTCCACCACGCCGCACATATTCCAATGTATCCAGCACCACAAAGACATGAGTCCGCGCCAGCGTCCCCTCAACAAAGGCTTTGACCTCCGCCAGCGTCTTGCCCGCACGCACCATTTCAACCGCACGCTGAACTGGATAGTTCATACCGATGCTCGAAGTGAGCGAGTCGATCACCTCAATCGGGATCTTCTTCGTACCCTCTGGCAATGAATCGCGAGCTACACAGGCTGCCTGATAGGTCCCGCTGAGCTTTGAGGAGAGGTGAATCGCTAGAATAGCCTCGGCACCGTCAGCGATCAAACGCGTATACGCCTCCTCAAAGGCGGCCGGAGAAGGCTGCGAGGTACGCGGCAGCTCTTTACTGGCCGCCAGTTTCTCATAAAAACCGGCGTTATCCAGCTCTATCCCATCTAAATACGCCTCTTCGCCAAAGAAAACCGTCAACGGCACCACCGTAATGCCCAGTTCCTGCGCCATCTTCTCTGGCAAATCAGCTGTGCTATCGGTCATGATACGAACATCCATAGATATCTCTGTCTCCTACCTTGTTAAAGATGTAACGTCCCTCGACTGAGATTTTATCCGATCAATCTCGGCAACGTCTATTCGGCAGAAATGATATAGGCGTAGTGGGCCTGCCCACCGTTGACAACCTGGATATCAAGCTGTGAATAGTTCATCTTGATACGCCGGGCGGTCTCCTCTACCTCTTGCGTGGTCACGCCTTCCCCATAATAGAGCGTGACAATTTCAAGCCGCTCGATCTGCATACGTTTCAGACTATTGTCGAGCACAGTCGCAATATTCGCCTCAGCAAGTGCCAGATTCCCATTCACAATCCCGATATAGTCACCCTCGCGTACACGCACGCCACCCAGTTGCACCGACCTGACCGCTCGCGTGATCTCCGCCGTCTGAATGCTCTGCGCCGCCGTGGTCATGACACGACAGTTGGTGGCAAAATCGTCGGTGAAATGAAAGCCAACCAGCGCGGCTATGCCCTCGGGCATGGTATCGGTCGG
>DAOTTJ010000342.1:0-10960 GCA_034437695.1 Ktedonobacteraceae bacterium
GGACCCTAAGACAGCAGCGGGACTAAGCTATATCTTCGGGTGGGTCACCGGACTGATTTTCTTCCTTATGGAGAAGCAGAACAGTTTTGTACGCTTTAATGCGATGCAGTCAATTCTTTTATCGGTCGTCACTGGTGTTGTCTTTATTGTGCTGTATGTCCTGTTCTTTGCGCTGACCATCGCACTGTATGCACTGGGATGTGTAGTCAGCCTGCTAATGTTCGCGGTTGGGATTGGAGCACTTGTCCTCTGGATTATGTGCATGGTCAATGCATTCCAGGGTAAGTACTACAAGCTCCCCATTCTTGGCGACTACGCAGAGCGCTGGTCTGGTTCTACACCTGTCACGCCTTCGTTTTAAGCTGCTTGGAGAAGGCGCAACCCGCCATACAAGGAAGAGCACCGCTGGTCAGATCCAGCGGTGCTCTCCTTTTGTCGATTGATGATGCTGAGATATCTACTTGACTACCACCACTGACCATTGGCCGGGATGCCGCTGCCTGCGGGAGGTGGCGAGGCAAATGAAAAGGTGCTGCAATAGGGGGCAGGCGTTGGCGTCGAAGAGCCAGGCGTTGGTGTTGACATTGGCGTTGGGGAGAAATGCGGCACGTCACCGGGCAGATACAGATCGGTGCTGGTAACGCCATCGGGATAGGTGACGGTAGCCTGCACCAGACCGCCGGGGTTCTGGAAGTTGCGGATTGGGCGGCCCCGTTCAGCCAGGAGCATCGCATCGTGCCAGATCGGCGCAGCTCCCTGGACGCCAGTTACGTTAATCATCGGCGAGTTATTATCGTTACCAGCCCAGACGCCCATCACATAATCGGTAGTATAGCCAACTGTCCAGTTATCGCGAAAGTCCTGCGTCGTGCCTGTTTTGGCGGCGGCTGGTCTGACGGCTCCACGATTACCGGCCCAGCAGTCTTGCTGCGAATTGACGTAGAGTTGCAGGACATTGCAATCGAAGAACTCGGGCAGGCGCGAGGTGTTATCGCTGAGCACGTTAGTCATCATATAGGCCAGTTGCGGAGTGATAACCCGCGTCCCCTGCGCCTGTGTGTGCTGATAGAGCACATTGCCGGTTGTTCCCTGAACTATCTTACTGATCGAATAGTAAGGCACGTGTACGCCGCTATCGGCGAACGTACCGATCGCCGACGTATGATCGAGCAGACGCACATCAAGTCCACCCAGAACCATCGAGAGGCCGGGTGTTCCCTCGTATTGAATGCCCATAGCCTGCGCAGTTTGCAGGGCGTTAGTAACCCCGACGTGCTGAAGGACGCGCACGGCGGGGATATTTAGCGAGTTTTGCAGAGCGCAGCGTAGCGTCATATGACCATGAACGTTCAGGTCGTAGTTGCTGGGCGTATAGGTCGCGGGCGTTCCGCCTGGATTATTAAAGGTAGTCTTCGCATCGTCAACGGCCTGACCCGGCGAAGCGCCCTGCTCAAAGGCCGTGACATAGACATACGGCTTAAAAGATGAGCCAGGTTGACGATACCCTAGAGCAGCATTGTATTGTCCATCGATCGATTTATCATAATAATCGATGCTACCGAGCATAGAGATAATAGATCCGGTATGGAAATCGATAAGCACCTCGGCGGCATTTGTCACATTATGCTGCTGACGGATCTCGGCGATATGCTGCTGCATGATTTTCAGAATTTTATTCTGTAACCCGAGATTGATAGTGGTATACACCTTTAAGCCGGAGCGCGAAAGCTCGCTGCGTTGCAGGTGATAGAGTTGCTGCAATTGATCGAGAATATAGTTATCAAAATGCGGTGCCTGGTCTTGCAACGTTGGTGAGACCTTAAAGAAGGTGGGACTCAACTCCTCCTGGGCGGCGTCTTCGGCCTGGATGCGCGTGATATAGCCCTGATCGACCATCGCATTCAGGACATCCTGGAAGCGCGTGGTAGCAACCTGAAAGTTAGCGAAAGGATCGTAGAGCGCGGCATTGCGCGGGAGACCGGCCAGCAGGGCTGACTGCGCAAGGTCAAGCTGCGAGGCGGCCGACGCACCTGGTTTATCTTGCAGATCAAAGTAAACGTTCGCGGCTGCGTCGATACCATACGCCTGTTCCCCATAATAGATGGTATTCAGGTACATCTCCATGATATCTCTTTTGGTATAGTGACCATTCACCTGGGGGGCGAGGACGATTTCGGAGAGCTTGCGAATAATATCGGAGGAATTGCGCACTATCAAAAGTTTAATCAACTGCTGGGTGATCGTGCTGCCTCCCTCGACCGGCTGGTTCGCGTGCAGATCGGAGATCGCGGAACGGATCAAACCCAGAACATCGACACCTGGATTGCTCCAGAAGGAGTGGTCTTCGATGGCCACTGTAGCGTCGACGAGGTCGGGCGTGATCTCGGCGTATTTGACTTCGGTATGAATACCATTATCGGTGAGCTGATCGATCAGATTGCCCTGGCTATCATAGATTTTCAGGTTATCGGGCGGCAGCAGATCGCGTAAGGTCAACACCTGGCTGGCATACGTCCCCTGAGTGGTATCGACAAACTGATAACCGACGTAGCCAACGAGTCCAAAAAGCACCGCAGCGAGCAGAACAAACGAAACAGTAGTACTCCAGATGATGCTCCAGAGGCGGCGGCGATCACGCTGCTCGTCAACGCGAGCACGCCGCAGATGTTTACGCGAAAAGTATTGCAAACGAGCGATATGCTTACGTTTGCGCAGCGGCAAAGCAAACGCAACCCGCATAGGCGACGCGTGACGATAGGGCCTGAGCGGCCAACGAGTGCGCCCCGGACTCTGATAGAGAGGAAATGTGGAGACCGTACTTGCAAACGGCGCTGGTGACTTCACAGGGGGCAAATCTGGCGAGGTAGGAATTGCGGCGATGAAAACGTTACCCGGTTGAAATGCCTGAGCAGGGAGGGCGGGAGCCGGTGAACGGATAAGGGTGGGTGTTTCCTGCGAAATGGGTGGCAGCAGAGGCGCAGTAATCGCGCGAGTAATCGCGTGGTTTTCCTCCGGTAAGGGACGGGTAACCCTGGTCGCAGCCGATGCTGGTAGATCCAGTGCAGGCGATTCAGAGGCCGCCAGCGGCGCAGGCAGAGCGGCCTCTTGCTCGGGCGCGGGCGACAGAGCAGGCCCCGCCACATTAGCAGACACGACCAGCGGACGCGTCGTTTTCGACAACGCAGTGGGCAGAGTCGCAAACGATGGCTCCAAAGTCAACTCAGGAGACGAGGGAAGCTCGCTTAACGCGATCAGAGAGGGCGTGCCTGCTCCTATAGATAGAGGAGGAGGAGTGACCTGCCCAGGAGGGGCGAATGGCAACTCGTCCAGGGGGTCGGCAAGCGGGCGCGTAATTTTCTGACCGGGAGCGCGAGCAGAATCTGTCACAGACTCGTCCAGGGAATCTATTTCGGCGTTAAGAGAGAGAGCGGCAGCAGATAGTGCTGACAACTCAGAAACAGACGCAATAGAAGAAAGATGGTCCTGAGCTGGCAAAACCTCTGCCAGAGAAGAGTCTATGAAAGGTGGCACATCGATTTCCTGAATGTTTTCAGAGCGATCTTCCGACATATGTTGGTCCTTTATATTGATATTGCTAAATTAAACATAACATATGTATGCGGGTTTGAGTAGGGTAAACCTGGAAACATGCAATGCTCGCGAGGAAAGGTAATTGCCCAAAAATGCGTGAAAGATGCTCAGGAAGCCTCGACCAGAGCGGGCAAAAGTTCGTTGGTAAGCAGTTGAACCTGACGTAGACTTTCGGCCCAGGGGAGTTCCTGATGTTCGCGGCTTCCCTGGACCTCGGCGAGTTGGAGTAGACTTTCGTCAACCAGGCTGCGGAAGTAGAGAAAAGCGCGGACCGCGTCGGCGACCGAGACATGTGAAGCGCGGGTGATCGAGCCATATTCGCTGCCCAGGTGGACAGCTTCGGAGCGCAGTTCTTCGTCCGAGGTAGAGCCAGCCAGCGCACGCAGCAGGAGTTCGAGCAGACGCCGTCCTAGATCACGATACCCATTGCGGGCCGCGTCGTCGAAATGCGTATACCAGGGAAATGTAGTAAGGGTGCCGTCAGTAAAAGCAAAGCGAATGCGTCCAAGCACACTCTGAACCAGCAATTGTGCGGCGGGACTGGGTTTGCGCTCGGTCTCCTGACGCAAACGAAACTCAATATCCGAGCGTCGAAAGCGGCGATGTCCCCCGCTGGTCCTACGTGAAGGCAATTCATTGCGATCGGACCACAGGCGTATTGTAGCTGGATGCATGCCTAACATCTCGGCAGCCTCACGAAGGCTCAGCCACTCGTCTTCATGTGATATTGACATTGATCGAGCCTCTCTCTTTCCGTCGCCTGTTATTGTTTATGCCAGTGCTGGCATGTCACTCCCAGGGCTATTCAAAAGTCCGCTCTGCCGCCTGCGGCGGACAAAAGAGGAAAAAGAGGTTTTTCGGGGACACCCCTCTTCTCTGTCCCCCGGACAGGGTGCCGGCAAAGGACTGCCGCCCTCTGCACTCCTGCTCCTGATGACTTTTGAATAGCCCTGTGTCACTCCCCTGATTCTATTTGATTGCAGGAAGTGCGTCAAGGGGCAGGTCTGTTTCATGCTCCGCAAGCCTCTGGCTTGCGGCGAAACAATAAAATAACTCTGGCAAGAAAAAGCAAGAGCAAATATTTAGCTCCTCTTGAGATATTCTTGAGATCTAGCTAGTATCATAGTCAGTGTGAAGAGGATCTACTGATGCAGGTCCAGTCGATAGAGGTGAGTGAACTATGAAAAGCAATTGGAGGAAATCTATGAATGGGATAAAGACACGTTTGCGTAAAGCAACTTTTGCCACAGTGGCAACTGCCATGCTTCTGCTGTCTCTTTTGTTAGTGGCATGCGGCTCAAGCACGGTCAGCAATGGCAATACAAACATTTCGACCAATAACCCGCCGGCCACGGCCACTTCGCAATCGTCTTCGACGCCAGCAAGCAGTGCGACACCCGCCACTGGCAACATCGACCAGCAGGCGCAGAACGCAATCCAGTCGATCGACGGAGCGCAGAACGATGTCAACAGCGCCGATGCGACGGCTACGACAGAAAATGGTACCGATCCACAGCCCTAACCTTTGTTGATTGCTCTACCTAATATAAAAGATACAAAACATAAGGAGTACTACATACCATGAGAAAATTTCAACTGTCTCAGATCTTTACTCGTTTTGCCATCCCCGGTCTCGTCGTAGGAGTCATGGCGATCGGCGCGTTACTGCCAGCGACGGCTTCCGCCGCGTCCGTCCAGTCGGCCAAATGTGGCACAGGCGATGGCACATGTGTGATTGCAGTAGGCGATAAGTTGATTGCCGACCGCTTGAAAGCGCTGGGAACTCTGAATACCAAGATCACCGACGACCAGAGCGCGAAAAAAATCACCAATGACCAGGCCAACGCGCTGGAGGCCGATGTCTCGACCAATGAAAGCGGCCTGAACAGTCTGAAAACCAAACTGGACGCCGAGACAACGGCCAAAGCCGCTCGCGTCGATGTAGTTAACATCTATAAACAGTTCCGCATCTACGCGGTTGTTCTGCCGCGCGACTCTCGTCATCTGTTGCTGGACACCGAAATCAACGCAAAAGACATCTTTGTCGCCTCCGAACCAGCTATCCAGGCCGCGATCACGGCAGCACCGGCCAGCCAGCAGGCTAAGCTCAAGGATCTGTATAGCGATTATCAGAAGCAGGTGAGCGACTCTGAGGCGCAGATCGATACCGCGACTCAGGATATCCCGCAAATGACGCCCAGCGCCTTTAATCTGACGCACAGCGCGTACGAGACGGTTCGTCAAAGCCTGGACAACGCGACAAAAACGGCTAGCAAGGATCTGCACAAAGCCGCCAACGATCTGCACCAGATGGTGACGATCATTGGCCACGACATCTAATCACCTAGATAATAAGTGGCAAGCAGAGGCTTGCGACCCCCAGGATCGGGTTACAAGCGTGGAGCTACGGCCCCACGCTTGTAACCCGATCCGTTGTTCAGGAAGAGGAGCCATATGTCGAGCATCACAAAGCTCTGAACAATCAACCTTGACAGCTTGATTTTTTCATGGTACACATTTAGATAGTAAGAGAGACCAGCTATCACAGGGAATCAGTATGTCCAGCGTGTGCTCACAGAGAGTAGCTAACGATCCGCTGAAAGTAGCTATAGCGACCGCAGACAGAACCCATCCCTCAGCACAGACACGAAGAGTGTCTCGGTTTTCGACCGTTATCCGATGATGAGTGCGCAGAGCGCAGCTTTGATGGTTCGCGCTGGCCACCCAACCAGGGTCCGGGCGTCGGGTCTTTTCGCAAGAAAGACCATACGCAGGGATTGTATAGCAAGCATATGGCCCGGTTGGATGGAAAAGTTGCGAACAAAGGTGGTACCGCGAATCGACGTTCGTTCGCCCTTTGAGGGTGGATGGGCGTTTTTTGTTGACTGGAAAGGATAATCAAGGCTATGACGCAACAAACGGAAAAGCTACAGGTCTTTTTCCTCGGCGCAGGCTCGATCAGTGAGGCTCTGATCAAGGGCTTGCTCACAGCCCGGCTCCTTCCTCCTGAGCAGATTACTATCAGTAATCGCAAGAATACCGCCCGGTTGTACGAATTAGAGCGACAGTATGGGGTACGTGTCGCGCAGGAGCGCCTGAAGGATTGTGAGCAGGCCGATCTATTGATCCTGGCTGTCAAACCGTTTGATCTGCCTGCGGCGTTGCAAGAGATTGCGCCGGCAATCTCGACGCGTCAGTTGGTGATCTCCCTGGCGGCGGGCATCTCGACCGAGACTATCGAGAAACAGTTGGGAGAGATGATCCCGGTGATTCGCTCGATGCCCAATACATCCAGTTTTGTCCAGGCCTCGGCGACGGCTCTGTGTGCTGGCAGGTGGGTAAACGACGCACAGATGCAACTGGCGCAAGAGTTTTTTGCCGCAATCGGTATCTCAGTCGTAGTAGACGAGCGGCAGATGAACATAGTGACAGGTCTCTCAGGCAGTGGACCGGCCTACTTTTACTATATTGTCGAGGCCCTCCTCGAAGCCGCTCGCGAGTGTGGCATGCCAGCCGATACGGCTCGCATGCTACTCGTGCAGACTATTTACGGAGCGGCCCGTATGCTCCAGGAGACTGCTCAGGACCCGGCAGAGCTACGTCGTCAGGTGACCTCGCCCAACGGGACTACTATGGCCGGACTGGCTGTGCTGGAGCAGGGCGATGTCTACCAGTTGTTCCTACAAACGGTCCAGCGTGCGACCGGACGAGCCGCAGAGATGGGCATGCAGGTCGAGGCTTTCGCCGCGACGGTCGCTGCCAGCAAGCCGAGTTAAGCCACGAGAGCCGATGCAGGATCGTTATCCTTGCCCTGGCTTTCTACAGATGATAAGCGTTGTTCCATTCAGTTCAGGGGGAAAAGCATGCAAACAGAAGAGAAACGCGTCCAGGCAGCAGAGATTCTTTTATATGAAAAACAACACGGAGCACGCAACTATACACCGTTGGATGTGGTTCTCACACGCGGTGAGGGCGTCTGGGTCTATGATATGGATGGTCGGCGCTACCTGGATGGATTGAGTGCCTACTCAGCGCTGAATCACGGCCACTGCCATCCACGGCTGGTTTCGGCATTGACCCAACAAGCGCAACGCCTTACGTTGACCTCACGGGCCTTCCACACGGATCAGTATCCGTTGCTCCTGCGCCAGCTCTATCAATTGACGGGCTTTGAGGCTGCGCTTTTGATGAACTCGGGGGTTGAAGCGGTCGAGACAGCGCTCAAGCTGGCTCGCAAATGGGCCTATACGGTCAAAGAGGTGCCGCTAAACCAGGCAGAGATCATTGTCGCGCAGAACAATTTTCACGGTCGCACCATCACCGCGCTCTCCTTCTCGACCGAACAGCTCTACCGCGCATACTTTGGTCCCTACACGCCGGGTTTTGTTGTCGTGCCTTATGGCGATGTTGCGGCTCTGGCCGCAGCTATCACGCCCAACACGGCGGCGGTCTTGCTCGAACCGATCCAGGGGGAAGCAGGCGTAGTCATGCCACCTGTGGACTACTTGCGCAATGTCGGCACGCTCTGTAGGGAAGCCAGGGCCTTGCTGTTAATCGACGAGATCCAGACGGGTCTGGGGCGTACGGGCAAGCTTTTTGCCTATCACTATGAAGAGGTCCAGCCGGATGTAGTGATCATTGGTAAGGCCCTGGGTGGGGGCATGTACCCGGTCAGCGCGATCCTGGCCAACCGCGCGTTGATGGATGTCTTCAAGACAGGCGAACACGGCTCGACCTTTGGAGGGAATCCACTGGCTGCCGCGGTCGCCATTGAGGCGCTGAATGTGCTGGTCGACGAACAGCTCTGCGAACGTTCGGCCCAACTGGGCGCTTACGCCCTGACGCGTCTCCAGGTTTTGCAGGCCAATCCACTGATCAAAGAGGTGCGCGGTCGCGGGCTGTTCATCGGCATCGAACTACTGCCGGCAGCAGGTGGAGCGCGAGCTTACTGTGAACAGCTCAAAGAACGCGGCGTGCTCTGTAAAGAGACTCACGAGAACGTTGTACGCTTCGCGCCTCCGTTAATCATCAGCCAGGCCGACCTGGACTGGGGACTAGAGACCATCATTGCTACCTTTGCCGAGCAGTAAGCAGCCGGTCAGAGGTCGCGCCAGCCTGACTGCGAAGGCCACGCAGCAGGCCGCGACGGCCAGGAGGGACGCGAGAAGCTTAGACGCTTGCGTCCCTGACGACGAACTGGCACGTTCGCCTCTTCTTCGCTATGGGTCAGCTCCCAGGTGGAGATAAAGAAGAGGGTCCAACCCCAGATCAGAATGGGCAGACCGATGGTCAGCAACGCCTGCCCACTCCACTGACTGGTCACTAGCAGAAGCACGTAAGCGAGCAAGCCACCAACTATCAAGAGGTGAGCAAGCAGAGAGGTGCGACGGCTGGAAGTGGCAAGGGCCAGCGCCAGCGGGATCAACAACAGCCAGGGCGAGCTGACCGGCAGAAGCACGGCCAGAACCAGGAAGATCCAGCTACTAAAGAGCAATGCAAGCTCGATAGTATCGCTGATCCAGCTTCCCAGGAGAAGCAGGATGCCAATCACCAGCGCCGGGACCAATAGCCAGTGGTAAGGAGCCAGCAACCAGGCAAAAGGTGGCCACGCGGCCAGTGGTAGCTGCGCCAGCGCGGCGAGCAGCGAATTTTGCGCAGGACTCTGCCAGAAAATCGGCAGGAGATGGAGCACGATGCCGCTCAGTCCAAGACCCGCCCAGTAGGAGGCGCAAGCCATGACTACTACCAGGATTGAGAGCGCCAGCAACGCTAGCCACCAGAGAACCCTGCGACCACGCGTCAAGCCGCGCAACTCTCTGGCAAGCACGCGCAGAAAGAGTAGACAGGGCAACAGGCAGAGCGGGTTAATCAAGACGCTCAACAAGAGGCAGACCCAACCCACGAGCAAGATACGGCGTTGGATCAAGAATACCCCCAGTAACAGAAAGAAGAGCACAACCAGCTCAGCGTGCATCTCACTGACATCGAGCAAGAGAAGCAAGGGGTTCCAGGCATAGAGCAGCATCCCGCTCAGGCGAGCCTCGGGACGCAAGCGCGAGAGAATCCCCCAGATCAACAGCGCGTTGACGAGGTGAAACCCCAGACCGCTCAGGCGGAAAGAGAGCAGAGCCAGCACAGGCTCACCCCTGGTCAACCAAGCTAGCGGCAGCATCAGGTCCAACCAGATAGGCCCGACATGCGGCGTCACAAACGTCCCAGCAGGCAGCAGACTATAGAGCGGATCGTGAGCCAGTACGCTGACGCTCGCCAGATAGGGATTGATATGATAGACCACGACCAGGCGAGCATAGATAGTTGAAAGCAGAGCCTCCTGCGAGACACCACCGGGCCAGAAAACAAAGCACAGACCAAAGCAGAGCGTAAAGCCACAGAGCATGAGCAGCAGCCAGCGAGCAGTGCGGTCGGTCAGGTACTTATGGATTGCCCGCCGACACGTAGCGGCAGCGAGAAAAAAAGGCAGAAAAGCCAAACCCAGAGCGATCAGCAGCAGGTACGACGCAGCCTGAGCAGGGTTGGTACGCAGATTAAGCCAGGAAACACGCGCCAGCGCACTCACCAGCGCAGGCAACTGCTGGGTCCAGAAGAGATGAGTGAGCCAGGGGAAGCTGCCAACCAGCGCACGCGCAGCGACCGAGTTGGGCTGGGCGACAAAGACCAGTGGATAGGCCAGCCAGATACAGAAAATCAGCAACACGCCATAGAGCAAGAGCAGCAACGAAGTACGCCGCGCTACCGATGGACGCTTATGAGTGGGCAACTGAGGCCAGTTCTGGCGTTCGCTGGCCGAGATATAGACAGGTGAGACCGCTCGTGCCGCATTTACAGGTGTGAGGCGCGTGCCTTGAGGGCGCAGCGAGCGCGAGGTCTGCCCGTCAGGGAAAGGCGGGGGTTGCTGCATGTTTTTCCTACCCGGCGAATATATTTTTATCTGACAATAGATCAGAACTGTGAGATAGATACTTATAAGTAACTCAACGAAAAAATTATCTCTTTCGTTACAAAAAACGTGCGCGAAGGGTGGATTTCTCTGTTGGGTTTTTTGCCAGACTGGTGGTCTGGCAGGTATTCTTCATCTGTGCGGATTTTAGTAGAGGGACGCCCTCTGCACCCCTGTTTTGCATGTTTTGCCTCCGGCATAACATGCAAAACAAAAGAAAAAGTTTGTTGAGGACACCCCAGATTACCTGTCGCCCAGACAGGGTGCTGGCAAAGGGCTGCTGCCCTCTGCACTCCTGCTTCACTTCATGTCTATGCGGTCGTGTCGACCCCACCCCACTCAATAGATGAGTGAAATCAAGCTACACGCGACTGCCCGTAGCTTGATTTGATGTATTTATAAAAGGAGCGG
>DAOTTJ010000343.1:0-7260 GCA_034437695.1 Ktedonobacteraceae bacterium
TGCAGGCGTTTCTGTTCGGTTTTGACCTGTGTCTCCGCGTCCTGGCGGATGCGTACCATCGTGAGATGTGCGGCCACGCGTGCGAGGAGTTCGCGCGAGCTGAAGGGCTTAGTCAGGTAGTCGTCGACCTCTGCTTGCAGGCCCGCGATGCGGGCTTCTTCGCCTGCGCGGGCGGAGAGTAGAATAATGGGCAAACTGCGCGTTTGCTCGGTGGAGCGGAGTGCGTGGAGCAGCTCAAAGCCGTCCATTTCGGGCATCATGATATCGGTTAAGACGAGATCGGGTGGGTTTCTGTGTACGGCGTCCAGGGCTGCTTTGCCATTGGGCATGAGCTGGACCTCATAAAGCGGGCGTAGCAAACGGCTGACGTATGTGCGCATATCCGGGTTATCGTCAACGAAGAGGATACGCGGCTTTACCTGATTGCTGGCGGGTTCTGGCTTGCTGTCCGCCTGGGATGATTGCCACGCTGTGGCAGGCACGAGTGGATCAGGCAGGAGGTCGTCGCCCAATAGCTGACCATCCAGGAGTCTGAGCGCTTCCTCTGTGTATACAAGCGATGAAGCGGTTGCCGTCGCTGTGCGCGGTTGGTGTGTGGCGATCTGTTCGGGTGACAGGTGGCTTGCGCCCAGAGGGAGAGCGACAGTAAACGTACTTCCTTGACCCTGGACACTTCTGACACCGATGGTGCCGCCGTGCAGTTTGACCAGTTCCTGGACGAGAGAGAGGCCGATGCCTGTGCCTTCGTGGGTGCGGCCCTCATTGCCACGCACGCGGTGAAAGCGCTCAAACATATGGGGGAGTTCTTCGCTGGGAATGCCGACACCTGTATCCTGCACTGCCAGCAGAACAACGCGTTCCTGTTGCTCCAGCGTTACCGTAATCCGGCCTTTGAGCGTATACTTAAACGCGTTGGAGAGCAGATTGAGCACAATCTTTTCCCACATCTCGCGGTCCACATAGACCAGGGAGGTCAGTGGAGGACACGCAACCAGCAGTTGCATGCCTGCTTTCTCGATAGTCGAACGAAAGCCACTCGCGAGATCGGCGGTCAGAGTCGCGAGGTCGGTTGGTTCGTAGAGCGCCTGAGTGCGGCCAGCTTCGATGCGCGAGAAATCGAGCAGCGTATTAACGAGTCGCAGCAGGCGTAGTGCGTTGTATTGGAGGATTGTCACGCGTTCGTAGTGTGTAGGAGAAAGTGTTGTCGGTTCGGCCAGCATATCTTCGATCGGACCAAGAATGAGCGTCAGAGGCGTGCGAAACTCGTGGGAGACATTGCTAAAGAACAGCGTTTTGGCTCGATCGACCTCTGCCAGGGCTTCGGCACGCATGCGTTCTTTCTCATAGGCCTGGGCATTCGCCAGACTTGCGGCGATCTGGCCGGTCACAAGGTCGAGAAATCCCTGGTATCCCTCGTCAAAGAGACGCAAGGGATTGAGGCCGACCAGCAGAACGCCAGCTCTTTCTGTATATCCAGATGAGGCGATTGGAAGTGCCACCGCCTGTGAGGGAGCATGCTTCCAGGCCCCGGTTGGCCAGGGAGCGGAGAGTTTTTCATCCAGGCCAGAGATCAGAAAGGGTTTGCCGCTGGTGATCACCTCGGAGAAAGGCCAGAGAGTGGGGGTCTTGAGGGTTACCCTGGCAGGCACGGCTGGATGTTCTTTTGTGATGCCTGCGGTGCCTGTGAGGAAGACCTCGTGCGTCTTAGGGTCGAAGAGGTAGAGCAGAGCAAAGGGGAGGTCGAAGGGGTTCTGGTGCAGACTGGCTGCGCTGAACGTGCATACGTCCTCGACCGTACGTGCCTCTGCCGTTTCGGCTGCCAGGATGCGTAAGAGCTTGACCTGTCGTTCGCCGATGATGCGCTGTGTATCGTCGGTATTTGCGCAGATAATGCCTTCGACACCTCCGCGATCGCCGGGAACGGGGCTGTAGGAGAACGTATAGTAGGTTTCCTCTTGATAGCCATAGCGTTGCATAATCAGGAGCAGAGACTCGTCGTAGGTACCCACATTTTGCTGCATAGCGGTCTGGAGGCGCGGCCCGATATCGTCCCAGATTTCGCTCCACACCATCGACACAGGTTGACCGAGGGCTTGCGGATGTTTGCCGCCAACTATAGCTTTATAGGGATCATTATAGAGCTTGATCAGGTCGGGTCCCCAGCCAATCCAGATTGGTTGTCGCGAAGTCAGCATAATGCGGACAATCGTTTTCAGACTCTGGGGCCAGTGCTCAACCGGGCCGAGAGGCGTCCTTGACCAATCTTTCGTGCGTATCCGTTCGCCCATCTCGCCGCCGCCAGCGAGGAAATCCAGAGTAGACGAAAGCGAGCCAGGTTGGTTGTTAGCTTGAGAAGCCTCGTAGCTGGCTGGTTCAACGGATGCGGCCGATTGTTGCTGATCAGTCATACTAATCCTCCACTCAGCTTTGAGAAGCGCATTGCAGTGGACGCAGGACCATCGGACATACCAGAGTCAGATGGGCGGGCAGGGTAGGTGTTCAGAGCGTGTCCTGGTGGCCTCCTTTGCAGTGGGAAATGAAGTGGTGTTCTATATGAGAACGTTATCGGCAGCTCCCTACCAGAGATCGTCTGATCATATTCAGAAGCGCCAGGCTCTACGTTATCAGGAAACATAGTCAACGACCTTTACAGCGGTCCTGCCAGAGATTATTCGGTTTCGGTTTTCGGTGCCAGCTAAAAGTCTGTACTGGCCCGGTTGCAGCCCGCATGCCTCGCGGAGTCGTCTATAAGTATAACAGTTTCTCTGATTTCTGGCAAACTCAGCCATTGTACGAGAGAAGGCGCTTGTAGTCGGGAGGAAGGGGAGGGAGAAGAGATGTGTAGAGCCGGGTGTGGGAGGCTGTGCAGACTGCAAAAGCAAGCGGCCGAGGCTGCTTGCTTTTGCTTGTGATAGGTCAGTGACGGGGAGAAGCAGTCTATATTAACGCTGTCTGCGCCAGGTTGATGAGACGCGGCGATTTCCGCTATAGTCGGGGGCGAAGACCACGCGGCAGAGCGAAACCAGGCCCCAGGCGATCAGGGCCAGGATCAGCATCGCGACCAGAGTTGAAAGCTCAAAGACGCTAGCGGAACCCAGAGTTTGGTCGTGAAAGATGCCATTGAAGGGTGCGACAAAGACGTTGCTGAAGCCATACAGGAAGAGAATAAAGCCATTGTCCTGACTCGCTCCAAAGAGACGGAACAGGAAGCGCAGGCCCAGGATAATTTCCAGGACAGCCAGGACAAAGTAGATGATATTGGCTGCTTGAAAGCGCACATTTTCTCTGGTCAGGTTTTTATTTTCGTAGACTTCGACCTGGTTCTCGACCTGGTTGCCGGTGGGGTCGACATAATTTTCGCGTCTGCTCTCAACGTAGGAGCCGCCGGTCGTCGCCGACCTCATTGTGGCATTATCCATAGGTGGAGTAACCGCTTCAGGTGGCTGGGTATAGCCAGGCTGTCGCGGATCGGGTTGGTTCATCATGATTGCATACCCTCCTTTACTGCCGCGCCACCTTCACGAGCGGGCGGGAGAAACATCTATCTGTTAATCATTGAGCTATAAACAAGAGTGAAAGCGCTATCCCCCCGTACTTTCAGCAGAAGTGCGGCTTCAATTGCTATCCTCTTGCTACACGTCTGGCATAGCGAAACTTGATACAACGATGGCTGAGGGAGGGTAGAGTGAAACGGAAAGACTGACCGAGAAGGAAACCTTCAGTGGTCAGTCTTTCCGTTTCGTTACCTGGCTGGCTGGCAAATTACAGGCATTCGTGCGCGAGCCAGGTGAACATCACACGCTAGTTGTTGTCCATCGTGCGCTGCTGGCGTTCGGTCGTCTGGCCTTTGGCTACAGCGCTATCGGAATGGAACAGATAGTTCGACGCGGTCGGATCGAGCGATCCGGCAGGAGCCTGGTCGACCATCTGTGCAAAGTGGTTGAGATCATGTTGCAGTGCATCGTCAAAGTGGCTGCCGGCACCCAGGTGCTCGCCGGCATCACCCAGCACGCCCACGGGGGGATTGTAGTTGACCGTGACCTGAACTTTCGTGGCGTTGGTCCCCATCGGGGTAAAGTTCACGCGCCCAAAGTTCTCAAGTCCGCTGGTTGAGCGCCAGCCGATCTGGTTATCGGGTATCCATTCGTCGTTCACGGCATCCCATTCGTGCTTGCCGACCACATTAGCGACCCAGTGGCTGCTCTGGTTGGTGTTATAGGTAACCTCCTGGATGAAGGTCATAAATTTGGGGAAATCATTGAAATGCGTAAACATCTCGTAGACCTCGTGGACAGGAGCATTCACCGTAACTGACGCGCTATGCGTCGCATATTTTGTCTGATTGGCCATTGTTTATCCTTTCCCAGATGTATTACACATCTGGCATGTTTCAACGGAAACACCTATGTAAAATCCTTTACTATCTTATGATAGTCTTTTTTAATTCGTATTTCAATACCAAAAAACTCTGCCTTTCCCTTTCTAAGATGATTCTAACCTTTCTCTAATTTAAAAAGCAAAAACGCTTTCCAAACTAAATGCAGAAAAAGACGACTATGCCCGTAATCTTAGATCATGCGACTACAAAGGGATCAACAAAACGTTCTAATCCTAGCATACCGGGGAGGCATTACTGTGGGTAGTGAGATAGCTCATGGAAATCTGTCGGCCATGATTTTTCTGTGTCGCAGTGATATGGTATGCTAAGGCCTGTGGAGCACACTGGGGTGTTCTTGATGCAGACAAGGGGAGTCTCGTGCCATTTGAAGACCGTTGTATGCCTTGAGAGAGAGGACACATGAAAATAGTCTTTGGGAGAGAACATTTTTCGGCGGGACTGCCGTGGCAGGGTCTGGAACCCTTTCTACCCGGTCACGAGATCATCACCTGCACCCGTGAGACCCTCGCCAGCCGGATTGAAGATGCAGATGTTGTTGTGCCATTTGGGACGCTGGTGGATCGCACACTCATAGACCGGGGTCACTTCGGACTTATTCAGCAGTTTGGGGTTGGACTTGACACGGTGGATATCGAGGCTGCGACGCAGGCGGGGGTCTGGGTTGCGCGGCTGCCAGCGGAGAATACGGGCAATGCTAACTCGGTGGCGGAGCTGGCGATTATGCAGATGTTGATGCTTTCGCGCAGACTACCGCTGGTCCAGGCGGCCTGGCGTGAGGGCCGCTGGGCGCAGCCGCCGGGAGTTGCGCTCGTCGGGAAAACGGCGTGTATTGTTGGTCTGGGAGATGTTGGCATGGCCCTCGCTCGTCGCCTTCATGCCTTTGGGATGCAGTTAATTGGTGTACGGCGCGATTCCACACGCGAAGCGCCGACCGATCCTCCCTTTGCCCGACTCTTTGACGCGAGTGATCTGCCTGCGGCCTTGCGTGAGGCCGACTATACGCTTATCTGTGTCAACTACACCCCTGAGAACTATCACCTGCTGAATGAGCAGGCTTTTCGCGCCATGAAGGCGGGCAGCTTCTTCTTCAATGTCTCGCGCGGTGGACTTGTCGACTACGACGCACTCCTAGTAGCTTTGCAGAGTGGACAGTTGGAGGGCGCAGGTTTGGATGTCTTCTGGGAAGAACCCGTCGGACTGGATCATCCTTTATTTCAGCAGAACGTCGTCGCTACTCCGCATATCGCGGGGATCACCGATGCCTTCTACTTTGGAGGCGTACGCATCTTCGCTGAGAACATTGAACGTTACGCACAGGGTGAGCAGCCGCGCTACGCGGTCAACAACGTGACGCAGCCACGCTTTCTGCGGGGAAAAACCGGATAGGACATCTGAAAACCTTCAGAGCGTTAGCGGTATAGGGAAACGTTGAGGTTATGCGGTATTCATCGCAACGCCATTGAGCGTGTCGACCTCTACTTCGGGAACAAATGTCTTGCCTGCCAGAGCATCCCTGAGTAATGCGCGTGCGACTCCCTTTTCTTTTTCGCTTTCGGCAATAACTCGCAGGTAGAGGCGCGTGTAATTCCTGGCCATCGCGCAGGCCGAGAAATGTTCCTGAACGTGCTTGCGGACCTCATGCCGGTCGAGGCTATCGATCTGCGCGAGGCACTTTAACATCTCATCAGGAGTGTCGACCAGGAAGCCAGTGACGCCCGATTCGATGATTTCGGCTGCTGCGCCGCGTTTAAAGCTTATCACCGGACAGCCGGTAGCCATCGCTTCGATCATCACCATGCCAAAGGGTTCTTCCCATTGGATCGGGTTGAGCATAGCGCGTGCTCTGCCCAGGAGATCGTTTTTTTGTTTTGTATTGATAGGGCCGATGTATTGGATCTGCTTGCCGTCGATCGCTGGCTCGATCTGCTCTTTGAAGTAGCGTCGGGCCTGAGGGATATTGTTATCAACGATACCGGCCAGAATCAGAGGGATACCGGCCTTTTTAGCCACCTCGATAGCGATATGTGCGCCTTTATCGGGAACCAGGCGTCCCAACCAGACAAGGAAATTCTCTGGCTTACTTTGTGGCACTACCACATTGTTCATAGCTATCCCGTGGTGGACAACCCCGATGAAATTGATGAAAAAATCCTTTTTAGCCTTTTGACGCGCACTTTCGCTGATTGCTACCATATGGCTCTTTGCTATCCATTCCATGTAGTAGCTATCCGCATCTCCGGTCCATTTATCGCTGATGCGATCAAAGGGGAAAGCGCTATGTAGCGTCGTCACAAACGGGATGGGTAGAGAAGCCATCAGAGGAAAAATGTACATATCCGAACTTGATGACAGGTGAGTATGGATGATATCAAAATCTTCGGCGTGCTTTCTCAGATAGTCGACAGATTTGTGTAAATGATAGTAGGCTTTGAGATGCGCTTCCCAGGGTACACCCTCTTCAAAAAGAGAATGGGTGAAAAAAGAGATCAGCCTGGCCGATGTTTGTGCATCCCCAGGCGAGAAAAGCGTGACATCGTGGCCCTGGGCTATCTGTTCTTCGATCAAGCTAGAGACTACATTTTCCGTTCCTCCATATGCCTTGGGTGGGACAGAGATCCACGCCGGGGCTATATGTGCGATTCGCATATTCACTCCTCTTTCTATCTGTAATCCTCTGCGGATAGCCTTATAGCGGGAAGGCCGATGTCTTCCACTGCTCAGACTTCTGATGAATGGTTGTTGATCTGTATAAAACTCTACCTATCACTTACACGTTTGACCAGCCAAAATGCGTTCAGCCTTTTACTCATCCGCACGCCGAAAACGTTAAAAATCCCTGAGAAAATGGTCCTTCGCCCTTC
>DAOTTJ010000344.1:0-5124 GCA_034437695.1 Ktedonobacteraceae bacterium
AGGGGGCATGCGTGAGCGTCGAACAACGAGCAGTAACACTTTTTTACTGTTTCGCCCACGAAGATACCGCACTCTATACTGCATTAGAGACGCATCTAGCCTATTTCAAACGTCTTGGCCAAATCGCCAACTGGTCCGATCGCCAGATCATGGCCGGGCGCAAATGGAAACAAGAGGTCGAAACGCACCTTACATCGGCAAACATCATTCTTTTATTGATAAGTCCCGATTTTATCCAGTCCGATACCTGTGCGACACGCATGGAGCAGGCGCTCGAACTGGCACGTACCGGTCGGGCGCGAGTCCTCTGCGTGATCTTACGGCCAACTATCTGGGAGATGGCCTCGCATACACAGGTCACGCTTCTCCCTGCGAACGGCCAACCGATCACTACATGGAAGAATCGCGATGAAGGATTAATGCAAGTTGCACAGACCATCGGCAATATAGTGCGCGAGATGCTCGCGCTGCCTCCCCTTCCTCCGTCGAGCGTGGTGGTCGAGAGTCCGTTGACGGAACCACCGCCGGACTCGCCCCCTGCATCTCCTGCCAAGACTTTGTCCCGCGCAACCCTTATATATAAAGGCCTGTTGCCTTTTACCAGGAAAGATGTGACCTCTTTCTTCGGACGCGAAGACCTGATTACGGATATTCTGGAAGGTTTACAGAAAGAGTTGGCGGCGCAGGAGAGCGGAGACGCGGTCCGTCTTCTGAGTATCTTTGGACCAAGTGGTTCTGGGAAGTCCAGCATGGTCATGGCGGGTCTGCTGCCCTCGCTGCAACACTGTGGGATACCTGGCAGCGAACGGTGGCTCTACCTTGACCCGATAGTGCCAGGCGTCCGTCCGCTGGAAAACCT
Organism: Ktedonobacteraceae bacterium; assembly: GCA_034437695.1. GTDB lineage: Bacteria > Chloroflexota > Ktedonobacteria > Ktedonobacterales > Ktedonobacteraceae > Paraktedonobacter. Next base: position 860 of record DAOTTJ010000344.1, read on the forward strand.
GGTGCGTCTCCTCGCACCCTATTTTCCCCAGCGCAGCCTTGTCTCGCTTCAGGAAGACCTGCGCGAACCCTCGGGACGTGGGCTGTATCTGCTGGCCGAGATGCTGTCTGGCGAGGAAATCCCTCTGGTCGTACTCTATATCGATCAATTTGAAGAGTTATTTACACAGACACCAGAGGAAACGGAACGCGACCACTTCATTCGTCTGCTAACCACAGCCATGACCGAGGCGCACGGGTCGCTGCTGGTAATGCTCTCGTTACGCGCCGATTTTTTTGATCGCCTTATGAACCAGGCCCCCGCACTCTTTCGTCTCATGCAGCGGATGCAGGTACCCGTACTTCCACTCGACTATCGCGCCTTACGCGATGTGGTCAAAAAGCCCGCAGTTCTGCCCGATGTCCTGTTGCGCTTCGAGGACGATCTAGTCGGTGAGTTGCTGCTGGAGATGCACAAACAAAGCGGGGCGCTGCCGCTTTTGCAGTTTACGATGGACCGCCTCTTCCAGATGCGCGAGGGCCAGACGCTCACGCTCTCCGCCTACCGCGAGATCGGTGGGATAGCAGGTGCGCTGATTCAGCACGCAGAAGCAACCTACGCTGCATTGCCAACCGACGAATACTGCGCCCTGACCAAAGTGCTTTTCTTGAGTCTAGTCGAACCTGGAGCGCTCGATCAGGATTTCTCACGCCGCCGCTCTGTCCTCAACGAACTCCGACTGGCTGATCCCGAACAAACGGTTCGCCTTGAGAAGGTAGCCCAGGCCTTTACTACCGCACGCCTGCTAACTATGATGGTCTACGAGGACCAGACGGTCATCGAGGTCAGCCACGAGGCTGTATTGCACGGCTGGCCACGTTTGACCGGCTGGTTGCGCGAAGCAGACGAGGATCTCTATCTACGCAAACGTATTCGTGAAGATGGCACGGCGTGGGTTAAACAGGGTCGTCCCCGTACCAGGTTGTATCATGGCGCACAGCTAGAGGAGGCCCTGACCTGGCAAAAGCACGCGCTACTCAATCGCGAGGAGGAGGAGTTTCTGCACATCAGCCAGCAGGAAGAGGAGCAGAATAAGCAGAAAACGGTTCGCCAGCAGAAGCGCTATACCCGGCGCACCGTTTTCGTTGGCGCAGCAGGCCTGAGCCTTACCGCCGCCTCAATCGCTACGGGTATCCTCCTACATGTCGGGCCTGCATCCTCGCCTTCCTCGCCAGCCACCCCCTACATTTATACAGAAAATAAGGACGCGGTCTACAGTGTGGTCTGGTCACCCAATGGCCAGCGCCTGGCCTCCGCCAGCGGCGATCACAGCGTACGCGTCTGGGATGTAGCCACCGGACGCTCGCTCTTTCAATGTGTGGGCCACACAGACTCGGTCTATAGCGTGGTCTGGTCGCCCGATGGCCAGCGTCTGGCCTCCGCAAGCGGCGACCGCAGCGTGCGCGTCTGGGATGCCAACACCGGACACCTCCTTTTCCTCTGTCCAGGCCATACGGCCGAGGTGCGGTGTGGGGCGTGGTCGCTCGACGGCCCGCGCCTGGCCTCCGCCAGCGACGACCAGAGCGTACGCGTCTGGGACGCCAGCAACGGAAACCAACTCACGCTCGGCCTCGGTCACACCGCGGCAATCTATCGAGTGGTCTGGTCGCCCGACGGTCAGCACCTGGCCTCCGCCAGTGGCGACCAGACGGTACGCGTCTGGAACGCCAGCACCGGACATCCGCTTTTCCTCTGCTCTGGCCACACAGACGCGGTCTACGGCGTAGGGGGTCGCCCGATGGCAAACGTCTGGCCTCAGCCAGCGGTGACCAGACGGTGCGCGTCTGGAACGCCAGCAATGGACAACCCTTATTCCTGTGCGCCGGCCATACAGACTCGGTCTACGGCGTAGCATGGTCGCCACACGGCAAGCGCCTGGCTTCCTCCAGCGACGACCGCAGTATACGCCTGTGGGATACAATGAGCGGTACGCCACTGGCTCACTACAGAGGTCATACCGCTACCGTCGAATTTGTGACGTGGTCGCCCGATGGCAAACACGTGGCCTCGGCCAGCAGCGACAAAACCGTGCGCGTCTGGAACGCCCAAAATGGCACTCCGCTCGTCATGTATACAGCCCACACCGATAGAGTCGAGTGCGCAGCGTGGTCGCCCGATAGCCGCTACCTGGCCTCCGCTAGCGACGACAAAACCGTCCACATCTGGGACGCCTCCAATGGACACCTCATATACCTCTATACAGGACATACAGAGGCCGTCTATAGCGTCTCGTGGTCGCCCGAGGGCCTGCGTCTGGCCTCCGCCAGCGCCGACCTGATCGTACGCGTCTGGCTCTGGCTCACCGACTAACTCTTTTCGCGACTCTATAAGAGAGTCGGTCAGTCGGTGGGCGCAGTGGAAATGCTGAGCACAGCATTCGCACGCTCCTGCTCCATTTCCACGATAATCTCTTTAAGACCTTTCGCAACATTATAAAGAGCTACATCAAGATCGGGCCACTCTACAACTGGCCTGGCATCACAAGGGAGAGCCTGGTATTCCGCTAACGCCTCCTCTTTCCAATCAGAGCGGCGCAAAATAACCGGAACAATACAGACATCTCCCTTCTGGCTACGCTCTAGCGCACGCTTCACCTCTACATTATTGCAGTAGTCCGAACTGAGGAAATCTGGACTGACCAGAAAAACGATAATATCGGCAGTATTTAAATGCACACTGATCTGCGTCTTCCAGATTAAACCAGCACGTATACAGCGATCGTGCCAGCAAATAATTCGTTTCTTCCTCTTGAGTGCCGCCAGATGATTCTCTAACTGATCGCGTAGCTTTTCGTCCGTATGGGTGTAAGAAAAAAGGATTTCAATAGGTCGATTTTCCATTGGTTCTATCCTCATACCCCGTCTCCTCTTAATAGCTCTAAATAGCACTGTTCCTAACATAGTATCCTGCATTTATCGAGCTAATACGTCTCACCACCAGAGTTATTTCATGCCCGACGCGTGACCCCCCTGAACAAAGTATCGGGTAGCGTGCGTGGGACCACAGCCCCACGCACGCCACCCGATACCAAAACTCTGGGGTGGGAAGTCGCAAGCCAGAAGCTTTTATAGCGAAGAAAAGCCTGGCTGCATCAGTTCTCAGATCCTCGCATCATCCTGACACAGCCAGACCATCCTTTGCAAATCTCGCCGTAAGAAAGCGAGAGCCAGAGTTAAGCGATCCGTAGCCCGCAGAGCTGTGAGCACCATCTCATGGTGTTGCACAAACTGGGGATGCGAAAAGCCTACTTTCTCTAAACACGTGAGGAGCAGCGCATACTGCATACGCTTCTGCTCTGTATAGACACGAGCCTCCTGGAGATTTTCTCGCGCCTGCTCAAGCAAGAGATACCTGGCCTGGACACTGCTATACGCCTCGCCAATCTCGCCCTTGATCTGCATCTTTTGCAGGCGAACCAGGACCTTTTGCAGTTCGTCGCGCCTCTCTTTGTTCTTGGAAAAACTCTGATAGAGCGTGGAGCACTGCTTATCGATTTTGCGTAGCTGGATATACAACGTATCTAATTCGCGCTGCCCTATGCCTGGCGACCGCGATAGAGAAGGCAGCAGATCGTCCAACTCCTCTTTCTTCTCTTCGTATTGCTGCTTGAGATCAGTATAATAGACATCTTTAATGCTGATCTCGATTTGCAGATCGTCCATATTTTGCTGGATATGCTCAATCGAGATCGAGAAAATATCGATGATCGCTTCCAGCACATGCCTGGTGGACTCGGTTGTCAGCGCTCCCTCTCTGTCTGCTTGAGCAAAGGACGCCTCGGCATCCGTCTCTTGCCAGAGCGCAGCTTCAGGCGGGCGCGAGAGGTCGGCTAGCGAGAGTTCTGAGCCAGTCAGGATGTTTGAGGCGGTCAATATCTGTTCCAGAGCGCGGTGTATGTGCTGTATAGTATGCGAGAAATGACCTCTGGCGCTTTTGCAGGCTCTCAGTAAAAACGCAACAGCCGCCTGCTTCTCGACCTCAATCTTCAGAGCAGTCTCGATCTCCCGCTCTATATCGCTTCTCTGTCTATGCAGAGCGTCGAGTTTCTGGAGCCACGCGATGTACTCTCCCGTCTGTAGATCAAGGCCCTGACTGATCCGCTCGATAATGGGTGGTCACAAAAAGACGTTGCTGATTTTATTCAACTTCCCGATACGCGCACTGTTGGACGCTGGGAAAGGGGAATCTCTTTTCCACAACCATACTACCGCCAGGCCCTTTGCCAC
>DAOTTJ010000345.1:0-6697 GCA_034437695.1 Ktedonobacteraceae bacterium
AGTAGGCCTGACGGTTTCGCTCTTCATCACCGTCATGAACCTCTTCCTATATATACTAGAGATCCTGACGATCTTCCAGGGCGGAGGCCGTGGTCGCCGCTAACCACCAGCTTTATCAATAAATTGGTCAAATCAAGCCTCAGGCGATACCCGAGGCTTGATTTGACCAATTTATAAAAAGGGTGGGTGGGAAAGAAGGGCGATGAATGTGCCAACAGAAGGATGGTTATCTTTTGAGCACTGCGAGTAACCGATAGAAAGCAGGCCGGAATAAAAGACCATCGGCCGCTGTTTATTTGCGTAGAGATAGTTCAAAAACTATAATACTTTAGGCGTTTCCCGACATAAATGAATTCATGAAAGAGAGTACAAGACTCATGGAAGGACATAACAACCTTTTCCACGTGGGTGATGCGGATTTCGAAGCGAAAGTTCTTCAGTCCGATGTCCCTGTAATCGTCGATTTTTGGGCCGCGTGGTGTGGTCCATGCCGCGCTATAGCCCCGGTCTTTGAAAGACTGAGCGACAAATACGCGGGCAAACTCGGTTTCGCAAAGATCGATATCGACGCGAATGAGCGCACACCTGGCAGCTACGGTGTGCAGGCCATCCCGACCTTGCTCATTTTTAAGGGTGGCCAGCAGATCGGCACCCTGGTTGGTCCTCACCCGGCCCGCCTCGAGGGCGAGATCGAAAAGATCCTCACCCAGCAGGCAACCACTGTCTAAGTTGACCAGCGACAAACGAGACGCATCTACGCCTGAAAGCGTGGATGCGTCTTTTTGCGTGTTGTTTTATTTGCGCTACAATAGCAGCTTTTTAGAGGGTGAACTGACCGTCGCGCATGATCTCGCGTCCGTCGATCTCGATTGTGCAGCGCTCGGGGATTACATCGACGTGGATCTTTGCATTCCAGTCGGCCCCGGTAAATTCGGGATAGGGATTGCCGAAGGCCACATGCAGGCCGGGCATCTTCTCATCCTGCAAGAGGTTGCCGGTCAGGTGTTTGAGGCTGGTGAGCGTGCCGATCGCGAACTCGCCAGCGCGATTGCCATTTGGCGTGGAGAAGAGGTAGTCGCGTACATCTTGCGCGATCGCGGAGTCGGCGCAGGTTACCTCGGTGATATAGCTGTCTTTGATGGTCAGCGTGACCGGGTTTTTGAGGACGCCATACTTTTCGGAGAAAAAGTCGCCGAGCACATCGCAGACCAGGACGCCATTGACGGTCGCGGGGGCCGTGAAGACCTCGCCTTCGGGCAGATTGCCCCATTTGCCCTGCTCGGTATAGCGACCATGACAGGGAATCCATTTCCACTCCGGGTTAAAGGTCGCCGTGACATCGCTGCCCTTCGCCGAGGTGACGTGGATCAGACGGGCGTTGCGCACCAGTTCGTAGACCTGGTTGGTCAGAGTAAAGACCTCGTCGTAGTTGGCGCACATCCCTTCGGCCATCACTGCCTCGTCGATGCCGATCATATGCCCGTGGCGCGTCTTGAGTTCGTGAGCCAGAAAGGGCAGCAGCGGGAGACGAAAGGCGATCTCGCCGGGCTGAGCGGTCGCAATATAATACGTTACCGTCGGGTGGATCTGGAGGAGTTCATCGCGCAGGTGCGTGGAAAAAGTCGTGAGCGGACGCTCACCGTAGTGTTCAAGGAAGCGCACACTTACATCGGCGTGTCGTGCCAGCGCTGCCGAGGCGACCCGGCGAGCCAGCCCTTCACGCGCAAAATCGGTCAGGATAAAGACGCGGTCCTTCTCGCTGACACCCATACAAAGGACTGCGTTCTCAGCGCCCGCCTGTAAACGCTCTTCGTGCGACATATTTGCCAGGTCGAGTGGCATACTCGTCGTTGGTACCGACATTTAAAAATCTCCTTGCGTGTGTTGACAATAACCAGAGCCTTGCGTCCGGTCTAGAGAGTAGGTAGACTGTGCTGATAATAGTATAATCGACGCACCAGTTTCTCTAGGAGTAACATCACCGCTCTTTTTATAAAGATTGCAGGGCTATCGCGTACTCGACTTCTGGCCACTCCTATAGGCATGAAGTGAAGCAGGAGTGCAGAGGGCGGCAGCGCTTTGCTGGGGTTTGGGGTGTCCCCAACAACCTTTTTCTTGTGTTTTTCCTGTTTTGCTTCCGGCAAAACAGGAGTGCAGAGAGCACCTCTCTGCTACCTTCATGCTTATAAGTGGGGATTGCCAGCCAGAGGCTTGCCGGGCATGCAATAATCCTGATAGATTGGGGGAGGGGTCGACGCACAGCAAGATCTATGCTATAATCACACCCTGTAAGGGTACCAACGCAATTTTTTGTTACATCCAATCGTTATATACCTTAGAAAAGGGCGACCGCATTGTCGGACGACGGCGTTGCTCTCACAGCAGGCATGCCTGCGTCCTACCTATCTATCTGATCTCTGTGGTTTGTATTGAAAGCGAGGAATAGTCTTGCAACAGTGGCTTCCGACGATTCGCATTATTCAAATTATTTTGAGTTGTGCCGTCATTCTCTTTATTCTGCTCCAGGTACGCGGTGCCGGACTGGGGAGCGCCTTTGGTGCTTCGAGCGTCAATACGACCTTCAAGACCCGGCGCGGCGTTGAGAAGTTGGTCTTCAATATTACGATCATCTTCGTTCTGCTGTTTGCTTCGGTCTCCCTGCTGGGGTCGCTGATCCGTTAGCAAACGCTCGATCTTTCATGAAAATCGCACCTTTTACATAGAGTGAGGTTGATCGTGACCGGCACGATCAACCCTGGCTTTTTGTACAATTCTTCAGGATTCCCTCTCTTCTGGATCTAAAGATAGGTATCTTTCTCTTCTCAAATACAGATACGGCGGTTACAAGCCTGGGGAAGCAAACCAGCAGCGATCCGGTCTGTCTCTCCTGCGAGGTTATAAGCATGCTGACCATCTTTTATCGAAACCGCTTCTCCTGCGTCGGTCTCCTTTGCCTGCTGATAGTGGTGCTGGCCGCGTGTAGTGGGGGAAGCGGGAAGAGTGGCAAGCCTGGGGCTACGCGGACCGCGTATGTGACTGCCACCAGCTCGGCGACCGCTGCGGCTACTCCCACGCTCAAGGTCGGTGCGCAGACGTGTCCCGATACTGTGCAGGCTCCTCTTTATTGGGACTCCGTGGTTGGGACGCAGCCGGACGTTTCGCACGTTGAGACTGTAACCTGTGCGTATCTCAGAGGCGGCACGTCGCTGCAAGCGCTGGTGACTGTGCGCTACGACGGGAGCGGCGGGCTGCTCGATATCTACGTCTATGATAATCTCGCCTCGGCGACTCCCTTACAGCTCTTTAAACTGCAAAATCTCTACCAGGGTCAGGCAAAGATTAGCGCCTACAACACCGTCTTGACCGCCGAGGTCGATCGCAATTCGAGTCTGAACGCGCAAAAGTCGGATGCGGTGCTGACCCGCGATCTCTTTCGCGAGTTCAAGTGGTCGTCCGCCATCGGGACGCTGGTGCAGATCGTCTTTCCGGGCATCTTCCCGGACCTGACGCGCTATCAGGCCGAGACCGACCAGGCTCAGGTAAACGCGGGTCAGCAGACGTGGAAATTGAGCGCTCAGCTCACCGCGCAGGCCTTCGGCGCGAAGCTGCTGCACTGGAGCGCGTCGGCTCCCGCAACCCTGGTGAGCGGCGGCGGGAGCGCTGACCTTCAGGCACTCGTCAATCTAAAAGATACGAGCGTAGGTGGCAGTACGATTGAGATCTCCCTGATGCGCCTCGAAGGCAAGCCCGGCACGGGCATCTGGCTGGTTGTGTCGGTCAGAGCTACTGGTCTGGCGATTACGAGTCCACAGAGCGCCGAGCTTTTGGCTAGTCAGTTTACTGTAACTGGCACAGGCTTTGCCTTTGCGAGCGTGATCGGCACGCTGACGGTGCTCGACCATCTCTATAACGATATCGGCCACACAACGGTCCACGGCGTCGCAGGCGAGGGCAACACAACCTTCTCAACCTCACTAACCAGCCACTCGACCTTTACGTCGGGGGCGCAGGAAGGCCTGATCTGGCTGGCCACGCGCAATAGTGCCGGTGGCGCTCCCTCGGCGGCTGTGTTTGTCAAGCTACTCATTCAGTGACAGGGTCGCTTGCTTTGTAGGCGATGACGATGTCGCGTTTTTTGATTACCCTGTCGACCGCGTGCTCCATCTGGGTATAGGGCGGCTGGTTGCGCACGCGCAGACCCGTTCGCGTCTCGATAAGTTGACAGAGTGAGCTGCGCTCGATGCGCGTGGCGTTCCAGGCCAGGGCCAGGGTCCCTCCACGCACAAGCAGACGCTCCCAGACGGGGAGAGCCTCGCTCAGTAGCTCGGTGACCTCGCCAAAGTGTTGAATGCCGTAGGGCAGATCGGCGACGATCGCGTGGACGCGAGGTCCGCCCGGCACTTCGTGCAGGTGTTGCACGGCCTGCGCGGTCTCTCCGTGGACCAGGACGAGCGTGCGCGTATCGCCTTTGCGCCCAACCTCAAATTGAATGCGTTGTCCCGCTCTACGTCCCTTCTCGTTCAGTTCTTTATAGCTGATACGCTCGCCTTGAAAGTACTGCCGCACAAAGACCTCGCTACTCTCAACATCCTGACGGCTATGCTCGATACCAAAGGCGTCATAGCCCATTGCCAGCGCATGAAAGAGCGTCGTCCCACCGCCAGCCAGCGGATCAAGGACGCGCAGCCGCGTATCAAACTGCTCAGCGTAGGCCCCCGCGAAGATCGCCATATTCAGCAGCACGCGCGTAAACAGTTCGTTAGTCTTGCCTTTATAGCGGCGCACCTCGGCCATCTCCAGCGGGACAAACGGAACAAAGTCAGGCTCCAATGGACGTAAAAAAGGACCCTCCAGCGCGGCGAGCGAAGTAAAATATTCGTAGCCTTCGCCGGTCGCGCTCAGACGCGGCAATAGACGCATCCAGGTGCTCAACAACTCGTCCTGGTCGCCGTCACCCTGTAGTAGTTCAACCAGCAGATACTCCTGACCACCCAGACGCGTCTGCTCGACCGTCGCAATCGTCGCGCCCAGTGGACTCGCCAGCAGCTCCGGCGCAGCCAGGACTGTGGCCATCGTCGCATACTGGGTACTTCTCTGTGGGGTAATTCTCAGTGCTAATTTCATAGTGCGGCCAGTATAGCATATTCGCCTCTCCAGTAGAACTACTGATAGTGCGCCAGGGCTAATTCATGCTCACTGTGTAGTCTCGCCCGCTGAACATGACTCTGCTCGTTACCTTCACATTCTGCTTTCATCTTCAAAAAAAGAAGCAGAAGTATCGGGCAACTCCGGCTCGTAAATAACCCAGGTGTGTGCTTGCTTCTGCAAAGGCGCTGGTATAAGCGTGACAACCTGTCTCCCACTTGCATCAATATGCAGATGATACGCTTGTACATCCGGTTGTCCCCATGCTACCCATTTGTCATAGACGGCCAAAACCTGTTCCCACAGATGAGGATCGCCGCGCACTTCGACTTGAAACTGCTCAGCTTCTGTGGGGCGAAAAAGCAGCATAGTATCTGATGCCAGATCGATTAAACAGGGACATACGGGATTCACAAAAGCTGAGGCAAAGGACATCAGGGGAAAGGCAAGCTGGAGGGCAAAATCGAAACCCGTTTCCACAGCACGGAAAGGTCGAAATCCGCGTGTGTACATAACTGCTGCATGGAGACATTCCGCGCGATATACTGGCCAACCAGTGCCGCACGTCTGCGCGGATACGTCCCCGCTTCGTACAACTCCATAAATTCCGAGCGAGAAAGAAAACGCCCAGAAGCCGCCAGCCCTGGATCTTGTTTGACGAGCTTGAGAAACGCGCACACCCATTTCCCCGATCAACCTCATGAGGATAATCCCGCCGGGTCGTACCTGCTCAAGCCAGGAAAAAGGAACCATCGAGGTACTACCAGTTGCCAGAATGCGATCGTACGGCGCAGCAGACGCATACCCTTCCAATCCATTGCCTGCATAGACGGAAACGCATGACCCGGCCACATCGCACAGCCGCCGTGCCGCCGTCTTGACAAGATCACTATCGATATCCACGGTCCATACGTGTCCGTGGCTCCCCACGATAGAGGCGAGCAGAGCCGCATTATAGCCTGTTCCCGTCCCAATTTCCAGGACATGCAAGCCACGAGTCAGATCGGACGCCTCTAACATATAGGCCATCGCATCAGGCGCAGAGCTGGAACTGATCGCCGTTCCGTCAGGCGCATACACAGTTGCCAAAGCCTGGTTGGCATAGATTGCCTGGAACTAGGCATCGAGAGAAAGAGAAGACTCCTGACGTACTTCTTGCACCTGCGCTTTCCCTGCACGGATCTCCCGGCGGAAGAAGTGGTCAAGAAAGACATGGCGTGGCACGGATCGAAACGCGGCTTCTACCAACGGCTGGGAAAGGCACCCTTCCTGTTTTAATGCAGCCACAAGTCTCTCAGCATACTGGCGGGCTTGTTTATCAAACTGGTGCATAGGAGTGCTCCTTCCTAATCCCCGCCTCACCCGATGCTATTTGGGGATCGGCTCCAGATCCAGACGCGGATCAACCCCCAGAGCATACGCCTCAAGTACCATCTGATTCGCCACCTCGCTCAACTCCATGCTCACCATCAGCACGCGTGTCAACTCGCGACCGGCCACCGCGTCCTGAAAACGCTGAAGACACTTCAGGGTCCGCTCACGCATCTCAAGC
>DAOTTJ010000346.1:0-4059 GCA_034437695.1 Ktedonobacteraceae bacterium
AGAGGACGGCAGTCCTCTGACTGGGGGTTCGGGGGCTGTGTCCCCGAAAAACCTTTTTTTTGCTTGTGTTGCCCGTCGCCTGCGGCGACAGGCAACACAAGCAGGATAGTTGTCCTGATTGGACAAAATCAGGGATGACTCATAGTTAGAGCAAGAGTGTATTGCTACCATTGATTGAATGAAGAAAAGGAACCCAATGAGAAAAATAATTGTATCAATGTTTGTCTCGCTCGATGGCGTTATGGAAGCACCCAACGAATGGTCTTTGAATTGCTGGAGCGAGGATCAAGGCCAGTTTAAGTTTGCCGAACTGGCCGCCAGCGACGCGCTCCTGCTGGGACGCGTGACCTACGAGGGCTTTGCCGCCGCTTGGCCACATATGACTGAGCAGGCGGGCGCATACGCCGATATGATGAACAGCTATCCCAAATATGTCGTCTCAAGCACCCTGACAGAGCTTGAGTGGAATAACTCGCACCGGCTCAACCAGAATATTGCGCAGGAAGTGGAAGCCCTAAAGCAGCAGCCGGGCAAAGATATTATCGTCTTCGGCAGCGCTGAACTGATCCAGACCTTGATGCAGCACGACCTCATCGACGAGTATCGGCTCTTGATCTATCCGATAGTCGTTGGCAAAGGCAAGCACCTTTTCGCCCTGGAGAGCGCTGGCAAGGGCATGAAGCTCGTCGAGTCAAAGATCTTTACGTCGGGCGTGGCCGCTCTGACGTACCAACCCACCGCGCTCGCCTGATTCTGCACCACACACTCTCGCCCGACGAGTCAGAGTGACAGCATAGCGTCAGCCCCTGACCTGTCACTCCTCGTCCGCGTCTCTCTCGCGGTGGTTCGCGTCACGAACGCCCGCGCAGTCCTTGTTTGGTGAACAGCAGTCGTCGCAAGTGCCGCAAACGGTTTCGCGGTCTGGTCGGCCTCTGTCTGACTCCAAACGCTGCGCTGGCTCGTGAGGAGAGCAAAGGGCGACTTGTCGGTTGGCGAGGAAGGTGCAGGCTTTGCACACAGTCTCGCGCCTCGGCCAGAAGAAGATTAGATCTACATCCTTGTATGGATTAAGCCAAAAGTACTGCGTTGTGCGAGTAGAGATGCATCAGAATGGTACAATAGACGCTGTGGTGCAAAGAAAGTGCGTTGATAGGAAGGCTGATCTCTGTGAAAAAAAGTCTCTGGATCGTTTATTGCGTGTGTGTGGGTGTGAGCCTGTTATTGGCGGCCTGTGGGTCGCCGTCGCCTACACAAACCTTCTCGTCGAATGGCGGTGAGAGCTACGCGGTTGCCCGTGGCGGCCTGGTCTCTTCACCTGTCCCAACGGTACCCGCACTCTCGATTCCGAGCCAGCAAACGACGCCAACTCCTACCCCGGCTCCCCTCCCACCGACGCCGAACTCTCGTCCCCAAACACCCGTCTCGGCCTGCTTGACCTATAGCACCGACACCACCCGCATTCCGGCCAGGAACGGCTCGCTGGCTGCTCCCTATGGTTCAGCGCCGACCTCTAGCGAGGCCCAGACTCTCACTAGCCAGCTCTTTGCACTGATCAATCACGACCGCGCTGCGTGTGGGTTGCCGCTTTTTGCCTGGAACAGCACCCTGGCCTCGGGGGCGCTCCTGCATAGCTGGAATATGGTCCACTGTGGCTTCAGCCATACCTGCCCCGATGGCAGTGCGCCGTGTCAACGCCTGGCCAACGAGGGGTTCGCCGGTTTGAGCGACTGCGGAGAAAATATCGGCGAGGCTGGACCATACCCCACGGCCTGGGCCGGTGTGGCCTCGGTCCAGGAGAGCATGGCCCACGAAGCGCCCGATGGCTGGCATCGCATCCACCTCTTCAGCACTACCCTCCACCGCATCGGGATTGGTCTTTACATTGAATCAAATGGATCTATATGGTTTACCGAAGATCTGGCCAGTTAACCTCTCTGGACTGCGTCAACGTCTTTTGCATGCGGTGGAAGCGCGTCTCTTTGACGCTAGAACGGTGAAACACCATGCAAGAAAAAAGTAATGTGTTTGTTCCGATCAATCATCGCGTGGCCTTTCCAGTGGTGGAACCACCAGAAAGGCTTGCGCCCACTGCTGACAGGATTGGACAGTTAGCCGCCGATTGCATCTGCCAGGCGCGTGATCTGGTCCATCTCGGCGATGGTGGGCCAGAAGATCAACTCGTCGGTCCCGATCTCCCTGAAGGCCTGAGCCACGTTGCGTACCTGTTCGGGGGTGGTGGGCAGAGATTTGGCGAGCAGTTGCGCACGGTCCGAGGCGAACGAATAGTAGTCGAGGATCGTGGCTGCGCCCTTCTCGGCGGCACCTTCGCCCAGACCTAAGTACGCACACCCGACCAGGCGCGGTTTGCCGGGTCGGCCAGCCGCCTGCCAGGTCTCTTCGGCCAGGCGGAAGAACTGATCTGCGACTTGGGGATTACCGCCGCCCACGATAAAGCCATTGCCCCAGCTACTCAGACGTTTCACGGCTGGTGGAGCATAGCCTCCGAGCAGGACCTCTGGTCCGCCGGCCTGCACTGGGGCTGGTCCGATGGGACCGACCTCAGCGTTCATCGGCTGACCCGACCAGATCTGCGCCAGCGCGGCCAGTTGCTGGTCGAAATCCTTGCCTCGCGTGTGAAACGCAGCCGTGGTGGCCGTGAAGTCGTCGGGTCTGGCTCCGACCCCCAGACCGAGCGTCAGGCGTCCGTCCGCAAGTGCGTCGAGGCTGGCGCACTGCTTGGCCAGGAGCGCGACCGGACGCAGCGGAGCCAGAAGCACGGTTGTCATCAGGCGTACGCGTTGTGTGACAGCCGCGACGGCGGCCAGCGTAATCAGTGGCTCGTAGTTGCCGTAGACCACGCGGTCGACCAGGGCCAGACTGCTGAAAGGTCCCGCCTCGGCTGCTCTGGCCCAATCCAAAATAAAGGAGCCGCTCACCTGCGGAATAGCGGCCGGAAGGCCAATACCAATTTTCATATGTGTATCTACGGCTGCGTGTCCCCTCGTCATAGAAGGACGCAGACGCTATCTCCTTTTCGTTTATGCTATAACGGCGCTTTCCTATGATGATATCACTTTCGCTATCCGATTTGCGTGGCCCTGAGCCGCTAAGTGGAGCGATGTTGTTGAGTCACTAAATGGCGTGCTCAATAGTATTACATAGAGAGCACACATGCTGCGAGAGAGGAAGGAAATCGAGGAATATGGCAACACCTACAAAAGCTACCGCTAAGACCCCAACGAGCTGGGTAGAGACCCCGCCATTGAGTCCATCGTTGCGCCATTGGAGTGGCACGGTTATTGAGAGCCAGCAGTGGCTGGACACGCTCGCCGACCCTCTACAGAACTGGCTGCACTCGATCTCGGCTTTTGCGCCAGTGAGGCGCGTCAAAGATATCCTGCACGGGACATGGCTGGGCCACCCGTTGCACCCGACCATCACCGACATCCCAGTCGGTTCGTGGACCACAACGATGCTCCTTGACTGGCTCTGGGTGGCATCCGAAAGCCCTGATATGGCGCGGGCCGCCGATGTAACGCTCGTCCTGGGTTTGCTGGGGGCCGGAGCCTCGGCGGTGACTGGTCTGGTCGATTGGAGCGAAACCGATGCCACCGATCGGCGCGTCGGTATGGCTCACGCCTTGCTGAATAGCGGCTCGCTTGTGGCCAATCTCGTTTCGCTCGGACTGCGTCTCGGGGGCAAGCGTCGGGCGGGCATGGCGTTTTCGGGCGTTGGGTACGCACTGATGACCGTAGCGGCCTTTCTCGGCGGCGAATTAAGCTTTGCTAAAGGTGTGGGCGTCAATCACGTCGCGTGGGAGGGTGGTTCAGACGATTTCGTCAGCGTCATGAAGGCGGTGGATCTGCCTGAGAAAGAGTTGAAGCGTGTGGATGCGCAGGGTATCCCGGTCGTTCTCTGGAAAGAGGGCAAGAAGATCTACGCGCTGGCCGCCACCTGTTCGCACGCCGGGGGACCGCTCAACGAAGGGACCTGTCAGAATGGGAGCGTCACCTGTCCCTGGCACGGCTCGGTTTTTCGTCTCAGCGACGGTGCAGTGAC
>DAOTTJ010000347.1:0-24838 GCA_034437695.1 Ktedonobacteraceae bacterium
GATCCTGCCGAGCGCGAACATCTAAGGCACGCGCAGTTAACCAGCTATATTGCGCCTTTCGTATTTTTTGCACCGCTCTTAATTTTACAGCAGGCCTTTGATATAGGCACCGCGATGGGCATAGGCACGATTATGGGCATGGCGCTCATCGCGCTCATCTTTAACCGCGCCGGCCAACAGGTGGTCGCAGCTCTCCTCCTGATCCTCTCGATGGATGCCGCGCTTGAGGGTGCTCTGCTCACAGCCCACGGCGGTCTTGGCAGCGGCTGGCTACTAACTTTCGATCTCTTTGTTTTCCCTTTGATCACCGCTGGCGTTCTGCTACGTCGCCAATTCTTGTGGCTGTTTATGGCCCTGCACATCGCCTTTATCCTGGGTGACTTTTATCGCCTGCCTCATACACTTGATCTGGATGCACTGATTGCTCAGTGGCACGGCGCAACTATCGCGTATGCCCGTCCGATCATTATCCAGTTGGGAGCCGGTCTGCTCAGTTGGCTGGCCGTGCGCTCCGCCGATGAGGCTATTCAACGCGCTGACCGCACACAACTGATCGCCGATCTGCAAGCTTCCATCGCCGAGGAGAAAAAACAGTTAGAAGATGGCATTCAGGAATTGCTCTCTGTTCTGACCAAAGCGGCAAATGGCAACTTCACAGCTAACGCTTCTCTGACACAAGACAACGCACTCTGGCGCATCAGCGCCGCGCTTAATACACTTTTCGCCCGTTTGCAGAGTAGCCGCCAGACCGAAGAGGCCGCATACCGCCTGCTACGCGATATCACCCATCTGACTTCACTGATCCACGCCGCACGCCAGGGTCAATCAGTCCAATGGCCAGCACCCAGCAATGGTCCGCTCGACCCCTTACTACGGGAATTACAGGCGCTACCGATAGCTACAGGCAATGCCGCGCACGCCTCACCTGGACCAGCCGCTTACCAGCGTACTCCCAGGTTCCCACCAGACCGTCCCTGAGCGACCACGAACCCACTCTTCTGCCACTTCCCACGGTGGGATCGAAGCAATAGAAGTGTAGCAAGGCGTTTCTCAGGCGCATTCTATACGCCTGAGAAACGCTTTGCTACACTTTTACTCTAGGCTGGGAGGTTTCGCCCCGAAAAACCTTTTTTGCCCGGATAACATCAGAGATGGCTCATAAACTCCGCATTAAAACACCGACTGAAGCGACCGCATCTTACCAGAATTGATGTATAATGATCAGCAAGTTCCTCTTCTCAAGGAGCTACCATCACCTCTGAGCTTTTCATGGAATTATCTACCTTCATGATAAGCTTCTTTAAAAAAAGAGATTTAGATTGGACAGGACTGTTCAAAGCTTACGGCGGCGGGCAAAAGAGGAACAAGAGGTTTTTGCGAGGACACCTCCGCGCTCCGGCAGGGGACCGGCCGTCCCCTGCACCCCTGCTTCTGATGACTTTTGCATAGCTCTGTAGATTGGAAATACGATCTTGCTTGACCAGGAAGTGCTGTGCTAAACTATCGAAAAGGTATAGTTGCTATCCACATCAGACGAGCAACCGTACTCTCTTAGACGTGACTGGTCTCCTCACAAACAAAGGATGATTATGGCACAGGAATCTGTTACACATGGATCAATGGAGTTAGCCCATGAAGACGATCACGGACACGCCGATGCATCTCGGCTTGGCCCTATTCTCTGCTGGGCGGTTGTTTTTGCTGATATTGGTACCTCCGTGTACTATGTCCCTGGGATTCTTTACCTGACGGTCGGAAGCCTCGCCGGCTTCTTTGTATTTCTGACGATGACCGTCTTTGTCCTCCTGACCCTCAAATACTCCGAAGTAACCCAACGATTTTCACAGGGTGGAGGTGTCGTTACCGTAGCAGCCCAGGCCATGAACCACTGGGTCGGGGCGCTCGGCGGCATGTTTATTCTAGTAGATTACTTCCTGACAGCCTCGATCAGCTGTCTGTCGGGAATGATTTATGTAGCGGTGGTGGCCCCAGCTATTGGTCCTTACACGCTCTGGTTGGCCGTAGCTGTACTGGTCCTGCTGGGCATACTCAACTGGGTCGGCATCAGTGAGAGCGCGAAAGTCAGCCTGATTGGCGCAATTATTGCTTTCATCAGCGACCTGGCAATCCTGTTCACTGTCTTTTCGCATATCTCACTAAGCGAATTTTTCGGTATTTTCGGGCAGATGTTCAGGTGCCACTCGCTCAGTATTCAGGAACTGCTTGTGGGTTTTGCAGGGTCGTTCCTGGCTTTCTCGGGACTGGAAAGTATTTCACAGCTTGCGCCGGTTATGAAAACGCCGCGCAAAAAGGTCGCTGGGATTGCTCTCTTTCTGGTTGTCATCACTATCGGCCTGACCAGCCCGCTGCTCACTATCTTTTCAACCATTCTCTTGCCGAAATACGCTCAGGACCCGGTGTTGCAGAATCAGCTTATCTCGCTCCTGGGTGACCATTGGGGAGGCTGGTGGGGATCGCTGCTCCAGGGAGAGGTCGCGATCAGTGCCGGTGCGCTGCTGGTCTTCGCCAGTAATACCGCTATTATTGGCGCGTATCACGTGTTTATGGCACTCTCCCGCATGGAATTCTTTCCAAGCGTCATTCTCAAGCGCAACAAACTGCGCAATACCCCACACTACTCGATAGCACTGGCCACGGGTATCCCGATTATTATCCTGATTGCCGTCAATGGTCGCATCGACCTGCTGGGCGATATGTACGCCTTTGGTCTGCTGGGCGCATTCTCATTAACCTGCCTGGGCCTCGATATCGTACGCACGCGCGAACGTCGAGCCGCTCGTCAGATCTCGCGCAGTTTGAAGGCCCAGAACGGCCGGCAAAGCGCCGATCTCTCCAGTACGGTCCTTATGCAAGACGCGGAAGAGATATCGCAGGGCATCGCACACACCAATGGAACGGTCGCGACAAACGGCCTGGAGGTCGACGCGATTGCGCACATGGCTGTTCATGCCACGAGCTGGCAGCAGCGCCTGGGACAGATCTGGCACTCGCTGGACTTCTGGCTGGGCATTCTGACTACGTTTCTGGTTATCCTGGCCTGGGGTACGAATCTGATCGCCAAACCGCTGGCAACTATCTTCGGCGGTTCGGTGGCTGCACTTGGCATGGGGGTAGCTCTAATAAACTACAACATCAGCAAAAAGCAAGGACGACTGCCAGTGGTGGTTACTACAGGCGTCGAGGGGCGTATGCCCGGTTCGGTGCTGGCCGTCCTGACTTTTGAAAATGGACGCAATGACGCAGTCATTCGCACCGCAATTGCCATCGCTGACGACAAACCTGTCGTTTTTCTCTACCTGGGACAGCCTGGTCTGAAGCGAACGCCGCGTATCTTTGAAGTAGTTGATCCCTACCTCGACGACCCCAAAGCTAAAGAGTACTTTGGCAAAGCCGATCTCCAGGCCCAAAAAGCCAGGATTCAACGCCGCTATGTCTATCGCATCCAGGCCCCCCAGGCGGTCGCCCGCGTCTGGCAGATAGTCCACCCACGCGATATCGTGATTGCCGCCGATAAAGCCGCTCAGATGGCGGATATCAACCCCGATCGCGTACGCTACGAGATCACTTCTAGCGGGAAGGTTGCACATTTGCTCAAAACCTGGTAACAAACCCAACAGATGGGGTTTTCACAGGTACTTCGCCTGCGGCGAACATATTTCACATGCTACACTTTTACTCTCTGGGGTAGGGCAATTTCGTTCTATGAATACGGGAACCTCTCTCTCAGGACTACTTCATTCTCGCCGTGCAGCCCCCACGCCCGGAATAAAAGCAAAACCCTGGGGCGGTGGTCGCAAGCCAGAGGCTTGCGGAGAATGAAGTAGCCCTGGCCTCTATCTAAAAGTCTCTACCCCTGGGGGCAAATTCGTGATAAAATAAAATGCCACTACTTATCTGCTAAAATTCACACAATGATGAGTGGTAAAGGAAAAAAGTGATGAACGATCGCATTCGTGAAATACTAAGCTGGTACGCCAGCGAAAATCCGGGTGTACGTACTAACCTGGCGCGTATGCTCAATCATGGACGCCTGGCCGGGACAGGCAAGATGGTTATTCTGCCTGTAGATCAGGGCTTTGAACATGGCCCGGCACGCAGTTTCGCGCCGAATCCCGCCGGATATGATCCGCGCTACCATATTCAACTGGCCATTGAGGCCGGCTGTAACGCCTATGCCGCCCCTCTGGGGTCGATGGAAGCTGGGACCGCCGACTACGCTGGTGAGGTTCCGCTTATTCTAAAAGTCAATAACCACGATGTCTTGAACGATGAGCGCGATCCAATCTCAGCGATTACTTCAGGCGTGGAAGACGCGCTCCGCCTCGGTTGCGTGGCCGTCGGCTTTACGATCTATCCTGGTTCCTCTGAGCGCACGACCATGTATGAACAACTGCGCAAGATGGCCGCCGAAGCGAAGGCGGCTGGTCTGGCTGTCGTGGTCTGGTCCTATCCTCGCGGTAGCTCTTTGAGCAAAGAGGGCGAGACCGCCATCGACGTGGTGACCTACGCCGCTCAGATCGCCGCTCAACTGGGCGCACATGTGATTAAAGTCAAGCTCCCAAGCGCCAAAGTCGAACTGGTCGAGGCGCAAAAGGTCTACCAGAAATACGAGATCCCCATCTCAACCCTGGCCGAGCGTGTCCGCCACGTGGTCCAGAGTTCTTTCGATGGTCGCAGAATCGTGATCTTCTCCGGTGGCGCAACCGCCGCTGATGACGAGGTCTTCAACGAAGCACGCGCGATCCGCGATGGCGGCGGCTTTGGCTCGATCATTGGACGTAACTCGTTCCAGCGGCAAAAAGACGAGGCCGTCAAGTTCTTAAACACGATCATGGGTATCTATGACGGTTCGGTTAAGTAATTAGTCAACCTGCGCTGGGAGCAGGAAACAGGCGTAAGCAGCCTGTTTGCCTGTTTCACCCCGCGAGCACCCAATCTAAAGCAGAAGCGTGGAGGTTCAGGCCACTACTTGAACCTCCACGCTTCTGCTTTACAAACAAGACGATAAGCATGCTTGACGATCATCTGGCTCACAGCCAGGGAATTCGCAACATATTCAACACACGGCGCACCAGGCCGGAGTTCATCTCTTCCATATGCAGCAGACGCGCCACGACCAGGAAGGTGATCGAACCCGCTCCTAGTTCGATCAATAGTTTAAACAAAGCCATGAGGATGCCGGGGATAAAGAGCTTCTGCATGCTGGTTGTATCAATGGCGCTATCAAGCAATGGGCGCACTATCAATAGGACAAATGCCATTGCGCCGGAAGCCAGGAAGACACGTCCCAGGAAGGCCAGGAGCGCTTTCTGGTCAAAACCACCGATGCGCTGCGAAAGCAAGATGAAGAGCACAAACGCTTCCAGGATACTGGCAATCGCTGTCGAGAAGGCCAGCGCACCCATCCCCCATTGAATACCAAAGGTCGCCATATTGATGAGAATAACGCTGAGGGCTATCTTCAAGATAAATTGCGCAACGCTGATAGTGACCGGCGTGCGACTATCTTGCAAGGCGTAGAAAGAACGCGTCAGAATCTCTACCGCAGCCAGAGCAGGCAGACCAATCGCAAAAAAGAGCAGGGCGACCGCCGTGAACTGCGCGGCCTGCAAGGTAAAGTTACCGTGTTCAAGCAAGGTCTGGACAATCGGAAAGGAGAGAACGGCCATACCTACGCCCGAGGGAATGGTCAGAAAGAGAATGCCACGCAAGGTCTCCAGGATAATCGTGCGCACCCGATCATACCTCCCACGCGATACATAGCCCGCCAGCGTCGGGAAGGCAGCCGTGGAGACGGATGAGCCAAAGATCGAAACAGGCAGCAGCAGAATGGAGAAAGCCTGAAAGTACTCGTTGATCAACCCGGTGAGCAATTGGGCCGCAACAACTGTACTGAGAAATGAGAGCAGAAAACGATCAACCGCTGTACTAAATGAGAGCATAATCGCATTGATCACGCGGGGAATCATCTGCCGATAGATCTGCCGTACACCCGGATGCCGCCAGTCAAAGGCAAGCGTATAGCGCATCTTGACCTTGAAAAGACCGGGGATCTGTACGCCGATCTGCAAAATCGCCGCCAATACCACGCCCCAGGTGGCAGCATAGACCGCCGCATCGGCGGGTGAGGTGGTGCGCTCATGAAACGTCAGCAAGAAGCCGGGGATCAAGCCCAGGTTTAGACCTATGTTATAGAGCACAGTCCCCAACGCCGTCCGCGCGAAATCCTGCTTGGTATTCAAAACTGCACCGATAATCACGCCCGAACCCAGCACAATCGCCTGAATCAGCATGATACGCGTGAGCACTACAATCAAATCTATCTCGGCCGGCTTAAAACCGTGGCTATAGATCGGTACAAGTATCGGCGCAAGAAAAACTCCGATGACCGAAAAAGCGATCATCACCACAACCGAAATGTTTAAGGCGCTACTAGCAATATGCCAGGCGGTTTTCTCGTCTTTCCGCCCAACCGCATAGGATGTGAAAACTGGAATAAATGCTGAACTGAGCGCACCACCTGCGACCACAGTATAGATCAGGTTAGGAATGAGATAGGCCTGCAAATAGGCATCGCCGTCGCTGCTGGCACCAAAGACATAGGTAAAGAGAAAGGTTTGCAGCAGACCAAGCACGCTGCTGATCATCAACGCCCCACTGATTAACGAGGAGGCCCGCGCCACTTTTATACGCTGGATTAAACCTGTATCCTGCGCCGGCTCGGCGGCTGGCGGCAAGACTACGCCAGCCTGTGGAACTACAAATCCACCCTGCGCTGGACCACCCGGCAACGGCGAGGGCGGCACAGCATAGGGGTCAAAAGGCGCTTCAATCGTGGCTCCGCCAGAACCAGGGATCGCCCCCGGCAGGAAAGCCGCCTGGTTATCACCCGGCTTCTTGCGTCGAATCACTGTCGTCGCGTCGGGGTTCATACGCCGCTGCTGACGACGCATACGCTCCTCACGCAATTGCTGAAGGCGCGATTGGTGCAAACGTGGCAATGACATCGACTGCGTGGGCTGCGCCATACTGATCGCATGATACTGGATGCTCTGGCTGTAACCAAGCGAGCTACCCATATCCATAGTTAGATCTGGATAGTACGACTCCTCGGCAAAGTTAGCTTGAGGATTGTCTATCTGATCCAGTAGATCACCAGAAGCATTTTGATACTGGTTATTTACAGGATAGGCCGGCAGCGGATTCCCAACAGGCTGGTCTTGTGGCGCAGGTTTCGCCTGATAATAGCCAGGTGGCGGCCCCGCGGGAGGGTAGGAGGGCGGACCCGCAGGTGGATACGGAGGCGGTGGCTCCTGATTATATGGGCGGCCCGGATATTGCGATGGGGACTGTGGTCCCTGTGGCGGCTGCTGTTCGTCGTTTCTCACTGGTATCCCTTTAATATACAATGCTGCTTAGTATTATAAAGTGTAGATAGGTTTTCAAGCAACTAAAACATGGGTAGATGGGACATGTGTCTCGCAAAACAAGCTTCGCAAGGACTAAGCCAAAGGTTTTTCACAATCTCTTTACATAGGCCAATGGACAACATTATACTACGATCCAGGATTATTTCAATTCCATATTTTATTATAACTTTTTGGTCTGACAAAGTTCATGTGACCAGTCGCCTGCACCCTTGCTTCTGATGACTTTTGCATAGCCCTGGTCAGACCACTCTACCATAGTAAGCAGCGTAAAGCAAAGCCACTCATGCAAAAAGGAGAGCACTTTTGGGAAACTCACCGATCGAACAGGACCCCTGGCAGGACGCGGAAACGCGCTATACGCCGGGCCAGGCAGTTCAAGGCAGCGTGTCACGCGTGACACATTTCGGCGTGTTTGTGCAGGTGGAACCCCGCCTCGAGGGCATAGTCTATACATTTGAATTGGGAACAAGCACAGCGGCCTTTACTCTTGACCAGCAGATGCAGCTCTACATCAAAAGCATCGATCCAGGCAAAAAACGCCTGGAACTGAGTCTGCACCCGCCATCTACCTTGAGTCCATTGCTCGTAGACACGCTCCCACCAACCCTACGCCAGGAGGCACGCACCAACAATCAGGTGCCGCCAGCCTTCTCACCTCTGCCCACTCTACCAGGCATAGCTGCAAACTGGATGCCGCCACTCCCTACACGCACATCTAATCAGCTAACCGACATGCCCTTTCTGCCCGAGATACGTGCAAACCACCAGCAGTGTCCAACCTGCCAGAATGAGGTGCAGGCAAGCTGGAAATACTGCGTCTATTGCCGCACACAACTGCGCTACGTTTGCCCGGACTGCTCAACATCGCAGCCCATCCTCCCTGCTGCCCGCTATTGTTGCGAATGTGGACAGGAGTTGCGGCTCACTAAGTGAACTATATCATAGCTCTCTTTTGTCCCCATGATACAATGTGAACAAAATCGACCTCTATCCAGGTAAGCTGAAAGGAATCGACCAATGGCACAGGCTTTACCACATTTTTGCCCTCAATGCGGGACACCGCTCAGGGCAAATATCCCTAACTGCCCGATCTGCGGTCTCCCGATTGAAGCCATGCCAGGTTATCCGGGACAAAACCAGGGAGGACCTGGCCATACTCAGCTGGCAGAGGCAGCCACAGAAGCTGCCCCGGCTCCCTACCAGGTGCAGCCACAAAGGCAAACACTCCCTCCTGCATTCAACCCATCCACACCTGCTTTTCCACCTCCCTGGACCACTAGCCAGACCCCACAGGCCGGTGTGGATGTTACAGGTGGAGCAGATGTGGAAGATTTCCCTACGATGATTACACCGATTACCCCGGACCCAACCGTCATGGCAGGACCAAATACGCCCGGCAATCCCGCATCTCTGCCCGGCACCCAGGTCTGGAACGCTCCCGACAATCTCGCTGGCAATCCCGCATCTCTGCCCGGCACCCAGGTCTGGAATAATCCACCAGAACTACAGGCTCCTGCGCCTGCACCCAGACCTGCACGCAAACGACGCCTGGGAGTCGTCCTGATACTGCTCGTCGTCCTGCTGCTGCTCGGCGGCGGCGGATACCTCGCCTACTCGCTCTCCGGTGGACACGTCCCCGGCATCGCTCCAACCCAGTCGGCGATCAAAACGACTAATCTGAATACACCGGTAAATTATCTGGGCATCGATATTATCATTCTCAATGCACGTCAGGCTCAAAATTTTCTTGATGATCCACATACCGCAAATAATGGCATGCTGCGTCTAAATCTACAAGAACAGAATAAAACAACCGCAGTTATTCATTGGGACTATAATGCAAGCGCACGTCTGCTTGAGCAGGGTGCGCCCGCGATCGCGCCCGACTATGTCAAATCAAAGGGCGTCATCGCGCCAGGAGCAACCCAAACCAGCATCATCGATTTCCCAATTGCTAATGGCGGTACTCTCTCCAGGCTCATCTTTCAGCTCGGCACCGCCAGCCAGGCTCAGCTTCAGATCCCTCTGACCGGGCAGGCCAACGTCGATCAGTCTCAGCCCAAGACCAGCCAACAGAACGGCACGCTGTTCTACTTCGGCCTGAACTGGACGCTGACCAGCGCGACAACTAGTCTGAGTATTCCAGGCGAGCAAGCGGCAAACGGCACGAGGTTCCTGATCTTAACCCTGAAAGTCGATAATACACTTTCACAAACCGCCATCACCGGTTCAGCGTTTGATTATGTGCGAGTACAAATCGCCGGACAGAGCTTCTCGCCGACAGATACGACCCTGCCTGTCTCCTTTACTGCGGGTGAAATGGGCATGACCGGAACTGTCACTTTCCTCGTCCCCCAAAAGAATAACGCCTGCACGTTAATCCTTTTGTCGCAAGACCCTGGGACAAGTGGAGAGGCTTCAACTACCTTTCAAATTAACTAGACATCCTAAGAAAGCAGACAAACACGTGGCACAGCGACCAACTCAATATTGCTCAAACTGCGGAGCGCCTCTGCAAGCCGATCAGCGCTTTTGTACAAATTGCGGCACGACTCAAGGATCAGAGTCGGGCGCTCCAACCGCCGCTTCACAAATGCCGCAAGCCAGGCGCGATATGGATACCAGTGCGCCCACCCAGCAGTATTCACCGAATACACCGGGTGCTGGCAGCGTTCTCCCAACTGTTCTACCCGCCGGTAACCCGGTCCCAGGCTCGGATCGCTCGTTCTACTCCTATCCAACCGATGGACAGGAGATGACACCACCTCCACCTCCACCGGTTGTTTCAACTTTCAATCCCTACGGAAACAGCACACCCGGCGCTCCGTCTTATCCACAAACGCCCAGTGCTCCGTCTTATCCACAGCAAAAACCCGCTTATAATCAACCACCAGCCGCGCTTCCCCAGTCAGGGGTTCCGTCCGCAGGCTCATACGTTGTTCCAGCCTATGCGCAAAAACCCAAACGTGGACGCGGCTGTCTGATTACCAGCATCGTCCTGCTCCTCATCCTTGTCGCAGGCATCGCAGGCTTTATCTTTTTGAAGAGCCGCACCACCCCTACTTCTACGACGCATACAAACACCACAGCGCCCACCACAGCGCCGGGAACTGGCACAACGCCACAGAGCGGCACAACCCCGTCTGCGCCCGCCGCAACAACCGAGCCGCTTAACCTTAAAATCACGTATGCAGGCGTCAATTTCACAATCATCTCTGCCCAGGAAGCCAGCAACTTCACCGACGACACGAGCACAAATCCACCGATCGCCGTCCGCATCAACCTGCATGAAACTAACGCTTCGCCTTCTAACGCTATCTATGCGGAATACGAAGTAGTCTTACTCCTCCTGCCCGATGGAAGTAGCGTCCAAAGCTCAAACCAGCTCTACTCAACTAGCCCCGCTGCTGGCGTCAGTCGGACCAACTGGATAGACTTTTCGCTGACCAAACAGGTCACGCTCAGTCAGCTAGTCCTGCGCCTCGGCACAGCCCAGGAGAACCAGATGGACGTACCACTCCACTCCACAGCAGACCTGAGCAAATATCAGGATAAGACCATCAGCCCCAATACAGCCTTCATATACGACGGACTCAATTGGACGCTTAAAACCGCTACACGCAGCTATTGCTATTCTGCGACCAGTAAGCAGGCGAGCGCAAACAACGCCTATATCATCATGACATTTGCTGTGGTCAACAACACTGCTGACAATGTAAGTATCTACCCAGGTGATTCTATGCGCCTGCAAGCGGGTGCTACTTCACAGACACCCGACTCGACCTACTCGCTGCCCACACAGTTCGCCGCCCACACTACCAGCTCCGGGACTATAGCTTTCTTGATGCCCCAGACTGCTACCTCCTTCACCCTGGTTATGGAGGCCGACGCTACAACAAATCCACCCATCGCTCAGACGACTGAAACCTTCCAGATCGTCTAAGTTCCCTCATCCTCAACGAAGCAAAGAGCCGGGCAAGCAGTGGAGATCCGCTGCTCGCCCGGCTCTTTGGCCTATGCTTAACCACTACTCAAGCAAAAAACTCCCCGAGAGTTCGCGGCGCAAATTCGCCTTCTGCTCCTCGTTAAACGCATTGGAGACTTTCGCGTCGTTCCCCATCCGACCCTTCATAGCGCTGGAAAGCTCATCAAGCAGCATCTCCTCTAAAACACCCGAAGTGTTCGGCGTAGCTTGCGTCCCACCTTTGACCGGCTTAGATGCAGTTGAACGCCTGGCCGCCGCCGGGTCGCTTTGCTCGCTCCCTTTGGCCGGCGACCACGCCAGTTCAAAACGCTGGTTCTGTATCTCGATAAAAATCCCACGCCCCGCACGCAAATCAAGCAATTGCTGGCGCAGTTCGCGATTCTCTGTCTGTAATTTTTCCCACACTTGCTTCTGCTCAAGCACCGCCGACATGATATGCTCGAAACTGTGATCACCCATTTGCATGTACCCTCCTCTAAAGCAACCTGCCAACCAACTACACACGTAGCTCCATACCGGTCGCTAACACCAGCAGACCACAATCCACTCCGAGAGACAGGCCCGCCAAATATCCCTCCATCCGTCAGGAACGTTTCTCCCAACCTCTGTATCAAGACGTTTCAGGTAGCCTAAAGTAACAATAGCCGCATGCGCATTTTTGCGTATATAATACCGAAAGATCACCATAATCATATGCAATAATATATATTACGTCTGCCGTGCCTTCACCGCGAGACCAGGACTTTTCGCGGGGAGGTTTTTTGCCCTTCCGTCTTACCACACTGCGCTCCCCGCATTTCTACCCTCGTGTGCTCACTAAGAATAAACGCCGGAACAGGGCGGCTCTGCATATACAGCAAGCCCAAGCAGGATGTGTCATAATAAACAGCAACTAGAATTCGAGGTGAATAGACTCATGCATACTTCATCTATACGTCTCACCCAGACGCTGGTGGAGCTGGTCGGCCTTCCTAGCATCTCTGGACAAGAAGACCAGGTGCGCACCTATCTGAAACAACGTCTGGCCGACCTGGAGATACCTTCTCAAGTAGACGCCGCGGGCAATCTGCTCGCGCTCTTGCCGGGTCAGGGAAAGCCGCTCTTGCTGAATGCACATATGGACCGCGTGCCGCCCGGCCTGGCCCATACACCCGTAGTACGCGATGGCGTACTCTACAGCGACGGAACAACCAACCTGGGAGCCGATGACGCCGCTGGCCTGGCCATTATCCTGGAGATCCTCACCCGCATCCACGAAGAACGCCTGGCGCACCCCCCGCTGGTACTCGTCTTTACGGTCCAGGAAGAGGTTGGACTGCTGGGAGCCAGCGCCTTCGATCCGACACCCTGGGGAGCCAGCGCAGGCATTGTCTTTGACAACGCCTTCGAGGCCGGTGTAGTCGTCGGTCAGGGAGCTACCTATGTGGCCTTTGATATTGAAATTACCGGACAGACAGGCCATCCCGGCAAAGACCTCGCGCAGACCGTCAATGCGCTGGAAATCTTGCGTGCTGCGCACTATCCGCACGGCTCCTATAACGACGACCAGACGCGCATCCTGTTTGGCCGCGTACACGCCGGCAGCGCACGCAACGCCGTTCCTGCCGCAGTCCACATCGAGGGTGAACTGCGCAGCTTTGAACCCGAGGAGGCACGGCAAAACTATATGCAGGCCATTCAACAGGGATTTGCGGAAGCCGCCCGGCGCTACGGCGGCAGCGTTCAGGTCTCCTTTAAACCACACTGTACCAGCTACCTGCTAGCAGAAGACGAGCCGCTCTTGACCCTCTACCGCACCGTCCTGAAGCGCCGCGGGAAGTCACTGCGTCTGCGCCCAACCTTTATAGGCAGCGACACCAGCGCCTTCAGACCCCGCGTCAAAGTCTTTACGCTCTCAACCGGGGTGATCGATGAACACTCTACGGCCGAACACGTCGCCTTAGAGCCGTTGGGAATGCTCGTCGAAGATGTGTTACAGGTGCTTACACTCTCTCTGGAGCAGTGAATTGCCGGGTTATCTCTATCGCTCTTTTGCTCATCGAAACCACGCCGAACACAGCAGCGGAGAAATTTGCTATGCTCACACGTAATCGTACATTCCTGCGCCGACATATCGAAGCGGTCTGGGGAGTACAACTCCCGCAGTTCAGCCAGAACGACATCGAACTCTTACCCACCAGTCTCCTGCCGCCCTGGAAGCTCTGCGCAGCCGAGATCGGCGGCGCTCAGATACGCATCTGGCAAGCCGGGCTGGGACTCGCAGAACGGACAAGACTCCTCAAACGCGCCGACGAAGCGGGCCGCTGGCCAGCGACAGCTATGCTCCCCCCTGAGATCAGTCGCGAGGTAGCGCTGAGCCTGGATGCCCGGCCAACGCTCGCTCTCGCCCAGGCGCAACAGATCGCCCGCCCGCTCGTCGCCCAGGACTATCCGCTGATCGAGGCCTTCCAGCCCGAAGTAGAGATAGCAGAAGGGTGGCAACCAGCCTGCCAGCCATACATAGGAGTCATCGTCAGGGACCACCTGCTCAGTCTAGCCCACAGCTCGCGGCGCACCTCTGAGGCATGCGAGCTGGGCATCGATACACTGCCCCACGCACGCCGCAGAGGCTATGCCCTGGCCGCAGTTGTACTCTGGTCACAGACAGTCCTTCAGGAGAGCCTGACGCCTCTCTACAGCGCTCTGGCGGAAAACGAGGCCTCACTAACCCTGGCTCATGCCGCAGGCTACCGCGCCTTCGCCCACGTCGTCGCCGTGCGCAACTGACCAGCAATCGAAGATGCCGACTCGCAGGGCATAAATGAGGGGCCTGCGGTGTTATTATAGGTGAAGTTTATACGATTACAACAAGATGAGGATAGATACTTTCATGGGAAAGATATACGATGTGGCAATTATTGGTTCGGGTCCCTCTGGCTATACGTCGGCCATCTACGCGGCCCGAGCAAATTTATCGGTACTGATGTTTCAGGGCTATGAAACCGGTGGCCAGTTGATGCAGACCAGCGAGGTAGAAAACTATCCCGGTTTTGAGCTGGGCATCATGGGTCCCGATATGATGGAGAAATTCGAGGCCCAGGCGCGACGCTTCGGCACCGAGATGCTGGCCGAGGACGTGACCGCCATCGATTTGAACCAGCGGCCCTTCACCCTGACCTCCGACTCGGGCGAGTATCAGAGCCGCGCAGTGATTATCTCGACCGGTGCCAGCGCCCAGTGGCTGGGCCTGCCCAGCGAGTCGCGTCTGAAAGGTCGCGGCGTCAGTGCGTGTGCCACCTGTGACGGTTTCTTCTTCAAAGGCAAAGACGTGGTGGTCATCGGCGGAGGCGATACAGCGATGGAAGAAGCGAACTTTCTGACGCGTTACGCCAACCACGTAACGGTCATCCACCGCCGCAGCACACTGCGAGCCAGCAAGATCATGCAAGACCGCGCATTCCACAATCCTAAGATCAGCTTTATCTGGAATAGCGAGGTCACCGAAGTCCTGGGCAAGGACGAGGTGAGCAGCCTGCGCCTGCGCAATCTGCAAACCAACGAAGAGCAAACCCTGCCCGCACAGGGTCTCTTTCTGGCGATTGGCCACAAACCAAATACCGACCTGTTTAAAGACATCATCACGATGGATGCAAACGGCTACCTGGTGCCAACCGAGTTCACCATGACCAACATCCCCGGCGTCTTCGCAGCCGGCGATGTGACCGACCATCGCTACCGCCAGGCGATCACCGCCGCTGGCGACGGCTGTCGCTCTGCCATCGACGTGGAACGCTGGCTGGAAGCCCAGGCTGAAGCATAAAACGTCGAAAGTTCCGGGTTGCCCGTCGCCTGCGCTAACGAGCAACCCGTTTAAACTGCCCTGACTCGCCTGATCACCAGCGTCCCACCGACAAAGTAGACTATCGTGACCAGAAAGAGCACTGTATATCCCAGGTGGTTGGGCAGATTCTGCAACGTTTGCAGAATCAGCGCTCCCACCGTAATTCCAACCACCTGGGGAATAATCCCCATCGCCGACCAGAGGCCCAGGAACTTGCCAGCTTCGCCTGTCGGGGGCAGCACATCGCAGACCAGCGCCCAATCGACGCTTGAATATGCCCCAAAGCCGATTCCAAAACACGCGCCAGCGATCAGAGCTGCGCCCTGCGTTTGAAAAAAGACAAAGAGCAGACAGACAATCGACATCACAGCGCCCGCCAGGTAGACCAGGCTCTTGCGCCCATAGCGGTCAGACATCCAGCCCGCAATCAGTGAGGTCGGCAAGGCCAGGATAATCAAAGCCGGCTGAAAAAGCGTGCCATTAAACTGCTCGCCCGAGAAAGGCGTGCCAAAGAACAGCGTCTTGACGCCAGTACCACCAAGTACATCGTCAAAATAGTACTGCAAGAAATAGAAAACTCCCCAGATGCCCATCATCATTAACAGCCGCCCCAGCAAGACCCACGCCAGGTCTGGATAGCGCAGCGGATTAAACAGAAAGCGCTGCAAGACCACGCGCAGCTGAAAGCGCGTCCCGGCTGGCAGTGGCGTCTCCTTGACAGTAAGCACCGTATAGACGACAAAAGCGAGCTGGACAGCGGCAATCAGGAGAAAGATCTGCACGATTTCGTTGCGATAGAGCGGAAGTGAGTCGTGCTTATTCACTATCACTCCAGCCACGATCGAGCCTAAAGCCGTCCCCATGAGAATAAACAGTCCATTAAAGCCCGCCGTTATACCGCGCTGGTTCTGCGGTATCTTATCGGCGATAATCGCACTCCAGGGAGCATTGGCGAGATTGTTGGTCGTCTCTAGTAGAAGAAACAGACAGAGAAACGTAACCAGCAGCTCGGTTGAGGAAAACCAGCTCGGAGCAAAGGCGAAAAGGATCAGAACGAGGACGTTCAGCACGGTTCCAACCAGCATAAATGGGCGGCGGCGACCCAGACGAAAGGTCGCATAATCCGAGATAGCCCCCGTCAACGGATTGACAATCACCGCCAGTGCGGTCCCCCAGACGATCACCATCGCCAGATTGATATCTTTGTTGGGATTGCCCAGGAACTTGACAATCATGCTGGGAAGCACAATCGCAAACAAGGCTTGCCACTGAAAGTTGTTAGCAAGCCAGAACGCATTAATATTGATATGTTCACTAATGGGAACGCGCCGCACCGCTGCGACAGGGGCAGATTGTATGGCGACCTCGCCGGAAGGTTCGCTACTCTCCATGAGCGGTCTTCCTCTCTGCCTTTGGCAAAGTACTCTGATGGCCTGATAAACGACGATTGATGCACCCTGTGCGTTAGAGCGTTAAAAAGGCAAGTTGATATTGTGCAGACTCAGAATAATCAACGTGCTGGCCAGCAGATTATTCAGCATATGCAAAAGAATCCCTGCCCAGGTTGAACCACTTTTCCAGCGTAAAAATCCCAGGGCCAGGCCGATGGCAAACAACGGCACGAACGAACCGGGGTCGGCGTGGGCAATCGCAAAAAGCGCAGCACTGATCAGCATCGCCCACGGCGGCGATGCCTCGCGTAACAGGCCCGCGAAAACGAAGCCGCGAAAAAAGATCTCCTCGCAGAAAGGGGCAATCAATACAGAGCCGATCAATAGCCCATAAACGGTCAACGGCTGCGTAGCCCCTTCTTGCTGCAAAACCTGATCGTTGGTCTGTACATTCAAATGCAGCGCAGTCAACGCGTATGAATACGCAATGTTCACCCCGATAATGACCACCAGCAAGCCAAAGATGAGCGGGATAGCCCGTCTGGCCGAAAAACGTCGCAAGCCCAGTGCGCGTAAGACTGTGCGCACTTCCACCTGCATCAGCGCCAGGGCTTTTTGGGTATAGTAGTAGGGCGCAATTAAGAAAACCCCTTCAATGATGGCAGTCAACAGGAAGGCAATCACCCCCCCGGCCAGATCTTCGGCAAAGGTAACAGACTGATTGCTCGTCACACTCCCCCCAACAACACTCTGGATCAACGAAAACGCAATCCAGGGGATAAGCGTGAAAAGCACACCGCGAAACGTCTGCTGAGCCGTCCAGGGTACCCGATTGGGGTCATCAGCCGCCAGTTCCGCAGGCTGATTCGGGTCCGAGGTATCAGGTTTTTGTTCTATCAAGTGATTCTCCAGATTATATGCGAGCTATCAGGCATAGTTGCCTTACACGATGAAACGTATTCCTTCATTTGCTGCGCCAGGAAACGGAACCACAAGCACTTTTCGACGCAATCTTAGCAGGAATATGCTATACTACTAGCAACACCATTGTACCGCAAGAGTCCACATCTCAGGAAGGAATTTTAGTGGCTGGGACCATCGATACACATCCATCTGAAAATTCAAACTGGCGCAAACACAAAAATGCCTGCCCATTCTATCGTGAGCGCTGGTTTCCATGTAATGACCCCGCAGCGGGAGAGCCGATGTACCAGGTCTTTTGTATGCAGGGAACACCGCCTGCTACCTGGGAAGAACAGGATCGCTGCATGCATAGTAAAACGTGCTGCTGGCGTCAGACGGCCAACAAAGAGTCCAGAGACCGCGAAGCGGCCAATAGACAGCGCTCTGCTCCCTCACACTCCCTTTAAGCAAGAAAATGCCAGCAGTCGGAACTGCTGACATTCTGTCTGGCTGTTTGTTGTCTAGTTAGCTCTAGCTCTCGTAGACCCACTGATCAGTTGCCAGTTTATACTCAACCAGCTCTTGCGGCTGGAAGAAAAGATTGATCTCTTGCTGAGCCGTCTCAGGAGCATCAGAGCCGTGGATAATATTAAACCCGATCTCCAGCGCATAGTCGCCACGGATCGTTCCAGGAACAGCCTCAGCTGCGTTTGTTGCGCCCATCGTCGTGCGAACAACCGTAATGGCCTTTGGACCCTCAACGACGCCAACCATGACAGGACTGGAGGTGATATGCTTGACCAATCCCTCAAAGAAGGGCTTACCACGGTGTACTCCGTAGTGCTTTTCTGCCAGTTCTGGCGTGATCTGCATCAACTTGAGACCAACCAGCTTCAGTCCACGCTGCTCAAAACGTGTAAGGACCTGCCCGATCAGGCCACGTTGCACCCCTTCGGGTTTTACAATGATTAATGTCCGTTCCATCAAAGGTTTGAACTGCCTTTCTCTGTGTGAAGCACCCCATATAAAGACCCGCAGTGAGCCTCAGCAGACGCTCTGCACTCCGCTTCACTGCGTGTCTATCATCATCGCCCCACTTTAATACGCTGCCACCAGCTCACCGAGCTTATGGCAGGCTTTTTTCATCTCCATACGCACACGCCCCAGGTTGCCAATCGTATTGGTCAGCACGATCAAAATAAGTTCACCAACTTCGGCAAATTGAATGGTACCCTTCTCGGTCTCGATGATCGCATGGCGCATCGTACTGCCCCTACTCTGCATGGCAAACTCGGCCAGGGAACCAAAAAGCGCCGCCGATGTCGCACTCAACATCTCTTCATCTTCACTTTGCAACGCGCCAGCGACAATTAACCCATCTTTTCCAATAAGAATGGCGCTGGCGATTTCATCTAGCTCGGTCAAGCGTTGTAGAATACTGTCCATTTCGGCTACCTCTCTATCTCTGTGCGCGAAGTGCGGCGTATCGTTCTCTTCATTCGTCCAAAAGGAAAGAGTTCTCTCTGCTCCTCTTTCCTCTCGCTAGCGCTTATTATACTGTCCTGACAGAAACGACCTCAATAGGTATAGCCAGTTTGTCTTCCGTTCTAGCTTTTCGCTTTCTTGGCCATTGTCAGGGCTTTATTATACGCCTCCATCGCCTGAAGATATTCGCCTTTACGCATGTACGCATCCCCCAGCACCCGATAGGCCAGGGAGAAACGCGGATTAAATTTGAGCAATGCGCGAATATTGCTGATCACGTCGTCCAACAACTCGGGTGCGTTGCGAATGATCAAGCGATATTCCTGCATCGCGTCTTCATAGGCTCCAGCTAACTGATACTGATAACCACGCACCAGACGCTCGTGATTGTTCAGATTGGCGTCGGCAGTATGGTCGACTGGCTTGCGCTCACTCTGATTTTTAACGCCCGGCGCGTGACGTTCGCTGGTCTCAGCATTCTTCATCGGCTGAAGTTTGATTGCTGGGCGCTTCATGGTTGTCTCCAGGTCGCTATCGAGCAAGGCATCTGACCGATAGGCCGGGTTTAACCTGGGTGCTGGCGCGGCCGTTCCGTTCGTATTACTAAACGGAGCAAAAGACTGTCCTTGCGGCACCGGGGTCGCGGGTAGGGATGTGAAAACTGGCGCGGCTGGCTCACCGTTACGCGCACCCAGGGCAGTAAATGGATTGAGCGCTTCACCGACGGTCTGCGGCACGCCTGGTTCGCTCATCGCGGGGGGCGTCACGCTATTCCACCACGGGGTATCGACGGTGTTGCCGGCGTTGGTTACTGGCGAGGCGAAGTTGCCAAGTTGCGCCAACGCGGACGAGAGCATATGGTCTTCGGGCGTTTGCGCTGGCTCGTCCACCTGGTTCTGAGCCAACGAGGCCAACGCTCCAGGTGCCAGCGGCACAAAACCCTGAGCCTGTAAGCTGCGCTCCAGGTCCGAAAGTGAGGCCAGATAGCGTTCCTCCTGTTCGGACGCGGCCGGCGCAACTGCCTCCGCTGGCTCCTGTCTGGGAGCGTTGTCAGCAAATTGGTGCATCCAATCGGGAGAGGGGTTCTGATAGGTGTCCTGGGTTTGCGTATTGGTAAACTGCTGCATCCAGTCGGGAACCACGCTCTGCACCGGATTGCTCTCTACGCCTGCAAGGTTCTGCATCCAGTCGGGCGTCGTCTCCTGCATCGGCTGCATCGGGACTGCCTCGCGCGGCGCAACCTGTTGCATCCAGTCGGGCGTCGGCTCCTTTGCCGCCTGCATCGGGGTTACCTCGCGCGGCGCAATCTGCTGCATCCAGTCAGGGATCGCATCCTGCAAGCTTCCCTCGCGCGGCGAGATCTGCTGCATCCAGTCTGACGGACCGTTCTGGTTGGACCAGCTATCGTTGCTTATGCTCATCGCGGGCAAGGAAGCCCAGGGGTCTTCGGTGATAAGCGATGGCGCGGACTGCGGCGGTACTGCGGTTGTGGGAACATCCCAGACTGCGGGCGGCTCGCTGACTGCGAGTTCGCTCGCAGCCTTCGCCTCAGGTTCCAGGGACTCTGCGCCCAGCGATTTGAGCCAGTCAGGCCAGCTCGGACCTTCCTCGCTCTCGTCGTCTGCAGGGAAGAAGAATGGCATCTCTTCTTCGTTTACGCTTTGTTGCTCCTGGACAGCGAATGTATCCATTGGCGGCGCAAGCGGTGCTTCACGCACCAGCGGCGGGGCCTCCATGGGTGGGGGCATAGGCACTGGAATGGCTGGCAAACTGGGTGAGGATGCCGGCTCGCTTCTGGTCAATGTATCCAGCCACACGGGGTGAGCGGGCAATTCATCCTCCCGCGTCTGAGCATCAAGCACATTCCAGGCCGGGAGTACATCTATTTTAGGCTGCCCAAAGGGATCTGCCTGCGGCCATTCCGGCTCGTTTTCGCGTATCGGCGCGTAGGCCTCCATCTGCGTCTGCCAGGAAGGGATCTCTTGCTCAGGCTCGTTGACGGGCGGATAGGCACCAGCGCCGCTTTCCCAGACCATATTCGCCTGAGGAGCAGGGAGCGGCTGACTGGCTCTGGCGAGCACGCTCGCAGGTACCGGACGCTCGTCCGGTAGATCCCAGGCATAGGTAGAAGCAAAAGCTGCTGCGGGTTCGGCCTGGACAGGCTGCTCAACTGCCGCTGGCTGGCGCATGCTCAGAGGCATGCCATTCTCCAACACTATCGGCTCTTTTTTAATCAGAGTCAGAAAGGGGTCGGCGGGCGAGCTGGCCGCCAGATCAGCAAAAAGCTCCTGCGCCAGAGCTAGCTCGGGGTCCAGCTCCTCGGCCCGCCGTAATAGATCTTTGGCCCGCTGAATATGCGAGATCGAGGCGATGTGGGCCAGATAGAGCAGGGCCTTGAGACAGGTCGGGATCTCCTCCAGGATGAGCGAGGCAATCTGCTCGGCCTTATCATAGGAACCCTCGCGCCAGTGGGTCTCAAGCAAGCCCAGGCGTGCATCGAGACGCTCAGGACTGATCGCCAGGATCGTCTCCCATTCCTGCACCGCCTGCGTCAGCAGGTCGCCACGCATGTAGAGACGCGCCAGGCCGGCCCGCGAGAACATAAACTCCTGCTGGCCCGCCTGCACACTCAGATGGTTAAATGCCTCGCGAATCTTTATATTGCCCCGGCTCAATTCGTAGGCCTGCTGATAGCAGTCCAGCGCCGTATCCACGTCCCCCGTCCGCTCGCTGATCAGGGCGCGGTCGCAGTAGACAATTACGTTCTCGGGGTCGTTCGTCAGAATCCACTCAAAGGTATGTTGCGCCTCATCCAGCTTCTGCTGGCCCAGATAGACCTCGCCCAGCAGACGTTGCGCCTCTAGTGCCTCAGGAAAATAGGTGAGGATATTCTGGCAATTGGCCATAGCCTCGTCGAAGCGGTTAGAACTAATGGCATCCTCTATCGTGCGTAAATACTCACGAAGCGTTGTTTGCGTCATAAACCAGATTTCTCCTCTTCCACTCCTGCCTTGCTAGCGGAGCGTATCTTACAATCCACCCTGGATCAACTTTCCTAGACGTTCTACCTGCCGCGCTTTACACGGTCCGATCACGGCCAGACGACGCCATTGGGGAGCGAAACAGGTCTGCGCCACACGCTGGATATCCTGTGGCGTGACAGCCTCGATCAGATCAACCATCTGATCAATATCCAGCACGGCGCTACGCAGACTCTCCTGACTGCCCAGCCAGGAGGCAACCTGGTGTGTGCCTTCCATACCCAATAACATGCTGCCTCGAATATAGGCTTTCGTTCTCGTCAATTCGTCAGCCGCGACTGGCGTCTGACAGATCCTCGTCAATTCTTCGAGGATCGCCCGCGTCGCCGCCTCGGTCTGCGCCGGATCAATCCCCGCGCTGACCACAAAATTCCCGGTCTCGGCATAGCTATTAAAATAACTGCCAATATCGTAGGCCAGCCCACGTTCTTCACGGATAGTCTGGAAAAGACGCGAACTCATGCCATCGCCTAAAATAGCGTTTATCAGCATAAATGCATAATAATCAGGCGATGTATACGCGATACCGAGCGTCCCCAGGCAGAGGTTGACCTGCTCGGTCTCTTTCTGGATGACGTTGAGCACCCTGGTCTCCAACGGCGGCAAACACTTCTGATAGGGCGTTTGCACATACGGCTGCCAATCGCTAAACAGTTCCTGTATCTGACCGATTGTCTCTTCTTCAACGATATTACCAGCAATGCTCACAACCAGCCCGTTGGGACGATAGTACTCGTCAAAATACCGCAACATCTGCTCACGTTGCAGGCTGGCCACGACGCTCTCAAAACCGGCGTCGTCCCGCCCAAGCGGCAGATCAGGCCACATTGTCTCGTCGATTAACAGGCTCACCCATTCCTGGGGGTCGTCTTTCGTAGACCTAAGTTCTTCAATGATCACATTGCGCTCTTTTTCCAACTCCGCTGGCTCAAACAGGGGACGACGGATCATATCCGCCAGCACCGTCAGCACCGCCGCCAGGTGTTCGCCTGGCACACGCGCTGTGTAACTGGTAAGCTCTTTGCTCGTGCTGCCGTTAAACATCCCTCCGATACCCTCAATGGCCTCGGAGACAAGACGCGCCGTCGGGTAGTTTTGCGTGCCTTTAAACAACATGTGTTCGATGAAATGGGAGATGCCCGCGATTGGCCGGCTTTCGTAACGCGAACCGACTGCAAAGTTACAGGCGATACTCGCCGAACGCATGCCCGGCATGGGAGCCGTCAACAGGCGCAAGCCATTGTCCAGAGTTGTGCGCTTATAATACATGAAAAAAAGGTACTTCCTCACTAACCAGTGATTGCCGGTACTATACTATCTACCATCAATACTTACACGTTTACACAGGTTAAACGCTACACGCTTAAAACCTACCCCTTCTACCGCAAAGAGAAGTTTCACTGCTTGCCAGGGGAGCCTTTCCAGGCATGCGCCACTATTATAGACGGTTTACTCTGGTCTCGCAATGGTATCAGGGAAAGGAATTAGCCATTTTGGGGGATTGGAAAAGTCGCCAGGGTCATGTTCACGACCACCCACACGGCGAATCACCGTATATATGTAGCGAAGTGTGGTCGAGTGAGTGCAACGGTACTCACCCGACCACACTTCGCTGTTTTTTACTCATCTATCGGCAGCAGGCACACGCAAGCCTAGAAAAGGCCAATGTCGTTCCCTAAATTGCCCAGGCCACCAAGTAAACCTTCTTCGTGATGGTGCCGATGGTGTTCGTAGCCATCGCCACCCCAACCGCCGCCACCTTCAAAGTCGCGCTCAACACCGTGCAGCAGCATCTCGCCACCCAGGACCGCGGCTGCTCCACCCAACGCGCCAACCGCGTATTTCCCCGCATTCCCCTGTAACATATTCCCCAGACCGCCAGCCTGTTGCTGCTGGCCCTGAAGGGCCGCGGCGGGCATCGGCACAACACCGGCCAAGCTGGTATGGCAACTGAGACAGTTGGGCGT
Organism: Ktedonobacteraceae bacterium; assembly: GCA_034437695.1. Taxonomy (GTDB): domain Bacteria; phylum Chloroflexota; class Ktedonobacteria; order Ktedonobacterales; family Ktedonobacteraceae; genus Paraktedonobacter. The sequence continues at coordinate 24,044 of DAOTTJ010000347.1, forward strand.
CCCTTGCTGCGCCAGCGCCTGACATACGGGACAGCGCAAGACCATCGGCTGCTGACCGAGCATGGGGGCAGGCTGACCATACCCTCCCTGAGGTGCATATTGCTGCTGTCCAGGGTACGGCTGCTGCGCAGGATATTGCTGCTGAGAGGGATAGACCGGTTGCTGCACCATATATTGCTGCTGCCCATACTGGGGCGGCTGCGCAGGATACGGCTGCGGGTTATACTGGGACGGTGGTTGCTGCATATACGGCTGAGAAGTCGGGAGCTGCGCAGGAACAGCGTTGGTCAGGTCCTGACCACACCTGTTACAAAAATGCGACCCGGCCATATTCTGTGTACCACAACCGGTACAGAACAACGAAGCGGGAGCCACAGGCGCTGACGGCATCTGGCTCGCCTGAAAACTTTGTCCACAGTTGGTACAAAAGGCACTGTTCGCGGGTATCTCCGTATGGCAGGCAGGACACTGCTGGACCACCGGTTGCGAGGCAGCCGTGGTCGCGGCAAGCGCCTGAGCACCTAAAGAGGTACCACAGTGCATACAAAAAGCCGCATTGGGCTTGATAGTTCCACTACAGCGCGGACAGACAGCAGTCGCTACTTCCATCGCCCGCACAGCAGTCCCACAATCCGGGCAGAATTTTTTGCCGGTAACATCACGTCCGCAAGATGTACAGGTTTGCATAGGTTTTCCCTCTCAATTAAAAACCAGATATTTCTGTTTTTACTTTGTAATACGTAGTGTAGCATACTCTCTCCAATTTGAATAGGGAGCCATCGCTCCTTCCCAGGG
>DAOTTJ010000348.1:0-10153 GCA_034437695.1 Ktedonobacteraceae bacterium
TCTCTTCCCAGGAACTGACGCGGACCATTCGCCGCGTTCACGCCGGCTATGTGCAAGTAGAAGCCGAACTCACCAGCACGATTATCAGTGAGCTTCGTCGGCTCTCCGGCGCGAAACGCGCTCCCACCAGCCTACAAGAGCTGTCAGATAAAGAGATCGAGATCTTGCGCTGCGTTGCGGCTGGTCTGAGCAACCGAGAGATCGCCACCCAGCTTGCCTATTCAGAAAAAACCGTGAAAAACTATCTCTCGGTGATCTTTCAAAAGCTAGGCCTGCGCGATCGCACCCAGGCGGCCATCTTCGCCTTTAAGCATGGCTTGCTGCCCCTTGAAGGCGAATAAAGCTGATTCAGGCCGACGGGCGTCAGGCCTCTCCCAGCCTGACGCCCTCTAGGGCCTGAGCCTGAAAGAGAGATACTTGACAGATCTGCTATACTCTGGATGGATAAGCGTGAGACTGAAGCGAGCGCTCAGGCTCGCCTGCATGCCCAATCTGTGACCGCGTAGCTCAGTGGTAGAGCACCGCACTTTTAATGCGAGGGTCGTGGGTTCGACTCCCACCGCGGTCATTCACTTCTCCTCAAACATCTTTTCCTTCCCACCCATATTGACCCACTCCCAATCAAAAAAGAGCGAGCTAGTGGGATGTGCATCCCTTCTAGACATTAAAATTTTTTAAGATCGGCCTTTCTGCACCGGATTACCCTGCGATTGTCTTGTTTGTTAAAATGCCTCATGTTACACTACTATCTAGCGACAAAGAAAACCGAACCCTTCAAGCCACCCGGTGATTTGCAAACCGGACTATGCTGGTAAGGAAAACAAGTTTCAATTTGACAGGAGGGGTACCGAATCCCTGCCTCAAGGCCGGGTAAGAGGTGCTGATTGTTTGTGGGTAAGCAAATACTTGTTATCGATGACAAAAGCGAGCTACTTCATCTGATGCGACGGGTACTGGAAGACGAGGAGTATCAAGTCTCGATCCTTCAAGATGGCCGCGATGCCTTCGCGCAGGTCAAATCCCAGTTGCCAGATTTATTGATTCTTGATCTTAAACTAGGGGAGATTTCTGGACAGGATATACTCAAGCAATTGAAAGACGATCACGTGACGGCTGAAATCCCTGTCATTGTCTATACCGCAGCAGTGCTTGAAGCTGAGGAAGTTTCCCGTTTGATCAGCGACGATACGACTCGCTATACGAATGTGCAGGTTGTGCAAAAACCTTTTGAACTGGATGACCTGCTGACGCTTGTCGAGAAGCTTCTGGGCAAACCGATAAGCTAATTGCCCGCTAGACGCGCGTTATACACTGCAAACGCGTCTCATGAGAAAGGTTTTTTCTCAGCGGGTCCTACTCTAAAGGTTTGGTGATATCCAATTTGTAAAGTTCTTTCGTATTAACTATATCGGGAGCTTCGTACCGCTCCCTCTCTCGTGAAAGAAAGGATCTCAATAGGCATATGAAATTTACTTTAGGAATCTTGCTCGGCTTTGGTCTGGGCGTTGCAGCGGGTCTGCTGCTGGCTCCACAATCCGGTGAGGATATGCGCTCACAACTCGGCGAACAGGGCATTATGCTGCGCGACCGCTCGGTCGGCGTTAGCAACGACCTGCGTGCTCGCGCCAACGACGCACTCACTCAGGGTCGCGACATCTACGAGCGCACTAAAGGCGAACTCGGCACGATGTACACCCGCGCCAAAAGCGGCGAAGAATAAACTTTATCTTAACCAGCCGAGGCAGAGAAGACAAGATAGACAATCTTCTCTGCCTCGGTCGATAGCTCACGCGTACTTTTTGAGCAACTTGTCGACCAGATTGCCGACTTCATGCCAGATATGGTGCTGATAATCAAGCATACGCGCCTGATTGAGGTCAAAATCGCGATTACCCGGATCGTTGCGGGCATTCTCTGTAAAACGCTGCGACATCGCTAACGTTTTTTCACCGCGCTCATGCAGGTAGGCTGTGAGCTGCTGAAGATCTTCTAACAAGCCCTGAAGCTTCTCATCGGAGGCAGACATTGATTTGACTTTCCTCTTATTCTAAACCTTCTGAATGCTCGGTAGAGCGGATTTCAAAGGCATCGGCAAAACGATTAAAAAAGTTAAACAGACCAATCACACTGGAAAGCTCTACCAGTTCGCCATCATCAAAGTGCGCCTGCAATTCGTCCCAGAGGACTTCGTCGATATCTTGTGCAGCCGTGGTCATCATTTCCGCAAAGCGGAGAGCCACCAGTTCACGAGCGCTAAAAAGATGCCTGTGCATGTCTATCTGATAGAGAGCGTCAAGCAATGCTTCACTCACCCCTAGCTGCTTTGCCAAAGCAGTGTGAGCGTTCATTCAGTAAAAGCAATGGTTGACCTGGGAGACGCGTACGGCTAGAAGTTCCTTTAGTTGCGGCTCGACTGTTCCACTGCGCATAACTGTCTGGAGTAGCTGCATGCTCTGCTGCATGATCTCGGGGCGATGCGCCATTGTGCTAAAAAGCATCTTCATGGTAGTTGATGCCTGGCCATCATCGTCAGGTAGCTGGGTATTTATTGCTGGGATACGTGGTATCTCTTCCACCTCCTCTCAACGCTTGTGATCTTTCTTTATACTACTTAATGGGATTTTGTTCTGTCAAGTTTTGTGGGTGTTTGCTCAAGCTTGCGGCTTTGGCCCCTCCCCAGAGACAGGAGTTTTTCAGGCGTATGCATGCGCCTGAAAAACTCCTGGCTGCACACATGAAATTTATGGCTTGTTCTCTGGCAGAGAATCGAGTATACTGGGCGGGACTGAAAATCAAGATTTTTGCGTTTTTGGACGTGTCCTGGAGGAAATTTTTGTGAAGATCACCTGTAAACAGCAAGACTTGAGTCGCGGCCTCTCTGCTGTTAGCCATGCCGTCTCAAGCCGTAACACACTGCCTATTCTGGCGAATATTTTATTGACGACCGATCATGGTCGCTTAAAGCTCTCGGCCACAAATTTGGAAATTGGCATTAATTGCTGGGTTGATGCTCAGATTGAAGAAGAGGGGACGACGACTGTTCCCGCCAAACTGATTACCGACTTTGTCAGCAGTCTGCCACAGGCAGCCGTTGAGATGGTGGTCGCGGAGGGCGCAAATACCCTGAGCATCAAGGGTCTGCGCAGCAGTGCGAATATCAAGGGCATGGATGCGTCCGAATTTCCTCAGATCCCGAGCAATGAGGGCGGCGATCCGCCAGTTTCGTTGGAGGCCGTCCAACTTAAAGAGATGATTGCCGAAGTGGCCTTTGCCGCTGCCGACGATGACTCGCGACCCGTGCTGACGGGTGTGCTGGTCCAGGTCAGCGATGCGAAGATTACCTTTGCCGCTGCCGATGCCTTCCGTCTAGCTCTGCGGGTGGCAGACCTGCCCGGCGATGACCATCCACGCGGCGATATTCTCATTCCGGCTCGCACGCTGATCGAGCTGGCTCGCATCTTGCCCGGCGAGGGTCCAGTCGATATGATCGTCACGCCGAATCGGGCGCAGGTGCTTTTCCACACTGCTAATCTCGATCTGGTCTCGCGCTTGATCGAAGGCGCGTTCCCACCCTTTCGCACGATTATCCCCAAAGAGTCAACTACCCGCGCGGTGGTCGAAACCAGGGAATTTGCTGCGGCAGTCAAATCGGCCTCGCTCTTTGCCCGCGATAGCTCGAATATCGCTCGGTTGAAGATCAATGCACCCGACGAGGCGACCGAGGAGGCCGGCTCAATCACTATTGAGGCTACGGCTGAAGATGTGGGCGACAATGTTAGTACTGTCAATGCTTCGATCGATGGGCCAAGCTTACAGATCATTTTCAATGTAAAATACCTGGCCGATGTCCTGGCAACTATAGGTACGCCCGAAGTCGCGCTCGAAGCCAGCTCCGCCACCAAGCCCGGTGTGCTTAAACCGGTCGGTCCAAACGATCATACGTATGTGATTATGCCCATGCATGTCAATCGCTAAGGATACGCCTTTATTCTCACCTCCCCGGCGCAGACTTGCCGCCAGGGGAGGAGGACAGCGGGGTTGCTTCCGGCACGGCGGCGGTGGATGGCCAGGGTAAAACCAGGATAAAATTTAATTCAACGGATATTTGCATGTATCTCTCTCACCTCAATCTGACAGATTTTCGCAATTTCAGGCAGTTAGACGTGCCGTTGGGACCAGGGCTTTTTCTCTTTCATGGCGAAAACGCCCAGGGCAAGACAAACCTGCTCGAAGCTGTGGCAATGCTGACTACCGCTCATTCGTTTCATACCACATCTGACCGCGAGGTGATGAATTGGGTCTCTTCCGAACGCCTGACACGGCTGCGCTCAACGGCGGTACGCGAGGGCGAGCCGATCCAGATTGAGATCGTCATCTTTGATCCAGCTACCTCCACTTCGGGTCTACTACCGCGCACGTCTACGCCCAATGAGCGTCCACGCAAACACATTAAGATCAACGGCGTTCCGCGCAAAGCACTTGATCTCTTTGGCCTGGTAACTATCGTGCTCTTTGCGCCGACTGACCTCAATCTGGTGGATGGCTCGCCCGAAGAGCGCCGCCGCTTCATGGATCGGAGCCTCTGCCAGATGAGCGCTCACTACTGCCAGGCACTTTTGCAGTACCGGAAAATCGTCACTCAACGCTCGGCTCTGCTCAAGCGCATTCGCGAAAATCAGGAAGATCCACGTATGCTCGATTACCTCGATGAGAAGCTAACCGAGCTGGCCAATCAGTTGATGTACGAACGGAAGCAGATGATAGACGCGCTGAACACACAGGTGAGCGAACTTCAGGCGAAGCTGAGCGGCGGCAAAGAGCGTCTGGAGATTGTCTACCATCCATCTCTGCGCATGGACCCCGCAGCAGATCCCTTGAGCGCTTTAGAAAGCTATCGTGTTCAGTTGCGCGAGGCCCGCCGCCGCGAGATCCACCAGGGCGTCTGCTCGCTTGGACCCCACCGCGACGATCTGGAGTTTCTAGTCAATGGCATCAATATGCTTACCTACGGCTCACGCGGTCAACAACGCACCGTGGCTCTGGCCGCCAAACTGGGCGAACTCGCCTATATGCACCGCACAACCGGCGAGGAGCCGATCCTTTTGCTGGACGATGTCTTCAGCGAACTCGACCTACAACGCCGCACCTATCTGCTACATGAAGTGCTCAGTCACCAGCAGGTCCTGATGACAACCACCGACTTTACCGGCTTCCCACCAGAGATCCTGGCCAGAGCCAGACAATACCAGGTCGTCCAGGGAACCATCACCTGAGAACGCGAAAAAATCCACCCAGGTCGCACAATGTTGCTCGACCTGGCGAAAAAGGACAATCGCATAGAACATCGACGATTTTCGCGCAACTCTGACAACTGGCTTGACACCTCTTTTTGTGGGGCGTAAGATGAATAGAGATATAATCACAGGGTCGCGCACTCCCCCACAGAAGGAGACTGCCATGTCGTTTCACATCTGTATTAAGACAGACAAATCCCTGCATCAGCTTGCTACAGAGATACGGAAACTCCTCTCCCTGCCTCAGTTCCAGGAAACTATTTTGTCTGGCGAATCGTATTGCCAGTTCGATATGCTAGGTTTCTTGATCCTCATTCACCAGACTGATGAAGAGGATCGTGACCCGGAAGTGCGGGCGTATCCCTATAGCCTCGATTTGCAAATGTCTTTTACGGATCATGAATTAGATAGCGATGAGATGGAATACCAGTTGCAGCCTTATTATGCCCACCTCCTCAGTTTCCATCTCGAAGCCGATACAGCCTATCACGAGAAGCAAAAGGTAGAACGGGGCTGGAAGATTCGTTACCGCTTCTGCCAGAAAAACCCACGCTGGAACGGGACGATCCTCTATGGCGAAGCTGGCTGGGAGCCAGCGGTCCTCCAGGGACCAGCTAGCTCATGGCGCAGTATTCATCGTATGTTCTAGTGGCCTGTTTCCCTTGCCTGGCAATGCCGAAATGCAAGAGGCCAGGACTATTTCATGCTCGATGTGTGGCCCCTCCCCCTAAACAAAGGATCGGGTTGCGAGTGTGGGGACTACGGCCCCCACACTCGCAACCCGATCCCCAAGCCCTGGGGTGGAGAGTTGCAAAACAGAAGAGGAACAGAGTACTAGATGGCCACACAGGTCTTTTTATAACAATAGGAGAATAAACCTCATGGCAGAAGCCTCTATGCAGGGAAAGATTTGCCTGGTGACGGGCAGCAGTTCGGGTATCGGTCTGGTCACAGCCAGAGAACTGGCCCGTCAGGGCGCGACGGTAGTTATGCTCTGTCGCAATACGGCCAGAGGCGAGGCCGCGCAGGCAGAGATTAAGGCGGCCACTGGCCAACAGGTGGACCTGATCGTCGCGGACCTCGCGGTCCTGAGCGATGTTCGTCACGCAGCCGATGTATTTAAACAGAGGTATGAACAGATCCACGTCCTGATCAATAACGCTGGCGGCATCAATGCTACACGTAAACTTACCCCCGATGGTCTGGAAGCGACTTTTGTTACCAACTACCTCGCTCCTTTCCTGCTAACTATGCAGCTCGTCGACCTGCTCAAAGCTAGTTCACCAGCACGTGTGATCAATGTCAGCTCTTTAGCCCATCAAAACGCCTCGATCAATTTCGACGATCTTCAGGGCGAAAAACGCTTTAGTAGCTGGCAGGCCTACTCTCAGGCTAAATTAGCCTTGATCTTTTTTACCTATGAACTGGCCGATCGTCTCAAAGAGACTGGTGTGACCGTCAATGCACTTCATCCTGGCGTCATTGCCTCACGCTTCTCCGAAGGCCTCAGTACACCGTTGCGCCTGGGTTGGCGACTGTTCACTCCGTTCCTTAGCAATGTAGAAAAAGGCGCTCGGACAACTATCTATCTGGCAACTTCACCGGACGTGGCAGGGGTGACCGGCAAGTATTTCTCGGCGAGCAAAGAGAAAGCTTCGTCACCTCTCTCCTACGATGAAACTATCCGTCGACACCTCTGGGAGGTCGGCGAAGAGTTGATTAGCACGCCAGCTACCCTCTAAGGGTCCGGCCCCTGCTCAGAAGTCTTTGCTTCCCACCCATAAGCATGAAGTTAGCAGAGAGGTACTCTCTGTACTTCTATTTTGCCTGTTTTGCCTTCGGCAAAACAGGCAAAATAGAATAAAAAATGTATTTTGAACACCCCAGATTACCTGTCCTCCAGACAGCGTGCTGGCAAAAGGCTGTCGCCCTCTGTACTCCTACTTCACTTCATGTCTATGCTCCACCTCAGAGTAAAAAGTGCAGCCAGGAGCTTTTTGTTGAGCTTTTTAGTACTGGTTAGACGGCAAAACGTCCAAAAAATTAGGGGTGTTAGGCGATAAGCTCAGCCCTTTTGGCTTGGTGGTATTGACGATCTTTCAGATGAAATGTTAGGATAAAATTAGACTACTTCTATGGATGCAAGGTCAAACTGGCGAGAACAGTCCTGACTATATTTCCCGCATGTGGGAAATATGAATGGTACTACAGAAAGATGTTTGACTGCCTGCTCTTTCTAGCGTATGATAAGCATTCTAACGGAAGTAATAGATATACGTATAAACTCAATAGATAGAGTGGTCTGACAGGCGTGGATGGGCAAGCATAGTTGGCAAACAGCCTGGAAGAATTGCAGACAATGGAGCAAAAGCTAGTTATGGCACTTTCCCCTCTTTATTGTGATACCTGTGGAACTGCAAACCGCACACAGGCTGCATTCTGCTTTGCCTGTGGACAGTTGCTCCATAGCCAAAATGGCATGAACACGGTAAAGATGGGTACGCTACCCGCCAATCACCTGCTCAAGTTGCGCTATCGCGTGCTGGCTCAGGTGGGGAAGGGTGGGTTTGGCGCTGTCTATAAAGCTGCTGATGTTCAATTCAACAACCGCCTGGTGGCCATCAAGGAGATGAGCCAGCAGAATCTTACGCCGCAGGAGACGCTGGAAGCGGCCAATGGTTTTAAAGGCGAGGCGGCGCTGCTGGCCAGTCTGGCGCATCCACACCTGCCGAACATCTACGAGCAGTTTTCCGAGAGTGGACGCTGGTACCTGGTCATGCAGTTTATCGAGGGTGAGACGCTGGAAGAGTATATGCTCAAGGTCGGCGGCAAGTTCTCGGTCGATAAAGTGCTCTCGGTGGGTGTGCAGATCTGCTCGGTGCTAGAGTATCTACACCATCGCGCTCAGCCGATTGTCTTCCGCGATTTAAAGCCAGCCAATGTGATGTTGACGCCGCGTGGCGATATTTATCTGATCGATTTCGGGATCGCACGGCACTTTAAGCCTGGCCAGAACCGCGATACCTCGGCGCTCGGTTCGACAGGATACGCGGCCCCTGAACAGTATGGCAAGGCTCAAACAACTCCACGCGCCGATATTTACGCCCTGGGTGCGACGCTGCACGAACTGTTAACAGGCCAGAACCCCGCTGATTCGCCCTTTAACTTTACGCCACTCTACCTCCCGCCGCATCCCGCGCACAAGGAACTGGAAACGCTGATCGCACAGATGCTAGAGGTAGACGCAAATAAGCGCCCGACGAATGTAACGTTGGTACGACAGAAGTTAGAGGCGATCGCGTCTTTTAAGGCGAGTTCTCCGCTGCAGCCAGTGCGCTATCCACAGGTCAGCCTACCTCAGGGAACAGGTGGCTATCAACTCGGCCAGACGCAACCGCATCGGCGGGTTATCACACAGGCGCAGCCAATGTTAGAGCCGCAACCGCTGAGCAATACGCGCTTCATTGGTGCTCACCATACCAGTCGTGTGACCTCAGTGGCCTGGTCTGCGCGTGGCACGCGCATCGCCTCGGCCAGTTATGACAAGTCCGTATGCATCTGGGACGCCCAGGACGGGGAGAGTCTGCTGACCTACCAGGGACACTGGGATCGTGTGCTGGCGGTTGCCTGGTCGCCCGACGGCAACCTAATCGCCTCGACGGGCAATGACGGCACCATTCAAGTCTGGAACCCACAAAACGCCAGCCTGATCCTGACCTACCGCGAGCACATGTCGCCCGTTCTAGCCTTGAGCTGGTCGCCCGATGGCAAACGCATCGCCTCGTCCAGCGAGGACCGCGTAGTGCGCATCTGGGATACCATCAGTGGTCAGACGCTTTCGCTCCATAACAACCACGGGGGAAGGGTCCTGGCACTCACCTGGTCGCCCGACGGCAAATACATCGCCTCGGGTGGAGAAGACAAGCTGGTGCATGTGTGGAGCATTCAACGCGAAAAGTCGCACTTCTTCACCTCATGGCTCTCGCATTCACGCGGACAATTCACCTATCGCGGCCACTTTGGGCGCGTTAACGCGCTGGCGTGGTCGCCCAACGGTCAGCGTATCGCCTCAGTTGGCTCGGACAAGACCTTGCAGGTCTGGGATGGTGTGACCGGCAAGAAATATTTTATCCACCGCAACCCTTCCTCGACGATCACCTGCGTGGCCTGGTCGTACGATGGTCGCTATCTCGCGACCGGAGCCAACGATAAACTTGTCCAGGTCTGGGACACAGTCACACGCAACTCGGTCACTATCTACGCGGGCCACACTGGCTATATCACCTCCGTCAGTTGGTCGCCCGATGGCAAACAACTCGTCTCAGCAGCGGTTGACCACACGATCCACGCCTGGCATATCTAGATCATTCCTGATGAGCAAGCTATTCCTGGACCCAAAACTTTTCTAACCTCATATGTAGATGGTATTATATGCATGCAGAAGCCTCTTTGTTTGACGTAGAATAAATACGTCGTCAAGCTTGATCTGAAAGGTAAAAAGCGAGAGCGTTCGAAATCGCTCATGTGAATTGAACACGAATAGTACATGGGGGAGTTGCAAGAAAAACACTATGGTGGCTTCGACCATCTTCTGCACTCAATGCGGTGCAGCCAATCCCTCCCAGGCCAAATTCTGTTTCTCCTGCGGCCAGACGGTCAGAGAACAGCATAAGACGGGGACGGATAGTCAGAGTGGCGGGCTGCTCAAGCCCGGCAAGGTACTTAAACAACGCTATCGTGTGCTCAGCCAGATTGGCCAGGGCGGGTTTGGTGCGGTCTATAAAGCCGAGGACAAAGAACTGGGCAAACGCTTGCTAGCAGTTAAAGAGATGAGCCAGCAGAACCTCAGTCCCGAGGAG
>DAOTTJ010000349.1:0-6993 GCA_034437695.1 Ktedonobacteraceae bacterium
CTCCCAGTGTGGGGAATACTCGGTTGAAAAAACGATCGATGCTTCTGGCCCCTTTGCCATCTGCCCCTCCTGTGGCTATGCGCATCCCTTTCTCTAACTTCCGCTGTTTCTCCTGAGCGGCCCCAGTGTCGCAGGCAAAACGATGGTCTGTCTGGAATTAACTTCTCTTCTCCGCGAATGCGTGATCTTAGCATCAGATATTCTCTGGGGAGCCGTCCCAGCTACCTCAAAGGACAACTACCTGGACTATCGCAATCTCTGGCTGCGGGTGGCGAAAAATGTGGGCCAGAGCGGACGACCAGTGGTCCTTTGTGGGACTGCCATTCCTAAACAATTTGAAATGTGTTCGGAACGCCGGCACTTCTCAACTTTGCATTATTTGGCCCTGGTGTGCGATGATCAGCTCTTGGAAGAGCGTCTTAAACAGCACCCAGCCTGGCGTCACTCGGGTTCAACTGAGAGTATCGAGACCATGATCCAATTGAACCGGTGGCTCAAGGCACATGCTTCCACCACCCATCCCCCATGACACTCTTTGATACGAGCCACCAATCGCTTCTTGAGACTGTGAGAGATGTCGCTCAATGGATACGGCTTCGCCTGTAACGTGCTTCCTTGCACTCTTCTCGTACACAATAAAGCAGGGTAGAGAGGGGCGTCATCTCGGAAGGCTTGAAGACCAGCGTACGTGGAAAAGCTCCCTGCACAGCGGTTACCGCCAGATCGACATCTGCTGCGCTGGCTGCGGGCGCAGTATCAACCATCTCTTAGGTCGCGGGATTACGTACTTCAATGGCACGGCCGGATGTACCGGGTGTCCAGGCACCGTTGATCCACATTTGATAGGGCATAAACCAGACACCCCTCTTCGCGCTAATCCAATAGGAGCCAGCGCTCCACGCTATCCGCATATATTACCCTATGCTTTAACCGCAGCGACCGACCTGTGCGATCCACGTGGCAGCGCGAATCCCCGATGACGATTATTGCATGACACATTGCTTCTGCACCGCACCGCTGCCGCTAGAGACATAAAAAGTCAGATGGACGTTGCGGTAGAGCATTGCAGGTTGTTCTGAGCGATAAAGCTGAGCTTCAATGTAGAGATTACTGGTCGCGCCGGGGGTAAGCGTCACCGATTGAACCCAGAGCTGCTGAGGCGTCAAGACAATTGATGACCAGGTATTTGCCTGAGCCTTATTCACCATCAGTACCAGACGATAGGTCTCTTGCGAGACTTCATAGCTCTGCACTCTGATCGAAACTTCGCAGACCTTACTGGCCTGGTTGGTCGGCAACATCGAGAGCTGTGTAAAGCTAGGCTGAGGATTTAAAGGTCTGATGACCGAGATCCAGACCGCCGAAGCAGCTATCAACAGAGCCAAGGTGAAAAGCAAGCAATCCTGGAAGGTTATACGAATATGTCTGGAGCGCGTAAAATATAGGATATCCCTGCTTCTGAGTATCGTCGCAATCACTGCGAAGACCATTGTGATAAGTCCAAGCGAAAGCACCCATGATAGACCCTGGAGGCCGATCGGCAGGATATTCAAGCCAAAGCCCACCAGAACATCGATGCCCATACTCAGACCGAGGCTGAGTACAATCAGGTCGGCCCCTCCTACGGGGTGGCCAATCTTTAATTCGGGCCGCTGAATAATACTATTCGAGTCGTCCTGTTGCTGTTCTCTGCGCCTGAACAACATCTGAGTAAAGCTATACCCTGGTAGAAAAAGACTCAGCGGCAAACCCAGAAGAATGCTGATCGCCGGCACATGTGTGGGAACCTGCGTCCAGACAACGTTCAGTATCACCAGTAGCATGACTATAAGTAAATCATAATTTCTAAAACGCATCAAAAGTCCTCCGTCAACGAGCACACTCTCTGGCAGATGCCATATGGCATTTATGCCACCTATTCCTACAAACGAAGATCCGAGTCGTGCAGGAAGAGTGGCACACAAGCTGAGAAATAAAGTCAGGAGTTTCAAGATGCATAACCGGTCGCGTTAACCGGTCAGCGCCCCGGTATCATAAATTGCGATATCGCCGCTATCAAACAGGCGGTCCATCGCAGTGATTGTATTAAACTTGGTCAGACTACTGCGGCTAATAATCTGTGTAGGCTGATCGATCTCGAAATAGGTTCCCTGTAAGGGTAGGACTGTACTCAAACGCAGATCTACTTCCAGATAGCTAAGATGGCCAGTGCGTATAATTGTCTGATCTTCACCATTCAATTGACTTGAGTAAAAAATCGGCGAGATATCGATCTGGTCGTAAATGAAGGTAACGACGCGCTGATTGCCATAGGTATTCATAAGCATCTGATTAATACGATCAGTGGCGATGCGATTATTTGAGCCAAGATAGGTATTCATCCAGAGAGCAGCATCGACACTTTGAGGTTCGATCGAACGAGCATCGGCCATCGCCCGATAAGGTCCGGGGGTCACCGACAGGTCAGGTCCGACCTCGACAATCACGCCACCCAGAAATACGGCAACCAGCAGCACGGTGATCAGCGAGATAGTACGTTTATTGAGATTGCGCGTCGGCCAGAAATGGATAACCAGAATAGTCATGACATAGGCGATGGCCAGGAAAAGGAAGGCCGAGGCTCGATCGGTGATCTGCGCTCCGAACTGAGTAAAACGGAAGGCCTGAGTCACTGGATAGAGCAGCGAAGCCAGACCGAGAGTGACCCCCAGCGTACTGTAGCGGTGCTGACGTTGGATAAGAATAAGGCCAAACGGAATACAAAACGTGATCAGTGCGACCGAGGCAGTCATCAGCAACCTGTCCCACACAGGCGCAACGACGCCGGCACTACCAAACAACGGCCGGGCCTTACTCGTCCCACCTATAATCTGGCTCAACTGATGAAAGGTCGCGCTAAAAAACTGATAGAGATAGCTCCAAACCGGGTTGCCGGGCAGTAAAAAAGCATAAGCCAGCGAGACAATCACGCTAAAGAGCGCGAGAAAGGTCAGAAACGCTCGCGTTTTCCCTGAGTTTGAGCCAAAGAAGCTGATGACCGCCCACATGAGCAGCAAGCCATCAAAGACGTAACTGGTCATATGGTGGGTAGCATTGAGCGCAAGCAATATAAGCAACGATGTCCACACGACTCCGCGATAGTTGCCATGTTCGTCTTTAAAACGTACCACGATATAGAGCATAAATACGGCGAAGGGCAGAGCCAGCGTTTCATAGCTATAAAAGGCATCAAAGAAGAGAAAATGCGAATTAATCATATAAACTATGGCGGCAAAGCTGGCCATCCGGCTCGAACTGGTAAGCTTTTCAAAAAAAAGAAATGTGGCCAGCGTAATCAGCAGACGAGCGGCCATAACCACGATATTGCCAGCGTAAAAGGTAGAAAGGCCTGTTGTGGTACTTATCGCGTTAGTGATGATCTCCAGACCAGGATAATAAGGGCTAACCGGCAGCATGGTATTTGGCGTAAAGAGGTGACCAAGACTGAGCAGATCGTTGGCTGTGCGCCAGTGCAGGGTTTCGTCAAACTGCGTAAAGTAGGCCGGGCTGGCCATAAATTGCACAAAATAAAAGGAGAGGCCGACCGCACACAGCAAGAAGATGCGCTCATGGCGCGACGGTTTGCGCGAGAGGCAACGGATCAGGTTAGGTACAAAGATCAGCAATAAGCCACTAAAAAATGACATTTCAAGAATGGTATAAGAAAAAGCATAGATAGAGAGATAGTAGAATAGAGCGATTAGGAGTAGGCCAAACGACATAACCAGCGCGAGTACCGGAAGCAGGCCCAGCCCAACCTCCGCCTTCACACTTTGCAGACCACGAGTCAGCAGTCCCTCAGGTTGAGGCTCTTGCAGGCGCGTCAGCGCCCCATTAAAGAGGCGTCTGACCGCTCCGGGTCTCTCAGGTGCGACAACAGCCAGCGATTGCTTACTGGTGGACCTGAGCGACTGAGTATCCTGCTCGATGAGCAGCAACTGTTCGATAGAGAGGTTCTCTTGCACGGTACGCTGCTGTTGCCGCGCACGCCTGGTCCTTTCGGCAGGGGAGATATTCTGCACACTCGGCAAGATAGTTGTATCCAGCCCAACCAGTGAGGCAGGATCGCTGCTTTGTTTGCTCTTAGGATTATTGCGCATACCCCAAAATTGCTGAGATGAGTTGCCTGGTCGTTCCGCATCCGAATATTTCATAGTTTTCTATCTACTCCTGGTAGCGACCAGCGTCCGGGAGTCGGTGGAATTGTCCGGTGCTAAGAGTTCCCGATACACCTGTTCAAAGCGCGTAACGACAGATTGAGCCTGAAAGAGTATAGCGCGTTGTCGCGCTTGAGCGCCCATACGTCCGCGCAGTTCGGGATCGTCAAGTAACAACTGCATCGCCCCGCATAAAGCCTGGGCATCACGAGCAGCCACAAGCAGACCACTTTCGCCGTCGGCCACTATATCGGTCAGACCGCCGCTGCGTGCGGCGATCACCGGTTTTCCCATCACCATCGCTTCCATCGCCACCGAAGGACACGGTTCGCCCCATGTCGAAGGTACCAGTCCGAACAGCGCACGCCGCCACGCTCCCATGACCGCGTTATGTGGCCATGTTCCCATCAGCAAAACGTTGGGTGGCAGATGCTCAGTCAGTTCCTTGAGCAGGGGCCGCCCAATCAAGACGAGCGGAACTTGACTCTTCATCTCCGCATACGCCTGTAACAGAATAGTCGCACCCTTGTCGTAGGTTATATCGCCGACGAACAACATGTAGTCCTCTTTGGGCAGTTGCGCGAGATAGGCATCGTCTGGATCGGTCAGTGCGTCGACCTCGTCGGGAATAAAGTTCGGCACTACCTTGTAGGGAAGACCACGCTGATCGAGATAGCTCCCGTCGGCCACCGCCTGACTGACCGGCAGAAACAGGTCGACAGTCTTTCCTTCACGTCCGGCCCAGATGGCGTTGCTCACTGTGGTCAGTGGACCCGTGACTGGACTGTAAAAACGCGTACTACACGCCAGGCATTTGCTCACGCCAGGACCGCTACAGGGCGCTCCATCGCGCATCAGTCGTTTCTGCACACAAACCATGCTGTAGTCGTGCAGCGACATGACTAGCTTCGCGTTGCTCATGGTCTTGAGCGGAGTAAATGAATGAACAAACCAGTTATGCGCGTGGACAATCTCTGGCCGCTCCTCGCGGATAATGCGGCGCAGCGCCGAGACAACTCCCGGATCGGGAAAAGACGGCGCGTAGGTGCGCTCGCTGCTGAAGAGAAAGCTCATCTTCTGCATAGAGCCACGCACGCGGTAGATGCGTACGCCGCGATACACCTCAAATTCAGGGAAATCCTTCTGCCAGTAGGTAACAATCGCCACGTCGTGTCCACGGGCCACAAGTTCTTGACTGAGATCGGCCACATAGCGTTCTTCGCCGCCAATCGTCGGTGGATAGACAAACTGTGTCAGCATTAAGATGCGCATACTGGCCTCCTGATTAACGCGTCATAGACGCTCTGAAGCTGTCCGGCGCAATCATCCCACGTCGGCAAAGCCATATCTGCCGGCGGTGCAATCGGCTGCTCGATCTGTAACTGCACCGCCTGTGCAACCTCGGCAGGCGAACTGCTCAGAGAGATTGCGCGGGCAAATCCTTGATCGGCCAGTTCCTTCAAGCCCGAAGTATTGGCTACCAGCACAGGTCTGCGCAGCGCCAGCGCTTCCATCACCGCAACCGGGTGCGCCTCGTATTCACTGAGCAACGCCACCAAGTCTGCCCGTGCGAGCGTCTCCGCCATTGCCCGGCGGTCTCCCGGAGGAATCGCACGAAATTCAATATATTCAGCTACTCCACTTTGTTGAGCCAACTGACGCAACTCGGCTTCGTAAGGACCTGTCCCCAGGATCAAGAGCCGTGCCTGGGGTCGCCACGCGTGGATCTGGGGTAGCGCATTGATCAGATGTTGATGCCCTTTATACTTTTCCAGGCGACCAATCGAGATAATCAACGTTTGTGCGGGATCGGGCGTAGGTAGATTTGTCAGCGCAGGTAACGTTGATCCATTCGCAACCACTATAAACTTTTTGTCTGGAAAGTGCAACAGATCGCGAAAATAATCTGCCTCGTAGTGCGAGACACCGATTAACTGCGCCGCCCCGGCGAGCAGAGAGCGCTGCATCTTCCACTGTGTGTCACGGATGCTATTGCGAAACGCCGACGAATGGCCCCCCGTATGAAAGGTGAGAATATAGGGAATCCCGGCCTTCTGCGCGGCCATCATTGCCAGCGGCGGCACAAACGT
Source organism: Ktedonobacteraceae bacterium (assembly GCA_034437695.1). Classification (GTDB taxonomy): domain Bacteria; phylum Chloroflexota; class Ktedonobacteria; order Ktedonobacterales; family Ktedonobacteraceae; genus Paraktedonobacter. The sequence continues at coordinate 6,287 of DAOTTJ010000349.1, forward strand.
ATGGCACCCCTGACAATGGACGAGGTCCCAATTGCCATCTTTGACCAGCGCGTACATGCGCGGCGAGAAGTAGTAGTCGCGATTGCGCGGCCAGGCTGGCACGCGTACGATCTTCATCCCTTCGATAACCTCTTCACTCGGCGGCGCAGGCGTAATCGAAGCGTTGGGCGCAGTCGTGAGAATAGTTAGATGCACGCCGTTACGCGCCAGGCGACGGCCAACCTCGTGTACATGTGTCTCTATACCGCCCATATACGGAAAATAGCGAGCAGCCACCATCAAGACCTTCATCCCATTGCTCTTTTCCACTCTCGGCAAACCTTCCTTTTCTACCTGGTAAACGCATCAGCAAATTCCGCCTCGGGCTGAGGCGCTGGAACTATACGTATCACACGCGCTGGCGTCCCAACCGCAACCGCGTTGGCAGGGATATCTTTCGTAACCAATGAATGAGCGCCAATTACAGCGTTATCGCCAATCGTCACCCCATGCAGAATGGTTGCCTTCGTCCCAACCCAGACATTGCGTCCGATAATCACCGGAGCAGTCACCAGTGGACGCGCATTGTGCGGATCATCTCCCCCAGTGATCGGGTGCGTCTCATCGTGGATCGAAACCCCTTCGGCAAAGCCTGTGTAGTCTCCAATTACTAGCTCTTCGTGGATAGACAGGCGACAATTAGCCTGAAAAATGATTTTATTGCCCAT
>DAOTTJ010000350.1:0-6388 GCA_034437695.1 Ktedonobacteraceae bacterium
TGAGTTTCACGGAACCCTCTGTCATTGTGGACACTATGGATGCCTGGAAACGGTCGCAGGCAAGAGTGGAATCCTCATGGAAGCACGCCGACTCAACCCGACGATTACAACCATTCAGCATGCCATTGCGGCAGCGAGAAAAGAAGACGCGGCCTGCATCCATGCGTTGGAACGCGCGGGTACCTATCTGGGGTTTGCTCTGGCCAGTCTGGTCAATAGCCTGAACCCGTCCTTGATAGTGCTTGATGGAAGCACGATGCAAGCAGGAGACCTGCTCTTGCGCCCTTTGCAAGTTGCCTTGCAAGCTCATTGTTTGCCAGCTTCCTTTGCTTCCACCCGTATCATGGTAACTGAACAAAGTGGCCTAGCAATGGCCCGTGGTGGCGTTGCGGCGGTTTTGGAGGCGGTCTTTGGGTAGAGCGAACATCCTCTGCTAAACTAGAGAGGACCGAGCGCATGAGACGAACCCTCCACCAGGATGGCTGCGTGATCATTTCAGAGAGAAAGAGGAATTAATGTCACAATTCGCAGAGAATCGTTACGAACAGATGCAGTATCGTGCAAGCGGAAGATCAGGACTCCAATTGCCGGTGATCTCGCTGGGTGCCTGGGAAACCTTTGGGGGCTATCGCGGTGAGGATATCGCTCGCGAGTGCCTCTATAAGGCGTTTGATCTGGGCATCACGCATTTTGATCTGGCGAACAATTATGGACGCCCTCCTGGGAATGCCGAGGTGGTCGTGGGAAATATCCTGCACGATATGCCACGTGATGAGTTGATCATTTCGACTAAGGCCGGCTATTATATGTGGCCTGGACCCTATGGAGATGGGTTGTCCAAAAAGTACCTAGTAGCCAGTCTTGATCAATCGCTCAAACGGCTGGGACTCGATTACGTCGATATTTTTTATGCACACCGGCCTGATCCATCAACCCCCCTGGAAGAAACGCTGAACACGCTTGATCTGATCGTGCGCCAGGGCAAGGCACTCTACGTTGGTGTAAGCAACTTCCCCGGCTCGCTGTTTGCTCAGGCGATAGATCTGGTAAACACGTTGGGATTGGCACCACTCACCATTCACCAGCCACGGTATAGTCTGCTGGCCCGCGAGCCAGAGCGTGATCTGTTTGAGCAGACACTCGCTGCCGGGACAGGAGTGATTACCTTTAGTCCACTCGCACAGGGACTATTAAGCAAGAAGTATCTGGGTAGTCTACCCGATGACTCCCGTGCTGCCCTCTGGTGGGACGAGCAGTATCGTAACAAGATGGTCAACGCCCAGACCCTGGACAAAGTGCGCCGTTTGGACGCTATGGCGCAGGAACGTGGACAGACGCTCGCGCAGATGGCGCTAGCCTGGAATCTGCACCATCCCGCCGTGACCAGCGTGCTGATCGGGGCCTCGAAGATTGAGCAGATTGTGGAGAATGTGGAAGCTTTGCAGAATCTAGTATTTAGCGAGCAAGAACTCCAGGCAATTGACGAGATCACGCTATCCGTATAACGTTCTCTCGTCTGGCATCTTTGCGTACACAATGAAAGGGATTGAGCCACTATCCATCAGGTAGTGTCAGATATATATGGGCCGCAGGTTTCCAGGCAACCTTTGCGTGGACTCAAGAGATCAGCGGGCGGGTTCTTTCAGTCATCGGACAAAAAGCCAGATCTGCATCTCGATGAACACGCTCTGCTGGCTTATTCAGAACTCACGTCAGTAAAGCACTGCTGGTCAAAAGCGTCAGCCAGCATCTATCTCAAGTACTGGCTCGTCAGCGAATGCTTTGCGCCGAGCAGTGCGCGCGGTGTCCCCTCGAAGATCACGGTGCCACCTTTATTGCCGCCTTCTGGACCCATATCAATGATCCAGTCTGCGTTGCGAATCACATCTAGATGGTGCTCAATTACTATCACCGTGTTTCCGCCATCTACCAGTCGGTTCATAATGGTCAGCAGGCGACCAATATCTGAGAGGTGCAGCCCGGTCGTCGGCTCATCAATGACATAGATACTGCCCTGCTTATGGAGTTCGCTGGCCAGTTTCAGGCGCTGGCATTCGCCTCCAGAGAGAGTACTCAGGGGCTGGCCGAGGGTCAGGTAGTCCAGGCCTACATCGCTTAGAGCCTGGAGCTTGAGCTGGACTCCTTTGACCTTCAAAAACACCAGTGCCTGGCGAATAGTCATGTTCAACACCTCAGCAATGGATTGACCATTCAGGGTGTAAGCCAGCACCTCCTCCTTAAAGCGCTTCCCACCGCATATGTCGCAAGGGAGCTTGACGCCTTCAAGGAAACCCAGGTCGGTGTAGGTCACGCCGAGTCCCTGACAGTTGGAACAGGCACCCTTTGAGTTAAAACTAAACAGACCGGCATCGGCATGGTTAGCTGTAGCAAAGGCCTTGCGCACGTCATCCATCATGCCTGTATACGTTGCCGGGTTGGAGCGGCTAGATGTGCTCAGGGACGATTGGTCAATCACCACCGCCTCCTGATGTTGGCGCAGAAACGCTTCATTGATCAGCGAACTCTTGCCCGAGCCGGCCACCCCGGTGATAACCGTCAAGACTCCGGTGGGAATATACACGCTGACATCCTTCAGGTTGTTGACCCTGGCATGGCGAATCGGCAAAGTGCCGCTGGCCTGGCGGAAGACCTCCTTGAGCGGCCTTGTGCGGAGCAAATGGTTGCCGGTCAGGGTATCAGCTTCAAGCAGACCGGCGTAGCTGCCTTCGTACACGACCCGCCCACCTTCACTCCCGGCATACGGTCCCATATCCACGATGTAATCGGCTCCTTTGATGACATCGGGGTCATGTTCCACCACAATCACGGTGTTGCCTTTCTCGCGTAATTTTTCCAGAAGCTCGTTCAAGCGGTGGACATCTCGTGGGTGCAGCCCGATACTTGGTTCGTCAAAGATATACATCACATCCACGAGGCTTCCATTGAGATGCTTAACCATCTTGACACGCTGCGATTCCCCCCCAGAGAGCGTATCGGTTGGTCGATCCAGGCTCAGGTACTCCAGGCCGATATCCACCAGATGCTGGAGCCGCTCGGTCAGCGTGCGAACGATCGGGGCCGCCGCTGGATCGTCGAGCGCTTTCACCACTTCCAGCAGCTCACCGACCTCCATCGTAGACAGTTCGGCAATCGTGTATCCATTGATCTTACAGCTCAGTGCTGCTTGATTGAGTCGGGTACCTTTGCAAAGTGGGCAGGGACCGAGCTTCAAAAAAGGCTCAACTTGACGCCGGACGCGCTCTGAGAGGGTTTGAATATCTCGCGCAATAAATTTCCGATTAAATTTGAAAAGTAAGCCCTCGTACCTATTCATCGGCATCTGTGGCATTGGTCTCCTATCGCTGTACAGCAGCAGGTCCAACTCCTCTGTCGTATAATCGGCCAGTTTCTTGTCATTATCAAACAGACCGGATTGCAGATAGAGATCACGCTCCCAGGCCGCCAATCCGGGCGCGATGACAGCGCCCTCGTTCAAGGACTTTGTGGGGTCAATCAGCGCTTCCGGGTCAACGCCGATCTTGCGGCCAAGCCCATTGCATTCCAGGCACATGCCCTGAGGATCGTTAAAAGAAAAGGCATTCGCGTAGCCTACATGCGGTTGACCGAGTCGAGAAAAGATCAGACGCAGCACTGGAGCAATGTCTGTAACGGTCCCCACCGTCGAGTGCGAGCCACCACCCAGGCGTTTCTGGTCAACAATCACTGCCATGCTCAAGTTCTCAATCGCATCAGCATCAGGTTGGGGATAGCGTGGCAGAAAGTTGCGCAGAAACATACTAAAATTCTCAAACAACAGCCGTTGCGCTTCGTTGGCAATGGTATCAAACACCACTGACGATTTTCCCGAACCAGACACGCCGGTAAAAATAATTATGCGGTGCTTAGGTAGCCTCAATGAGACATCCTTGAGGTTGTTCTCGCGAGCGCCACGAATCTCGATATACTCTTGAACCATGCTGATATATGTCCCTTCGGATCTTTTAACCAGGCGTTACCTGGCTTCCGCTAGCGGAATGCCTTTGCTCAGAGCCTTCGCGTCTTCGCTTCTGGCTGTACAGAGGAGCAGTATAACACAAAAGGATCGGCAAAGCTTCTTCTCTTTTGCACCGGCCATTTCGTGCTCGTCAGGTAGCTCCACCCCGGAATAAAAAGATCGAGTTGCGAGCGTGTGGAGACGGCCACACGCTCGCAACTCGATCCCAAAACCGTAGTCAGATTTGAGCGAAGCTTACTCTGCCTTCTGTCTTTGTCCAATTACGATGGATAAACACTAGCTCAGAATGCTCGCAATCAATAGGTGGGGGAAGGAACAACAGAATGGATAAGCGACGCGATCCACACTACGAATAGAATGATAAAGAGGATGCCCAACAGAATGGTCGCGCCAATTGGAATGAACACGACACCTGCTGCCTTACCACCACTCAGGCGATGTGCAGCCATAATCGAGAAGATATTGAGGATAAGAGAGTAGATACCCATAGCAAAGGTAATCAGACCCCCCAGGTAAGGAATCCAGCCAAGAAGACTGTTGATGATAGCCACAGGAGTGTAAAAGAGCAAGAAGTTGTATCCCTGCTGCTCATAATTGCCGCTCCCTTTAAAAGCTTTTGCTAGCAGGTACTGAATGCCAACGATGACCAGGAAGTAGACCGTGTCAGCGACAAGCGAGAAGAGCGCACCGATTCCCGAGAACAAGAAACCAAAGCTTGCAAAGATAGAGCCAGCAGTGTTGCCATACGTACTAGAGAGAGTAGCGGCATTTGCAGATGTTTGGATGAAGCCAATAATAGTGCCGATCAGACCAGCAATGATCAACTGAACCAGGATAATGCTCCATTCAGCTTTACCTTGTTCTTCTGTGAAGGATTTTACGCCTGGTTGGGTCAGAATCTTCAAATACTGTTTGGGCAGTCCCACGATAGCTTGCCCAAGAGAAAGAGGGCTGGCTGGTGGGGAGACGTAGGGTGCATTCTGATACCCAGTGCTGCCAAAAGGCCCTGCACCAGGAAATTGTTCGTAGGGGATTTGTCCGGGTTGTGGTGTGTAAGGATTCTCTATAGGGGGTTGTTGCGGTAGTTGATAAGGATTTGGGTTGCTCGGTGGCTGGTTGGGATTCCAGGACATAAAGGTTATCTCCCTCTGTATAAATGGTATCCCTACAATAATAATTGTAAAAAATGAGATCAACTCATTGAGTATATTTTATCATAGAAACAGAGAAAAAGCAACAGTGATCTATGGATTTTCACCAATATATGATAAAATGAAGAGTATCTACAATAACTCGAATGACTTTTTCCTCTCCCAGATTGAGAGAGCTTTCACTGAGGCGCAATGGAAAGGAAACGCTGATGCCTGCTCCTCCTTCCTCTTTTTACGACGACTTGCAGCGGCGTCGCACGCAGCAAGCGTCTGTGCTTTTGACTCCAGATATTTACGAGTGGTATCGAGAGATGCAGCAATTACACGATGTGTACTACGATGAGACGCGAGCTGCCTGGCTGGTGTTTCGCTATGACGATGTGATGCGTGTGGTCTTAGATACGAGCACCTTTTCCTCGGAGCGCACAATGAATCCTGATGGCAGTGTTGATCCAGTGGGCAGCGGCAGTATTCTGGGCATGGACCCGCCCCGTCATCGGCAGTTGCGAACATTGATTGCGCAAGTGTTCAACCAGCGTGTGATCGATCAAATAGAGCCGCGTATCTACGAGATCGTGCATGAACTGTTGGATCATGTGCAAGCGCAGGGATGGATGGAGGCCGTCAATGACCTGGCCTTTCCGCTGCCGATTCGCGTCATCGCGGAGCTGCTTGGAGTTCCTGTGGAGGAACGTGAGCAGTTTCGCCAGTGGTCGAGTGAGCTTGTCGGAGCGGATTATGCCTTGCGTCTGGTGGCGGCAAAAAAGATCGCTGGCTCTTTTCACATGTTGATTGAGCGGCGGCGTCAAGAGCCACAGGAAGATCTGGTCTCAGAAATAACCAATGCCGAGATCGACGGGGAACATCTGCAAGAGTCTGATATCCTGGGGATCTGCCTGCTTCTCATGGCTGCTGGACACGAAACGACCACTGCCCTGATCGGCAACGCTATCGTCTGCCTGGATGAAGACAGGGAGGCGAAGCGCGAACTAGTAGAACACCCAGAGCTTCTCCCATCTGCTATTGAAGAGATCTTGCGTTACCGGGCGGTAGTTCACAGCCTGGCGCGTGTAGTTCGCGCCGATACCGTCTTCAATGGACACGAGATCAAGGCAGGAAACATAGTTCTGCCGCTATTTGCCGCAGCCAACCTCGATACTACGCAGTTTCCCAGGCCTGGCACCTTTGATATAAGGCGCACTCCCAATCGCCACCTGGGTTT
>DAOTTJ010000351.1:0-11561 GCA_034437695.1 Ktedonobacteraceae bacterium
GGGCCGCTGCCCTTAACTATCCCGCTACGTCCGCACGAATGGTGGTCACTTGCGCTGCACTCCTGCTTCTGCTTTGAAATACTAAAAATAATACGTTCTTCCTATAAAGTTGACCCTACACTATGCTCTTTCGTCTTAATCAAGAGAATACCCTTAACTTCGAAAAGTCTTTGTCACTATTTATCATGCGGGAGCCTCAGCATGTCTACTTCTTTAAACCAAACGCAGAGCGCACCAGATAATGCACCGCTGCCTGGTATGCCCAATCAGCCCGCTCGCTTTGAGCGATGGCTGGCACTCCTTTTCTGGGTGGGCTTCGCTCTACTCGTCGCAGCCGCTATCTTTATGCGTCTCTACCATCTGGATGTACGTTTTGACCGCGATAGCTACGATGAGGGCGTCTACTGGCAATCGTTACGCGCGATGCTTGCCGGTCAGAGCCTCTATCATACGATCTTCTACTCTCAACCACCGATGTTTCTCCTCTCGGTCTTTCCAGGTTTTGCCCTGACAGGCGGCTCGCTCTGGTCAGCACGCTTCGGGATTGTTCTGGTTTCGCTGCTCGGCTTCCTGGGCGCGTATCTGTTTGGCAGAGCACTGGCCGGACGCGCTGGCGCTCTGGTCGCCCTCCTGCTCCTCCTGACAAATGCTATCTATCTGACCGAGTCACAAACTATTCAGGCTGAGGCTCCTTCGGTGGCCTTTACGTTTCTGGCCATCGGCTGCGCTTTTCTCTGGTGGAAATATCCCGATGGCTGGCGCGGCGCTTGCTGGGCCGCGCTCGCTGGCATCACCCTGGTCCTGAGTATCTTTAGCAAGTTGCTCTGCGCCTCGACTCTGATCCCTATCGGCCTGCTGCTGTGTATGCGCGTCTGGCAGATCTGGCACAAACATCCAGGCACCAGTACGTATAGCTGGCTCCCTGTCTTCGCTGGCATCGGCTTCTCTCTGCTAACCGCTCTGGTAGTGGTCGCACCTTTCCTCGGCTCTTTCGCGAGTTTCTGGGCCAGTATGGTGACCTTCCATGAAACCGCCGCTCAGGACATGGCCGGCACGATGGTTGGAAACTACCATCTGATGAAGCCTACTCTCTACTCAGCACTGGGTGCCACCGCCTTCTATGGCATGTGTACCGCTATTCTACGCAGGGATTGGCGCGTTATTCCACTGCTCGCCTGGTTCCTGGCGACGTTTGTCTTGCTCCTGCGCCAGTACCCGCTCTTCACTCACCATATGATCGCACTCGAACCTCCCTTTATCGCCCTGGCTGTCCTCGGTATCGCCAGACCCGCAGAGTATAAACCCATCCTCGCCCGCTTGAAGCTGGCCGACCTCGCCGCGTGTGTGACTGCTCTGACTCTCCTGCTCGTTCTGGCTACGTCACTCATTGGCCTCGGCCAGGAACTTCACTACTACCAGAACGCGATAACTAACGACGCCGGTTCCGGTGTGCAAAAAGATCTGCGCGTCGCCGCCGATATCGATCAGACGACAACGCCCGCACAGTGGGTGATCACAGACGGCCAGTTTGTCGCGGGCCTCGCCAACCGCAATGTCCCCCCTTCACTCGTCGATACCTCTGGCGTACGCATCACTACCGGCTATGTAACCCTCACTCAGTTGGAACAGGCCGCGTCAGATCCACGCGTTCACGCGGTTCTCTTCTACACCGGACGCTTCCATCTGTTCGAGGTAGCCGGTTTTCGCTCATGGGTCGCGCAACACTTTCATCTCTTACATACCTATAATCCAGGTCAGGAACTCTGGGTGCGCTAAAACTAATCAACCTGCGGCCAGCCCTGGCACACGCTGACAACGATGACCCGATATATATCCAGGGAGCAGTCCGAGACGGTAGACGCGGGCAGGAGCTTAACATTCTACGCTCCTGCCCGCGTCTGCGCTTTTCTCACAACATAACTAGAGTTCTTCAGGCCGCAACCAGCGGATTCGCTAGCTCTACAACGCTTTCGTAGCCTTTGAGCAATGTGCGCATCGCTTCCCCCCACGTACGCTGACCTGCCTCTTCCAACGCTCTCTGACCCATCTGCCGCCTTAATCCACAGTGATCGACTAGCTGTGTAAGTAGCTGAGCATACGTGCTACTCTGCTCTTGTTCATCCAATGTCTCTACCGGGAGCAAAAAGCCTGTCTGCCCGTCTTTGACTATATCGCACACGCCCTCAGCCTGAAGACCCACAACCGGCAAACCACAAGCCATCGCTTCCAATACTACCTGACCAAAGGTCTCTGTACGCGATGGAAAGGCGAAGATATCCGCCGATGCATAGACCCGCGCTAGCTCTTCTCCGCTCAGATAGCCCGTAAAGGTGACGGGCAATTCACCCATCTCCTGCTTGACTTCCTGAAGCGCCGGCCCATCTCCCACCATCACCAGATGACAGTGCGTGTGGTCCATCTCACGATACGCCTGGATCAACAGACGCAGGTTCTTCTCCCACGAGATGCGGCCCGCATAGAGTAAAATCGTTGTCGCTTCCTGCTGCTGCCAATCCTCTAACCACGAGGTCCGTAATTCGAGCGACCGACGCGTAGGGGTGAAAAGCGCGATATCCACGCCTCGCGGCCATATATCTACATGCTGAAATCCCTGCGAACGCAGCATCCGCGCCGTCGAAGGCGATGGACAGAAGGTCAATGCACATTGATTGTGGATAAAACGATTGTACGACCACATCGGCCTGGTAAACAACGGAAAACCAAAGTGCTGACAGTACGCAGCCAGGTTAGTGTGATACGAGGAGATCAACGGCTTGCCCAACATACGTGCCGCCGCTAAACCCGCCGCACCCAGGACAACCGGGTCAACTAGGTGGACAACATCCGGCTGAAATTCACTCAATCTGCGTATGAAAAGTGGCCGAAAAAAATTAAATTTTAACTCTGGATAAAAAGGAAATGGGACTCCCGCCGTCCCTACCACTTCCGCACCCGCATAGCTCTTCATACCACTCTCAGGACCCAGCAGTAACGCCTCGTGACCACCACCCTCCAGATGCTCCAGTAGACGCGCCAGTGTACGCGTAACGCCGTCTAACTTGTGAAGAAAGTTCTCTGTAATAATTGCTACTTTCATAGGTCTGCTCAGAACCTCAGATCTGCTGCTCTTGCTGGCGTTTTGTTTATTGACATATCATTACAAGAGTACAAGCCGCATATTAGTAGCGTGTTAAGCATCTATTATTTCATCGTTACAAGGCGGTTAAATATTCATCAATACGACCCATCTTTCCCACCAGGGCGGGCGCAATCCACTCCACTCACCCTGGTAAACCATTTGAAGTGGTCGCTAACCCGCCCGCACGGTGTCAAAGATAATTGAGTCGATCAACTGCTCTACTGGAGCCTGGTCGTCGGTGAAATAGGCATGATCGCCCTTCTCTTCGCGCATATTCCCAACACGCGTCGCGCTCTCGGCCACCTCCTGCACCAGCGCATTCGCACTGTTCAAGGCGTTAAGCTGGAAATTTATTAGCGACGTTCGCGCATTGGTTCCGATAATGATGCTATTTTCAAACCGCGCCGTATCGATAATATAGACGTTGGGAAAAGCTGAACGCATGGTCTGCGCCAGCGCCTCAACTAACCGATAATCGGTGTTGGTACGCCCAGCGTTGATCACTGCAACTCCTGTCGGCGTGAGGTGAGAGCGCACTTCTTGAAAAAATTCATGGGTCGCCAGTTGAAACGGCACATACGGCTGTTGATAGGCATCAATGGCGATCTCGTCGTACTTCTTTTGCGTGGTCGAAAGGTAATAGCGCCCGTCCTGGACTATGACGTGCAGGTTCGGTTCGCTCATATGAAAGTACTGATGCGCCAGGTTGACAATCTCTCCATCCAGTTCCACTCCATCGATCGGAATCGGTCCATAAGCCGCGGTCATATCCCGCGCGATTGTCCCCGCACCCAGACCGATCACGCAGATACTTTGAATCTGATCCTGCGTAAAGGGCGGGTTGTTAAAGTAGGGCGCATCCATAAAATAGTCCCACGGCCCTCCCGTCAGGATGTTCTGCGGGTCGTAGATTGAATGAATCCCTACGCCTTCGTTGAGAATAAGCTGCGTCTCATTCCCTTCCTGCACAACCTGTATATAGTTGTATGCCGACTCACGCTCGGTCAGCAATATCCCCCCAGGCGCACTACCATCAGCCTGCTTGATCGGTCCCTGGATCGCCAGGATCGACCAGACCATCGGGATCAATAGGAGTATCGCCAGTAACCTCAAACTGACGCGCCAGTGCGCGAAGCTGCTGAAGCCGCCCCCTGTCGAGAGCAAGAAACCAGCCAGCGCGGTCAACAAGAGCACAAGCGCACAGACAAAAAGCGTGTGGTATGTGCCAATCGTAGGAATCAGGACCAGCGCGGGCAGAAAGGTTCCCACCATGCTCCCGGCTGTGGAGATCGCGTACAGCTTGCCCGCCAGGTTACCCGCGTGTCCAACCTTATCGATTTGTAGACGAATGGCAAACGGCGCAACGCAACTGAGCAGCATCACTGGCAACGCAAAGAGCAAAAGTGTCCCAACTAGCGATCCGTAAAAGACTCCGATCGAGTAGGTCGAAAAGGAACTCTGCGAAAGCGCCATAATCGGACGCGCAATGTATGGAATAAAGGCTATCAAAAAGGCCGCACCTATACTCAACGCGTAGAGCAAGCCCACACGCGGATAGCGGTCGGCCAGCCGTCCACCCAGATAATAACCGAGCGTCAGATAGAGCAAGATAAGCCCGATCACATTGGCCCATGTGAAAAGCGAGGTGCCAAAGTAAGGTGCCAGCAGACGCGAGGCCGTGATCTCCAATGTCAACGAACATGCCCCCTCGACAAAAACCAGCAGGATCAACAACCAGCTCTGCAAGCTGTAGCTGGCCAGCACACTCCACCACGCAACCCGCTCTACCACCGGCTTGCGCGTCACGCTCGACCCTCTCTCACTCCGCGCACTCCAGAAGCCTACCACGGAAAGCAGAAAGAGCACTAATCCAAATACTAGAAAGGTCCGCGTCGTCCCAATGTTCGGCAGAAGCAACAGCACAGGTAAAAATGTGCCTGCCAAACTCCCCACTGTGGAGATTGCGTAAAGTCGACCGGCCAGCCGGCCCGCATCACCCACCTGCTCGATGCGCAGACGAATGGCAAACGGCGCAACACACCCCAGCAACACTGTAGGCAGGAGAAATAGGACAAGCACCGAGATCAGCGATCCATAAAAGACACCCAATGGACTGCTGGCAAAGGTGCTCTGCGCCCAGACTAGCACAGGGTGCGCAAGCAAGGGGATAAGAACAATCGCTACAGCCGCCGCACCCGTCAAACTATAGAGCACACTACCACGCGGATAGCGGTCGGCCAGCCTCCCACCCAGGTAGTAGCCAATCGTCAGATAAAGCAGGATCAAACCAATCAAACTGGCCCACACGAGAAGCGTATCACCAAAATAAGGTGCCAGCAGACGCGAGGCCGAGACTTCAACCGCCAATGAACACGCCCCCGCAACGAAAACCAGCACAATGAGCAACCAACTCTGAAAGGGGCGCATCTGCGTGCGCGACGCAGCAGCTTCGTCGACAGACGCATCAGGTTGTGTGAATGTGGACATAGCTCTATCTCTCTTACGCTTTCTTTTTCTTCACTTTTAAGACACAGACGCCAGCATCCGCAAGACCTGCTCCTGTTGACCGTCAACTTGAGCCGCCAGGCGCAAACTGGCAAAAGCAGCATTCCCCATACGTTGCTCGACCTTCCCTAAAAAGATGAGCAGATGGTCAAGCTGCGGGTCCCTCTGGGCGCGACGCATCTGTAGAGCCGGAAAGAGAAGAGTTAAACCATCCTGATAACGCCCCAATTGACAGAGCAATAAACCCAGGTTGGTCAAAATCAAACCCTCGCGCTCTCTATACTCTCCCTGCTTCGCAAGCTGAAGCGACTGCATAAAATAGGAAAGACTCTGCTGCGCGTCGCCCTCTTGCTGCGTCAGTAGAGCCAGGTTGTGAAGCAAAATACAGACCATCTCGGGGTTGCTCTGCGTCTGCATCAAAACACGCACTTGCTCCAGGTTCTTACGCGCCAACTCCCCGTCCCCTAGCGTGCGCAGAAATTCAGCCTGATTCAACAGTGTAACCACTTCGTTCTCGTGATCCCCCATATCCTGCTGAATCGCCAATGCACTCGTATAATACGTCCGACTCTGCTCGTACTCGCCCAGACGACTGTAAAGCATTCCCAACGCACTATTCACTAACCCCTCGTCACGCCGCTTGAGCGAGCCGGTCGGCGGCAACATCATCTCGTACAATCTGATCAACGTATGCCAGATCTCCCAGCGCACTAGGTCCTCGTCCAACACCAGACTGTGCAACTGATCATATGCCGCCTGCCATTGCCACCCCAAACACAGATGCTCTAACATGGCCAGCCAGGGGACAACCTCGTTGGGACTACTTCGCTGCTGAGACGGCGGACAGGTCTGCCTCGCTAGATATTGATAGTAGATCGCGATCTGCATATGACCAGCCGCCAGGGCGATTTTACGCGACTCTTCGTTCGCCTGAACCACAACCGGCTGATACGCAACTCCCAAGGAAGACGCCGAATAATGGCTGACTTTGCGCTGCTCGCTTTCCAGGTAGTGACTCAATAGATAGGCGGTGAGAATTGGATGCAGCTGATAGCCCATATCCCTATCAATATGCTCAACCTGCTCAATTAAACCCAGACTGACCAGACTCCTCAACTCCTGCTCGTACAGCCGCGGGTCCGCTTCAGCACTAGCTTTGCCCGCCAGCGCCATCGCAACAACTCCACTTAACGAGATCGCCTCCCGGCACAGACAAAGCACACGCACCAACGCCACCTGAACCGGACTGAAAAATCCACAAACCGCCTCTACTAGGTTGTGCGTCACACTCCCCTCCCACAAAATCTGATATATCGGCGAGCTTAACAAATAATGCAGCGAAAGACCACTAAGGTTTCTGAGCGCACTGAAAAGTAACAGGGTATACGCATGACCCTCACAACGCTGCCATACGGCCGCAAGATCTTGCTGTAATCCATTAACGTTCCTCTGCTGCAACAGGTGCATCCCCTCAGCTACCGTTAAACCTCCCACTACATACTCACTCACACCCGGCGCATCTCGATAATCAGAACCAAACGGCGAACGCGTACACGTCAGTATAATGCGACTCTCCACTAGATCCTGCTGAAGCATCTCCAGGAAACGCACACTACTGCTCAGATCGATGCCCAGCGTATACGGCATCGCCTGGTCCTGAACCTCTATCGCCCGCTCAAAAAGCTCCTCGCACTGATCCAACACAATCAACGCACCCTCCCCCCTGCGACACAATAGTTCGTACAACGTCTGCAAATCAGCCCGCTGCGAAATCTCTACCTCACTCCCATTACCAGACACCTTGAGCGCGTTCAATAAGGCACAGATCACATCCGGCCACGTCGCACATATCCCCGGACGGACCCAGAGAAAATGTCGAAACGCCGGTTGATTGGTCGCAGATTCGCTCTGAAGCTGGGCAAAAACCAGGGCGGCCAGCGTCGATTTGCCCGCTCCCGGCATACCCGTGAGCAAAACAGTATGTGTCTGCGTATCGCTCAAAAGCGTAAAAACCGCATTGACCTCATTCGTCCGTATCACGATCTTACGCGCATCAAGCTCAAGCGGCTTTGCGGTCTGAATGCCAAATGTAAAATAGCCCGGTTGCTGCATATGCGAGTGCTGTTCCCTCCGTCTACTACGGATTACAATCTTCTGGCGCGTCTACTTCGCTCCCATCCCTGCGCCCCGGCCTCTTTTTCCGGTGCCATGAGTATAGCATTTTTTGGTGATCTGGCATAGGGAGGAAGCAGTATTTAGATCCCAAACTCTGGGGGAGTCCTATAGAGTCCGGGCGGCACAAGAGAAAATATGCTACTATAGAAAAAAAACTCACCTATCGTCACACGTAGAAAGGGATGAATACAATGTTACGCATCATCTATATGGGTACCCCGGCCTTCGCCACCCCCGCGCTCGCAGCCCTGATCCACACCAGCTCACCCGGACAACTCTTATCCACCGGCTACGAGATCGTCGCCGTCATCACCCGACCCGACAAACCCTCTGGACGCCACCGCGAAATCGTCTATTCACCTGTCAAACAGCTCGCCCTGGATAACCATCTCCACGTCTGGCAACCAGGCTCGTTTAAAAAAACTGAGAACCAGACCGCCCTCGCAGCCTATCAGGCCGATCTTTTTATCGTGGCAGCCTTCGGACAGATCCTCCCTCAGGCGGTGTTGGACCTCCCACGCTACGGCACGCTCAATATCCATGCCTCTCTCTTGCCCAGCTATCGCGGCAGCTCTCCTATCTCCGAGGCGATTCTACAAGGAGAAAGCACAACAGGGGTGACGATGATGCTGCTCGACGCAGGTATCGATACTGGACCCACACTCCTCCAACACTCACTACCCATCACAGCAGACGAGACGACCGCAAGCCTGACCCCACGCCTGGCCGAACTGGGTGCCTCGACCCTGCTCACAACCCTTCCCCTTTGGATCGCAGGTCAGCTCACGCCTCAGCCTCAAAACCACGCTCTGGCCTCATATACCCATATGCTCAAAAAAGATGATGGCCGCATCAGTTGGTCCCAATCGGCTGAGTTTATCTCGCGCCAGATACGCGCCTACACTCCCTGGCCCAATGCCTATACTAACTGGCAGGGCAAACAACTCAAATTGCTCTCTGCTCACCCCCAGACCACCCCTACCTCCCTACAGCCTGGCAAGGTCACACTCGATGCCCTGGCTTCACATAAAGCCTTACAAATCGCTACAGGAGACGGCAGCCTGCTAGTAGAGCGACTGCAACTCGAAGGGAAAAAGGCGATGAACGCCGATGAGTTCGTCCGCGGCTACGCAGCCATCGCCGACGCTCTACTCGTCTAAATAGACTCCCTCAGTCTGCTAGCGCATTCCTCGCGCTTCTTTCTCCATCCACCCGCCCTTTTTCTCAATAGATTGCAGAGGGCGGCAGCCCTTTGCCGGGGCTTGAGGTGTTTTGCACGGGTGGGTTTTTCGCTGAACGCTTCACCACAGCGAAGCCCAGGCCTCAACCGTGCAGGAAGGTGCTTCTCAGGCGCAGATTGCGTCTGACAAGCACTTTCCTGCACCTTCTTCTCTTTGGGGGTGGGGCGATCTTTCCCGACAATTAGGAAGGACAAAAAACCTACCCGTGAAAAGCACTATGGGTGGAGTCCACCCAGCAAACTGCACAGCCAAGAATCTTATACTCAGCCGTATTGGGCCGATTAACCAGCGCGACCACCAACCCCAAAATCCCCAGTACAAAACACGCGATTGCATGCTTTGTATGCGACGCAGAATCTGTAATAATATGCGGCACACCAGGAATCAGGAAAAAGATACCCAGAGCGATGCCCACCACTAAAACCGCAATCCCACCAAAGAAAAGTCCCGGATTTTTCATATCTGGCTGTTCCTTTCTCACTATCTCTGCCAACTTTTTCTGCACCTGTACATCATGAGGAGAAAATAAGCCCTCCCCCCGTATCTCTTCAGAACTGTAGAGGAGAGCTATCAGAAAGGAAGAAAATGCTTAGGCAGCTTTGGGCTTCATGACAAAAGAAGCAACCAGGCCACCAATCAGAAGAACAACGCCAACGATCAGCGCAGCCAACCCACGTGCGTGGTGGTCCGCTTTGATGAAATCCCAATAGACACCAAGAACAATGGCAACCAGGCCAACCAGCGCGACCACGTATGTAGCAGCTTTCATTAGAAATTTACCTCTTCTAAATGTTAAAGATACCTGCCCTGGCTATTCCAGAGCATGTCTATTGTATCAAACGACTGGCGCTTTGAAAACCGTATATACGTATACACTATAGCCATTTTTGGTAGTCGCTCGTTTGAATGAGCCACTTTGCGGCATTATGATATATCTACATCTTTTGCCAAAGCGAGAAATTGATGCAAATTTCACCCCAAAAACAGAAGAAAAGCGAGTACTAATGTCCTACTCGCCTTTCCCTTGACTCACTTTTTACGCGTTTCTATCAGTTTGCGTGCAAGAAATAGAGCACAATCAAGGCTCCTAGACCAAAAACCCAGCAATAAATAGCAAACGGGGTCAAACGCCCATTCTCAAAATACTTGGTGAGAAACCGCGTACTCAAAAAAGCTGCCACGCCTGAAAGTACTATGCCAATCCCAATCAGCCCCCACGTCTGTCCACTCTGTCCGCTCAATTGCGGAATCTCTAGCAGTCCAGCCGCCGCGATCAAGGGCGTCCCCAGCAAAAACGAGTAACGCGCCGCGTCTTCGTGCGAAAGTCGCACGCCCAATCCTGCTACCATCGTACAGCCCGAACGCGAAAGACCTGGGATCAACGCCAGCGATTGCGCCAGACCAACCGCAACCCCCTCTTGCCAACTCAGCGAACTCAGCGGACGAAAACTGGCCTCGCGCTCCTTTGCATCAGCGTATGCATACCGCGCTTCTACACGCCTGCGCATGGCCTCTCCTGCAAAAAGGATCGAACCGTTGACTACCAGAAAAGCCGCCGCCAACACTGGCGATGTGAACAGCTTTTTTAAGGCTCCCTCCAAGGTCACACCGAGAATACCACCAGGAATACTGCCGATGATAATCAACCAGCCAACCCACTCGTCGGTTCCCTTGTGGATCTCTGCGTTCTTGATGCTATTGAAAATTGTTCTGATAACCTGCAACCAGTCTCGCCAGAAATAGATCACTAGCGCAACGCTGGTACCAAGATGGAGCGCGGTCACAAGTGGAACGAAACAGCCTTGCCCGCCACAGGAGGTAGTGCTGGCAAAATTAGCTGGAAAAAGGTTGGGCAACAATCCCGGCAAGATGACAGTGTGTCCCAGACTGCTAATCGGAAACAATTCTGTCACACCCTGTAAAAGGGCCAGGAAAATCGTTTGCCAGATAGTGATATGCATAAAAGGTAACTCTCGCTTTTTCTTAGATCGTTTCTATTGTTTTGTAAGGTACTGGTTGACTAGCTGTTGAAAGCCTGCATACGTCTCTGAACATACAATACGCCCATCTTTTGGTTTGGATAAAAAGTAGTAACATTTGGTAGTACCGGGCGAGGCTGAGGCCCTCAAAGCATAGACGTTCGACGCACTGATCGGCGAAGGTGGCCACCCTGAAAATTTATATGTGTTCCAATGGCTGGTGGGATCAACCGTAGGACCAGTACCAAAGTTGTTGAGGTCCTGCCAGTAGTTGCCATCCTGCGGCGGACTATCCGTCTCACGTGCATATTCTACTGTAGGATCAGATTGCAGGTAAGGACCAATCTCCGCACTGGGGTTCTGAATGCGGTTCCAATAAATTCCTGCAACCAACGGCATATCTATTGTATTACTCGACTCACGCTGGACAATTGAAGCCAGGGTGATCATCTGGTATTCAGTCAGTTGATGCTGCTGAGCCAACGCAGCCAGGTTGTTCTGGTCAACGACCTGGGTAAACTC
>DAOTTJ010000352.1:0-8699 GCA_034437695.1 Ktedonobacteraceae bacterium
CCTTGACCGGGCGCAGTATGGATCTCCAGTTCGCCGTTGAGCAGGATAGCCCGTTCTTGCATGCCATCCAGCCCAAGTCCCCGTCCAAGTCCCCGTTCCTGACGAGGCGTTTTTTGCAGTAACTCGTAGTCGAAGCCGTCTCCATCGTCGATAATCGTCCCCGAAACAGCGTTTTCTTCTTCTTTCAATGTAATAGAGATCTTTCGTGCATTCGAGTGACGAGCAGTATTTGTCAGGCTCTCCTGCACAATTCTATAGAGGGCTGTCTCCATCTCTGTTGGCAGGCGATCTTTAAAACCAGTCGCGTGGAAATCGACCTCGATCGGGCATTTCTGCTGGTATTCCTTGACATACCAGCGCAGCGCAGGCAGCAATCCCAGATCGTCCAGGGCGCTGGGACGCAGGTTGATGCTCAGACTGCGAATCGCACGCAGGGTTTGATGGGCCAGGGTTCGCGTATCTGCAATGCGCTTGCGGGCCTCTTCGGTCTGAATCGATTCTTCAAGGACCGCCAGGCTGATCAACAATGAGGTCAATACCTGGCTGGTTTCATCGTGTAGTTCACGCGCAATGCGCTTGCGCTCCTCTTCTTGCGCATTAATGATCTGGCTCGCACGCTGGCGCGACGACTCATCAATGGCTTCCAACATAGTATTCAACGTCTGGGCAAGCTGATCTGCCTGCGCGTCTGTACCGGTCAACGGCGCACGTAAGGCCCGCTCCCCAGCCTGCACCCGGCTCATGATCTTGCCCAGGGCAGTCAGTGGTTGAAAGGCAAATTGCAGGACAACAAAGTTGAGTATTATACTAAGCAACCAGCCACAAATCACAAAGATTGCCAGCGAGGTCGGAGTAGCGTATGGACTCTTGTCCAGGTTTACAGCTAACCATGTACCTCCTGTTGCGCCTGCAAAGATGATCAGGCTGTTGGCAAACAAGACCTTATAAAAGGCCGGTAGCGCCAGAATTGGTCTGAGCAGGCGTGTATCGTGCTTCTCAGACTCTGGGTAGAATGTTTTGCTTTGCGCCATAGTGTTTGTTGTCCTTCATGCCGAATACCGTTTTGATGATCCTATTTATTGTAAGGAGTATGCTCGTGCTCTGTCAAATCTTCGCTTAAAACTGTCAGGGCTATTCAATGCTCGACGTATGGCCCCTCCACGCTCACAACCCGATCCCAAAGTCGGCGACATTTGTGCAGCCCTGGAAACCAGTGTTGACTTTTGCCAGGGAGAGGTTGGCGAGAAATCAGGTGTCCGTTGGGAAATATCAGGTGCATACCTGATGCGTCGGTTCAGGTCTTGCAGTAATCTTCTAGAAGAATGCCTATCGTGTCGGGTACCATGTTTCTGTAAACAGGAAGCGACCCCTTCTCAAAAAGCTTGAACACGCGTTACAATACAAAGAAGAGAATTGATCGACCTTCCTGGTTGAATGTGGGTGGGCTAGTATATGTCGGCTGTTTCAATCCGAAAGGTACCCTGTGTGGGCTTTGTTATGATATAATCGGCCACACGTATTTTAAGGAAAATTTGATAATCGGGCTATTTTCCAATTGGTCCTGACAAGGCGTCTTGGCACGATCTATTGAGGAGGCACAGTGGGTTCTGTTCCAAAGAAAAGTTTACTCGACACTCTCACGCAGAAGACAGTCGAGAGTCAAGCGTGGCGCTCGGTCTTTCGCCACGGTTACCCTGACACTCCGCTAAATCAGTCGTTGGTTATGATGGGAAATGTCTTTCTTCATCTCCACCCTGTGAAGGTCAGTCGTCAGGCCATGAAGATCACCTATACCTGGTGTATGGGCGGTATTTCATTTTTTCTTTTTCTGCTGCTAACGATTACCGGAGTATTTTTAATGTTCTATTACGTGCCAGATACATCGGTCGCGTATACGAATATTGATCAACTCAGTAGCGTTGTTTCGTTTGGACATATTGTGCGCAACATGCATCGCTGGGCCGCTCACCTTATGGTCGTCTCGGTCACGCTGCATATGATCCGCGTCTTTTATCACGGCGCGTACAAGCCCCCCAGAGAGTTTAACTGGGTGGTCGGCGTTTTGCTCTTTTTTGTTACTTTGTTCTTGAGCTTTACGGGCTATCTCCTTCCCTGGGATCAGATCGCCATCTGGGCTATCACCGTCGGTACTAACCTGGCTCCATACGCACCTCTGTTAGGTACGACGGTCTATAAGATCCTGGTGGGTGGGTCCGCAGTAGGGCAGGCGACGTTGATTCGTTTCTATGTAGGCCATGTAATCCTGTTGCCGTTGGCTGGCGCTTTCTTGATGGCGGTCCATTTCTGGCGTATCCGTAAGGATGGCGGCGAGGCCGGGCCTCCTCCTCCTTCGCGCCGCGAATTGGAAGCACGCGCTCTGCGTGAACGAACTCCGGTGGCGACAGGCACTCCGCGTTAGTGGCCGTTGTCTTGTCTGTTCGATCAAAGGATACCGTTTCTCTGAAATAGGTATCCCCTGGTTCTCTTGAGAGGAAATCTATTATGGCAGTTGAACCGAAAGAACCAAAAGTGCAGACACAGTCTTCGGCGACCCAGCGACGTTATCGCACTCTTGCTGTTGTCAAGCAAGAGGCGATAACACGCGTTGAGAAGCCATTGGAAGACTCCGTGTTCGTATGGCCGCATCTGCTCGTGCGCGAGTTTTTTGCTGCAACTATTGTAATGGTGATGGTAACTCTGCTGTCGCTGACAATTAATGCGCCTTTGCAGACGCCTGCCGATCCTAATACAACACCGAACCCGGCGAAAGCCCCCTGGTACTTTCTGGGTTTGCAGGAATTGTTGCACTACTTCCAGCCGAATAGCGCTGGCGTTATGGTGCCTGGCGTGACTCTGCTTGGCCTGATGCTCTTACCCTATGTGGACCGCAATCCAAGTCGCGCTTATGCCGACCGCAAAGTGGCAATCGCTACTTTTACTATGTTTCTGGTCTTCTGGGCTGTGATTACACTGGCTGGTAGCTTCTTTCGCGGTCCTGGTTGGCTCTGGACCTGGCCCTGGCAGCACATCTACTTTGACCTGTAATGTGAGGAAGAGATTATGAGTATTGAACCGAATGACAGAGATCGGCCCGCGATCACACCTCAGCAATACGAGGTGTTGCACGGTGGCGGTGCCGAGGCTGCTGAAATTGCGAAACAGCGTTTGTCACGTCGACGCTTTTTGCGCAGATCTATGCTCTCGGTCTGGGGCTTATCTGCGACGGCGGCTGTGGCCGGCGGACTGTATATGCTCTATCCAAACCTTGCTGGTCAGTTTGGGAGTGATCTGGTAGTCGGTGTGAAAAGCGCTTTCCCGGCTGCGGCCCCGGACAAGTTTGTCCAGGATCAGGCGGGCGTATTCTACCATCAGGAAGCCAAGTCCTACGTGATGCATATCGCTAGTGGCACCCAGACTCTCTTGCAGGGTCAGAATCTGACCGACCAGCTCGATTCAGAGGGCTTTGCTAAGGATAGTGATGGCTCTCTCTGGATAGCGCTCTATCAGCGGTGCGTCCACCTCGGCTGTACTGTGCCATTCCGCAATGACTGCGTGAGCTTTAAATGTCCTTGTCATGGGTCGCACTATAACGTTTCTGGCGAATATCTGGATGGACCGGCTCCGCGCAGTCTGGATCGCTTTGTCGTCTCTTTCCAGGGCAGTTCGGTGGTGGTCTCAACCGGTGTCCTCTGGTCACCGGCTGTGCCGCGTCCCGATACTACGACGCGTATTATTCCCATACCTACTGTACAGTGTGCCGCTCAATAGCTGAGTTGAGCGCATGGACAGAGAGTAGGCAAGCAGGAGAAGGAGCCGGCTGGCTCTTTCCCTGCGGTGCTCTACCAGATCAGGGAGGTCGAGGATTTGGCCAGGAATTTCGCTGTCTTTAAACTCGACTGCACTTAGTATAAAAGGTGTGTTCTTATGATAGATCCCGTACAGGCTCTAGTGGGCTTTGTTGTCCTGCTGATCGCTGTGGGGGCCTTGCTCTATATTTTCTATGCTCGCACGAATGCGGTTGAGAAAACCGGGTATGGCGCTCTGGTCATGTTGTCGATTATCTCGCTCATGATTCCGGTTTTCTGGATTATGGAGACCAATGGCCAGGCCCAGGCAGATGTTCAGCAGCGCACAAATTCTGTTCAGCAAGGTGCCGCGCTTTATTCTAAATATTGTTTTACTTGTCATGGCCTGAGTGGCATGGGTGGTCAGGGTCCCAAACTCAATGGGAATACGGCCGTCAATAGCCTTTCGGATACCGATCTGCTGCGTATTCTCGATGCGGGCATTCCTAATGCCAGCAATCCGAGTCAGCTCCTGATGCCTGCCTGGAGCGCTCAGTACGGTGGCCCGCTCTCAGACCCACAGATTCAATATCTCTTTACTCTGATCCGTTCGGCCGATCCAAGCTATATGCAGAAGAACGGGTATACTGCCGCGACTGGCTATACAGCCGGCGACGGCTTTAGTCAGGTTCCCGCCGATGTTCAACAGTCGAACCCGTCAGCTTATTCGACGGCTGTGGCTCAGGCTACCTCCGGCGCGGGCCTGGGTCAGTTTGGCACGGTGGTCGATGATACCGCGAAGCCGACTGTGACTATGGATATCGTCAATACACTGCCAAATGTAACCTGTACACCGTCCTGTTATGCCAACTCAAGCATCAAGGTTAAGGTGGGGACAAAGATTACCTGGGTTAATCAAAGTAGCGCCCCCCATACGGTGACGGCGATTAAAGGCTTGAATCCAGGTTCAGAGGTTCCCAATCCAACGGCGTTTGACTCTGGACTTTCCACGCCTATTGCACCAAATGGTTCGTATAGCTATACGGTGACAATGGCTGCCTATAACGCCAATTCTACCCACCAAGTCGTTTACTACTGTCAGTTTCACCCTAGTATGCTGGCGCTGATCACGATTGTACCGTAAGCGTTTGTTCGAGCATCGCCCTCTACAGGTGCGGTGCTCTTTTACCTGATCGCTGTCATGTCGCATCTGTGCGATTGCGATATGTTGCAAGGGTTCCTCCGCTCCGCACGGACGAACCACTAGTTAGCTGGTAGTCCGTGCGAGATAAGAAGGGTTTGCGATCTATGCAACAAGTTCAACAAAGGGAGACTGGAGAGCGCATCTCCTGGGCGCGTGCGCTGATCTTCGGCATTGGTTTCTTTTTTCTTGCTGCGCTCCTGGTTGGACAACTCCCGAGTTTTATTAATTCAGAAATCACAGCTTCGTCTCTGGTCGGTTTCGAACAGGCCATGCTGGCCCTGGCATTTGTTTGTATAGCCGGCTTTCTCATCGTGCAGGTGATCGTCCTGCTGTTCGACCCCAAGCCAGTGGTCCCGCCCGCGATTGTCGCGTTCCTGGGTTTCATTGTGGGAGCGCTGGGCGGCGCACTGATCTTCTGGGCCTGTTTGACTGGCAACCAGACCGTTCCTAATGGCAATTTCACCTGGAACCCTATCTGGGGCGGAAGTGTGCTCTGGTTCCCTATCAACGTCTTCGACCTGGTCGGCCTCGGCGCAACTATGGTCTTTGTCGGTCTGGCTTGGCTCTTCTACGCCGTACTGGCTGTCCGCGAACAGCGCAATCCCGATCGAAGCGACCCCGGCACGACGCCTGGTATTCGCTTGATGATCGCGTTTGGCAGCATTGTCCTGGTCGCGTTTATGCTCGCTTTCGCCTTTATAAGTCCCGATGGTCTGGCGGTGGCGATCAATCCTAAAAATCCAAACGCGGCTCTCTTCTACATCAATACCTTTGACAACCTGCTTCTCACTCTGGCTACTGTCTGTGCGATGGGCGCTTTCGCTCTGCGTCTGCATTATCTTATGCGTCCTACGCGCAAAAATACCATGAAGGTGCTCTATATGGTGGGCGTGAATCTGGCTCCAATCGGTATGATCTGTCTGGTTGCCTGGTTTGCGATCTATCCCTTCACTTATCTGATCCACTTGCTCCCAGCTCTCGGTCCCTTCTTCACCGACTGCGCTCGTAAGTCGTACATTCCGCTGAGTTGTTCGTATTCTCAGGAGGGTGGCGACCTGATTGGCGCAATTGTGACTGGCAGCAATTTTGCTCTGCTTATGGCTGCCGTCTGGGCCTGGAAGACGAAGCGCAATCTGGTGGTTATCAGCAGCGTAACGGTTACTGCTCTGCTCGCTCTGACGACCCTGCTTACCCACATCGAATACGATGTAAACGATACGTATCAGGCGACTATTGCTCTGGTGCTCTGCGGCGGTTCATTAATTGCCGCGGCGATCTGGACCAGCGTGGCGCGGCGCGAGTTCGCTGTCGTGGGTGAGAAGCCGCTCGGCTGCCTGGGTATGTGGTTGGTAGTGGGTACCTGTCTCTTTGTCTATATCGCTTCGTTTGCCTTTTTCTCGATCCCAGGCTTCCATGATACTGAGACAAATATCACTTTCTATCCTGGGGCTGCGATCGGCATCCATACGGCGACGGGTGTCAAGCCTGCGTTAGATGCTGTCGTGGTGGTGGTGATCATCGGGATCGTGGCCGCTATTCAGTTCTTCTACCTGGTTCGCAACCGCTACCGGGTCTAACCTTCGCCAAAAAGCGCGAACCTCTCGCGCCGTTCTATAAGCAGGCGTACGACAGTGCTAGCCAGCCCGTCGTACGCCTGTTCACACTCCCGATAGTCTTCAGCGCCTGAGCAAAACCCGCTCCTCAAACGAACAAACGAGCAAACGAAGTACTCAATTGCCCCCTCATGCTATACTGTGGGCAGGCTTCATTTTCTTGCTCTTTGCAATGGCCTATGTTTTAGGGGGGAGTGACAGTAAGTATATGCAGCATGAACGGCCACTAAAAATATATCTACTCGCCGCGGAGATCGCTCCGTTTGCGAAGGCTGGCGGCATGGCCGACGTGGTCGGCGCGTTGCCTAAAGCGCTCAAGGCTTTGGGACACGATGTACGCCTGATAATGCCTCGTTACGCTCAGATCCAGCCCGAACGCTTTCGTCTACAGGTGATGCTTGAGAATGTCGCCGTGCCAATGGGCAATTATCAGGAACACGTGCGTGTCTTGCAGGGAAAAATAGGTGAAGATATTCCCGTTTATATGATCGATGAGCCACGCTATTTTGATCGTGCAAATATCTATGGTTATACAGACGATGGCGAGCGTTTTATCCTCTTCTGTCGAGCTGCCTTAGAAGCTGTACGTACGCTTGGTTGGTCACCAGATATCATTCACTGCAACGATTGGCAGACCGGGATTGTGCCTAACTGGATGCAAACGATTTATCGCGATGATCCCTTTTTTGCTACTTCTGCGACTGTCTATACTATCCACAATCTGGCATATCAGGGTATCTTTGGGCCGCGTATCTTGGAGGTCGCTGGCGTCAGTGCCGGGGGATTTCTCTATCCACAGATCGTTGAACTGGCCAATGTCGTCGATATTATGGGACGTGGCATTCTGTTCGCCGATGTGATTACGACGGTCAGTGAGCGCTATGCACAGGAGATCCTGACTCCCACCTTCGGCGAGAAACTCGACGATATGCTGCGCTCACGCCGCGAGCGCCTGTTTGGTATTCTCAATGGGATCGATTATCAGGAGATGGACCCCACTACCGACCACCATATTCCTGCACACTTTGATGCTCTGTCGTTGGAAAAACGCGCTACTAATAAGCAGGCGCTCCAGGAACGGGCGCACTTTCCAGTCAAACCCGATGTGCCTCTGGTCGCGATGATCTCGCGCTTGGCCGACTCAAAGGGCTTTGACCTGGTGGCACAAATTGCTCAACCGCTGCTCGCCCAGGGCATCCAGTTTATTGTGCTGGGAATTGGTCAGCAGCACTATCACGAGCTTTTGCAGTCGTTGGCGGCTCGCTACCCCGCGCAAGTCTCTGTCTTTTTGACCTTTAATTCAGAGCTGGCACAGGCCATCTACGCGGGCTGCGATATGTTTCTGATGCCTTCACGCTTTGAACCCTGTGGCCTGGGACAACTCATTGCTATGCGGTATGGAGGCGTGCCAATTGTGCGTAGCGTCGGTGGTCTGGCCGATACTGTCAAAGAATACGACCCGAATACGGGCCAGGGCAACGGCTTTACATTTGTCAATTATGATCCCTGGGAACTCTTTGCTTCGCTCATGCGGGCCGTTGAACTCTATCGCTTTAAAGACGCCTGGCGCATCCTTCAGCAGCGCTGTATGGCCGCAGATCACTCCTGGCAGGCCTCTGCACGGCGCTATGTGGAGATCTACCGCATGGCCCTGACCTTTCACCAGGCGGGAAAGCTGTAAACGATCTAAAGGGCAATCAAGCCAGAGGCTTGCAATCCCCACCCCAGGGTCTTGGGGATCGTGTTGTGAGCGTGGAGGCCACCGCCTCCACGCTCACAACACGATCCGTTGTCCAGGGGGCGGGCCACACGCCGAGCCATAGACATGAAGTTAAGCAGGAGTGCAGAGGGCGGCAGCCCTTTGCCGGCACCCTGTCCGGGGGACAGGTAATCTGGGGTGTCCCCAATAAACTTTTTCTTTCGTTTTGCGTGTTTTGCCAGAGGCAAAACACGCAAAACGGGACTGCATAGGATGTCCCTCTGCTAACTTCATGTCTATGAGGGAGGGGGCGGGGCCACACGCCGAGCATGACATAGCCCTGGGCCAGATGGCTCAATACATTGACGCTGCACAAAGAAACAGTTATACTCTTTAAT
>DAOTTJ010000353.1:0-6686 GCA_034437695.1 Ktedonobacteraceae bacterium
GGCGCGTGCGCTGGTTGTCGCGTTCCAGGCAGAGCTCGGGCGGCGTATCGCAGATCAGCAGGCAACCGTAGTAGCCGAAGCGTCGGGAGAGCTGGCGCAGTTGCTGGCGAGCGTAGGGAAGCAGGGCCACACTATCGGCTACGCAGAAGCGTCCGAGCTGCATACGTTTTTGGAGAATAAAGTGGAAAAGCTCGAAGGCGTCACGGTTGACGCTCTGGCTATTTTCATCGTCGCAGATCAGCGAACGGCAGTAGTCGGAAGAGACGATGAATGTGGCAGGAAAACGCTGTGAAACAAGCGTACTCTTGCCCGAGCCAGCCGGGCCGCAGAGCACCAGTAGCGTTCTATGTGGGAGGATCAAAGGCTCGTTTTTCACAATTGCATGCAACTCATTATTCTGGTATAATGCGATCTACATGGATGTGGGAAAAGTCATCCAGGGGTAGTGTGGTCGCATCCCTATCATACCACGAAATAATCGATTAATACCACAGGTAGCGTCAAAAGACCCGGAGTTTTGAATGTCCCTTTTCCCGCTTCTGCCGTGCGAACGTTGTCGGCGGGGGAGACGCGCAGATGTTTTATCCTCTCCGGTTTGAGGCCTAAGGAGCGCAAGATGTCCGTTGAAATACCATTGACCGGTGCAGAGATTCGCGAACGGTTTCTCACGTTTTTTGTGAACAAGGGTCATACGTTGATGGCCAGTTCGTCGTTAGTACCGCGTAACGATCCGACGGTGCTCTTAACGACGGCTGGTATGCAGCAGATGATCCCCTTTTTTCTTGGTCGTGAGACACCACCGGCTATGCGTTTGACCTCGGCTCAGAAGTGTTTCCGCACCACGGATATCGATGAGGTCGGCGACGAACGCCACCTGACTTTCTTTGAGATGTTGGGCAACTTTTCGGTTGGCGACTACTTTAAGCGTGAGGCGATTGCCTGGGCCTGGGAGATGCTGACGCAGGTGCTCAACCTGCCTGCGGAGCGTCTGTATCCGACCGTACACCCTGACGACGACGAGGCTCTGGCGCTCTGGGAAGAACTCACCGGGAAGAGTGCTGCGGAGATTACACAGTTGGCGGACAACTGGTGGGGACCGCCAGGAGCGAGTGGTCCCTGTGGTCCCGACTCGGAGATCTACTATGATCGGGGTGTCGAGCACGGCTGCGGGCGGGTCGAATGTGCGCCGGGCTGCGAATGCGAGCGTTTCCTGGAGATCTGGAACCTGGTGTTTATGCAGTTTTTCCAGGATTTAGATGGCACACGGACCCCCTTGCCGCGTAAGAATATCGACACGGGCTTTGGTCTGGAGCGCGTCACGTTGATCGTGCAGGGGAAAGAGTCGGTCTTTGATACTGACCTGTTTCTGCCGATCATTCAGAAATTTGCCGCGCTGGCGGGCGTGACATATAGCGACAATCCAAAGATTGATGCCTCACTGCGAGTCATCGCCGACCATGCGCGGGCGCTGGTTTTTCTGGCTGCTGATGGGGTTTTGCCGAGCAACGAGGGGCGTGGCTACATCTTCAGGCGTGTCCTGCGGCGGGCTGTGCGGCACGGGAAGCTGCTTGGTCTGGATAAACCCTTTTTGGTAGAGGCCGCCGATACAGTCATCGATCAGCTGAAAGGTCACTACGTTGAGTTGAACCAGCAGCGCGAGCGCATCATCGAGATACTCGGCTTTGAAGAGAAAAAATTTGGTCAGACGCTTAGCTCGGGTCTGACCCTGCTGAACGGCTTGCTGGAGGACTTGCAGAGCCAGGGTAGCCACGTCATCCCTGGTGAAGATGCGTTCAAGCTCTACGATACTCACGGCTTTCCGCTCGAACTAACCCGCGAGGTGGCGGGCGAGTTGGGTTTGACTGTCGACTTGCCGGGCTTTGAAAAAGCAATGGAGCGTCAGCAGGAGCGTAGTCGTGCCACTAATGTCTTTGTCCAGGGCAGAGACGACCAGGCGCTCGACGCCGTGCTCACGCGCAGCGGTCTGACCGAATTTACCGGCTACCAGGGGATCAGCGGCAGCGGCAAGGTCGTTGGACTGATCGCTGATGGCAGCGAGGTTGAGATAGTCAGCGCACCGCAGTCGGCGCTGGTAATCCTTGATAGCACGCCCTTTTATGCTGAAAGTGGTGGACAGATTGGCGACCGTGGAGAGATCGACAGCACGCTGGGACGCTTTCAGGTGCAGGACACGCGCAAGCCGATTAAAGGGCTGATCGTCCACTATGGTCAGGTTAGCGAGGGGTATCTGCGTATCGGTGACAGCGTGCAGTGCAACGTTGTCAGCCAGAGGCGCGAGGACACCATGCGCAACCACAGCGCCACTCATCTTTTGCACAAAGCCCTGCGTGATATGATTGGCACCCAGGTTGAACAGCGCGGCTCGCTGGTCGAGCCGGAGCGTCTGCGCTTCGACTTCACCTGTCCTCGTCCCCTGACGGTTGCAGAACTAGCCAGGCTTGACGATCAGATCAACCGTTGGATACGCCAGGATGCTCCTGTGACGACAAGAATCATGCCTTTAAAAGAAGCGATGGTGACCGGGGCGATGGCTCTGTTTGGTGAAAAATACGACGACAACGTGCGCGTGGTTGCGATGGGCAGCAGCACCGAACTGTGCGGCGGGACGCACTGCGCCTCGACCGGTCAGATTGGACTCTATATGACCTTGCAGGAGAGCAGCGTGGCGGCTGGTATCAGGCGGATCGAGGCATTGACCGGGCGTGGTGCCGAGGCGTATCTGCGCCAGCGTAGCGCGACGATCGAGCGTGTGAGCAGCAAATTGCAGACGCCGCCGGATCTACTGGAGAGCCGCGTCGATCAACTGTTGCAGGAACTGGCGCAGTCCAAGAGGCAACTGGCGCAATTTCAGCGCGAACGAGCGCAGGCCCAGACGGCGACCCTGGCCACGCAGGCGCGAGAGGTTGCAGGAGTGCCGGTTCTGGCGACCAGGGTCGACGTACCCGACGAGCGCGTGATCCGCGAGATGGGCGATATGATCCTGCACAAAATTGGCAAACCTGGAGTAGTTGTTCTGGCGGGCATCCACGACGAACGTGTTGGCTTGCAGGTCAGCGTCTCGCCCGAACTGGCCAGTCGGGGTCTGCACGCCGGGAAAATCGCCGGTCTTGTTGGCCAGAAGCTTGGTGGCAAGGGTGGTGGTCGTCCAGAATCGGCGCAGGGTGGAGGCAAAGATACAGCGCAACTTGGTGCAGCACTCGACCTGGTTGCCAGATTTGTCAAAGACAACCTGCATTAAAAGATTTGGAGCCAGAGTGGCAGTCAAAGAGCGCCCTAGTTACCTGTCAGGAGCGGGGTCAGAGCAGACCTGGGAAGCCAGTCAACCGGAAACACCGCTAACAAAAACTTGCGGTCGTCAAGCAAAGGTGCTATAAAGTACTGGACACGCAAAAACTAATATACAGAGGGTTGAATTTAAATTGTCAGCGTGTAGGGATAAAAGACCGTGTTGTACACGTTGAGTAAGTAGACTACAACCTTCTGTACCAGAGAAATTATACATTTATAAAGTTCAGGAAGACAGGCATGCTTAACCCATTCCAACGTCTGCGTAACTTACTATTCAGGCCAACTGAAATTGAAAATGGCTATAGTCCTGGCCTGGAGAACGGCTACAGTTCGTCCTATGAGCCAGCCGATGAACAGCGTCAACTCTATACGGCGCTGGATATCGGCACTGCGTATGCTAAAGCGATGATTATCGAGGTACAGGACGACATCGGCGTTGTATTGGGTGTAGGACGCCATCAACAAAGCTATGCCCATATGTCTGATGGCATCGTTACAGATATACCTGGTGTGATTGCCAACTGTAACGAGGCGCTTCTCCAGGCTGAACAGGATGCTGGTGGACTGATTGCCCCGAATACAGTGATTGGGATTGCCGGTGAACTGGTCAAGGGAAGCTCGATCACCATCACCAAACAACGCAACCAGCCCGCGAAACCGATCACCCCGGAAGAGCTAGAGAGTATTATCTCTGGTGCGCAGCAGAAGCTCTTAAAGAACGCCAAAGAGCGGATCGCCGTAGAGACTGGTTATCCTAATATCGAAGTTCGGCTTACTAATGCGGCGGTTATTGCTGTGAGCATCGACGGGCAGTCGGTCAGCAACCCGGTTGGTTTTCGTGGTCGGCACTTCACGCTGACATTATTCAGTGCATTTGCGCCGTTGATGCAATTAGGAGCGCTGGAGACAGTCGCGCAGGGTTTGGATCTGACCCTGGTAACGATTGTGGCGGAGCCGTATGCGCTGGCTCGCTGTTTGAGTCGCAATGCGAGTGCGGACAGTGGGGCGCTGTTTATCGATATCGGTGGTGGTACGACCGATATCGCGCTGGTGCGTCAGGGTGGTATCGAAGAGACGCGCATGTTTGCCCTGGGAGGGCGCACATTTACGCGCAGGTTAGCGGCGCATAAGGGCCTTTCTCTGAAGGACGCGGAGAAGTTGAAGGTTAATTATAGCGCGGGCAACGTGCGTGTGAATGACAAAGACGAGATTCAGCAGATATTCGCCCCGGAGGTCCAGACGTGGATGGACAGTGTGGAGCTGCTCGTTGAAGAACTGGCCAAAGGCGAGCTTTTGCCCCCGGCAGTCTACATGGTTGGAGGTGGTTCGGGTTTGCCGGATCTCTACGAGAAACTGGAGACCTTCCCCTGGACCGAACGCCTGGCTTTCTCGCACCAGCCGATCATTCAGACCATTCAGCCGGCGATGGTGACGAGCATTGCCGATCCGCATCATTTGCTGAAGAACGCTCAGGATATCACACCAATGGCTCTGGCTTATCAGGCCATTGAACTACAAAACGAGGATAGCATTCTAGAGAGAACGCTCTATCAGGTTATTCATAATATGCACATTTAGAAGTTTTTCAAACTTTCCCGTTGCTCTTAAAGTTTGAGAGGCTAACTGAAGCCGTTGACCTGAATATGCAGCAAGAGGGGGAGAAGGGCAAATGGCCGATGAGCAAACGATCTATCTCAGTCCTGAAGAAGAGTTAACCAGCGTGCGCGAGCGTCTGGAGCGAACACAAGCTCACAGGATTATTCTGGTCATTCCAAATCAGACGCAATTGCGTAGCCATATTGGTTGGCGTGTTATTCATGCGCGGATGCGTGAGTTAGGCAAGGAATTGCTGGTGATCAGCCCGGACCGTCAGGTAAGGGCTTTGGCCAAAGATGCAGGGTTTCGTGTCTCGGAATCTCAGGAAGCGCCCAGTCGTGGGCGTTTGCGCAGTGGAGGAACGCGTCCGGGGAGTGTCAATACCAGAGGGGTAGGTCGTGAGCGTGTTGGGGGAAGCCGAGCGGGTGGGAGCCGGACTGGTGCGCCCGAGAGCCGGATACCGCAGGCACGCCAGCACACGCCAGCCCAGCGTCGTCCGCCGACTGGAGGTAACCGTCCGCCGCGTCCGCCCTCGGTCCCGTTAGCGGGTCAGGTGCCATTGGATGTGAGTGACGAGCCGATTGAGGACCTGCTGGAGCGTGAGGTAGACAGTCCTCCGAGCCAGAGTGCGCCTGCTGCCTTTTATGAACAGCCATCTCCTGGTATGAACTACAACTTTGCCATCAGTACAACGCCTGCGGTGCGTCCTTCGGTGCCGCAATTGCCTGATGAGGACGACGACGACCTACAGCCCAACTACAACTCGTACTACGATACTGCGCAGAACATCAGGAAAGCCGCCCATGAGGGGAACTCAGGGCTATTGCGCGAGCGTGATGCGGGCTATGAGGTCGAGAAAGAGAGTCACGCGACGGGGGTAAGCAAGTGGACGAGCGATCCTTTCTCGCAGGAGGATGACCAGCCATTTCTGCTTTTACCCGAGCAGAAAGGTTCTGCGCCGGGTCCAATCGATGATCTGGCAGCGGGACAGATCGACATCTCTGATCGTTCGACCGAAATTATGGCCAACGAGATCGAAGACCTGGGAGATCAGGGTATGGTCGACCTGCCCGAGATCAAGACGAGCCGTAGAGGCGATGGGTCGCCCTGGCAGGAACAGACTGGGCGACCGCGCGGGCGAAGCGTGCAAGGACAGCCATCGTCTACCGGTCGTCACTCGCCGCGAGCGCCGCGTCCCGACCAGGATTTGGATGATGATGAGGATCTTTTGCCTATTCCCGATCAGCCAACGAGGCAGGGTAGTGGAGCGCCGCGTCTGCCCTCACGTGGTTTATCGGGATCGAATCAGCGGCCTTCGCGTGGTTTATCGGGATCGAGTCAGCGGCCTTCGAGGCC
Source organism: Ktedonobacteraceae bacterium (assembly GCA_034437695.1). Taxonomy (GTDB): domain Bacteria; phylum Chloroflexota; class Ktedonobacteria; order Ktedonobacterales; family Ktedonobacteraceae; genus Paraktedonobacter. Next base: position 6,262 of record DAOTTJ010000353.1, read on the forward strand.
TATTGATCTGGGCCAGGCGCGGCGACCCTTGCAGGCGATGGATGAAGAGCGGGCCAGGCATACATCGCAGGAGATGGACCCGGAGCGTGTACGGAGGCCCTCGCGTTCGATGGACCCGGACCTGGTGCCGAGGTCTTCGCAGGCGATTGATGCCAATGCGGGACGGCGGCCTGCGCAGTCGGCGGGTCTAGTGCGGCGATCTTTGCAGCCGGTCGAGTCGAGTCAGGCCTCGCAGAGTGAGGCGCGTGTGCGTCAGGGAGTGCCGTCCAATAGCCAGCGGCCGCAGAAGCGGCCAGCAGGTTCGCTGCCGGGAAGCCGTCCCGTGCTTGCAGCCGCGCCGCAGACGCGCAGAAGTGCGCGTGGGATGGTTGTAGTCTTGAGCGTGTTGCTTGCGCTGATACTGATCGTGGCCCTGCTTTTCGTCT
>DAOTTJ010000354.1:0-5828 GCA_034437695.1 Ktedonobacteraceae bacterium
CAAAGTAACTGAGCAGAAGAATAAAAAGTGCCAAGATGACAGTTCCACTCAGGAGTATGCGCTTCCTCGATAAGGTCTTTCGCCAAGCTCTCATAAACCAAATTATACTATGCCAGAGAATGTATTGCATCAGATGAATGGATGTGCATAACTTTGTTCTTCTTACTTCGCACGAGCGAAGCGCATCAGGAGAGCATAGAGAACCCCGCTCACAAGAAAACCAATGAGATATCCCATACTGCTAGTGGCAAAGATACCGATGGCAAAAGGTCCAGTAAAGAAAGGGGAAACCGTCAAAGCCAACCCAACCAGTATCCCGGCCAGCCAGGCCACAATGGCAACCAGATTCACACCGCCCCAGTAGTAGTAGCGGCTCTCCCGACCGTTCGCAGCCAAACTAGCCGGGTCATATTCACGCCGCAGCAGCATATCAACGAGAAAGACTGCCCCCCAAGCCGTCAACCCATCGGCAAGCAGTTGCAGAAAGCTCTCGAAAGCCCCTAGAAAGTTTTGAGCAATCAGCATCACATAGATCGCTCCGGCGATCATCAGGGTGCCATCGATCAGAACCGCCTTATAGCGTTCCAGCTTGAGACCCAGTGTCAAGAGATTGAGACCCGACGAATAGAGATTGAGGTCAGCTCCTGCGATCAAGCCACCGATGGCTGTCAGCAAGTAAGGAACTGCCATCCATGTTGGCAGGGCAGACCCAATCAACTGAATAGGATTAGCCACACTTGCCAGATTCGAGATGTGGCTCGAAAGCAGAAATCCGACCAGAATTAACACACCCACAGGCAATGCTCCCCCAAAGATCGTCCACCCAATCACTGCCCCCGATGAACTGTGGTGAGGCAAATAGCGCGTATAGTCTGCTCCCATATTAATCCACCCGATTCCTGTTCCTGCCGCGACAATACTCAGCGTCGCCAACACCCCCGAATCCCAGGGGCCGGGCTTCATGGTCAAAATACGTGTCCAATCCGTCTGCTTGATAAGCAACACGACGATGACCAGGGTCAACAGCCCAAACAGCCAGGTCGCAGCCCTCTGAATCCAGACGAGGGTGGCATGTCCGAGCAGACTAAATGGGATCACCAGCGCCACCACCACCAACAGGCTTACCACCGTCCAGAAGCCGTTGGTGGGCAAGCCAGCCATCGTGAGCAAGCCAAGTACGGCATAGGCTGCTGTCACAACGAGGGCGGTCTCCCAGCCAACCAGGCTCAACCAACTGATCAGCGTTGGGCCACGATTGCCATGTGGGCCAAAGGCAGCCCGCGAGAGGGTCAGCATCGGTGCTCCTCCCCAGATGCCAGCCAGACTGAGGATGCCGACCAACGCGAAGGAGACAAGTGTACCCACAAGCGTCACAAAAATGCTTTGCCAGAAGTTGAGACCAGCACCAGCCAGAATTCCACCGTAGACAACTGTCAAAATACCAATGTTGGCAGCGAACCAGACCCAGAAGAGCTCGAACGGCGTCCCGTGTCGCTCCTTATCCGCGATGGCATCAATTCCATGCAGTTCGATAGACCAGGCCCGATCAGCGAGAGGTTGGGATGCTTCAGACATGGATCGTTCTCTCTTTCTCCACAGACAAGCGTGGCGACTCATTGGGTTCCTTTCATCCTGGAAAGGTCCAACGAAGAAAAAAGGAGGACTGCCCTCCAGAAGGCATTTCCCAGGTGATCAGGTGTGGTCAATCCTCCTCATATGGATCTGTCACATGCTTGAGAAGACGACTCGTGACAAACGTGCGAAGAGAAGCTTCATCCAAGTTCGCAGACATTTCTTGCTTGATTATATGCAATAAGAGGTATGACCAGGATAGGTACAAAATCTGGTCATACCTTTTGAAGCGTTAGAAATCCCCTTCTACATGATGTGTCCGCCAGATATGATGATGACTGCCACCGTCAGGTGGCGGCGACAGAATCGGGCCACTGGGGGCGACAACATTTCCGGCTGACAGGCCAGTTGCAAAGGTGTCTATCGGCTCGTTGCAGTTGTCGAGCGCGGTGGTGGTGCAGCTACTGCTGCTGCCGGTGGTCGGGGTATAAGCGACGGCGTAGACTCCATGTGCCAGGTTATCCGAGCCATAGGAGCTTGAGATGTAGTCGCCAACCATGCGGCCCTGGCTGGTCGTGGAGGTCCAGGTCGTAGGGAACGCCGAGGAACCGCCGAAAATCGTCGTTGGCGTGCTCCAGGTGCTGCCAGCGTTGGTTGAAGAGAGAAAACCCACCTGTAATGAGGTGCTGCCAGAGGCATAGAAGTAATAGGTCACCCCTAGCTGAGCCGTGCTGCCAGAGGTTGCCTCGTTGACAGTCAGACCGGGAATGAAATGGTCAATCTTGCTGGTTGTTGCGTCAATGGGTACGCGCGTAATCGTTGCCCAGGTCGTGCCAGTGGCATTGGTTGAATGGGTGAGGACAATGTCGTTCTGGCGGCAACTGCTGCGGAAACGGCAATCGGACCAGGCGACATAAACCGTGCCAGCGCCATCCACTTCGGCAGAAGGCAACGGATCTTCCCGTAAGCTGCCAGCCACCTTGTGATGGTTGATGGTGGTGATGGTGGTGATGGCGCTCCAGCTCGCCCCACCATTGGTAGAATTGAATGCACCGACCGCAGATTCGTTGGCGTTGTCAATTGGCACAATCACGGTCCCATCTGGGCGAACCACTGGCTGGCCGCCGATGACACCGCTGCCATTGGTGGCTGCTGCACTCCAAGTGTTCCCACCATCAGTAGAAGTACTCATCTTAAGCAGGTTACCGTTGCCGTTGTCGTCCCATTCGGTGTAGCAGTTGCCGTAAAAGGGGCTAGTAGCGGTGCTGTCGCAGACCATCCAGTTCTTGTCAAAGCTCTGATTGCCGGTGACACTGGCCGTCACCACGGGGTTGCCCCAGGTAAAACCGCCATCGCTGGAAAGGCTCGTCACCACAGTCACGCCTTTCACACCCCCCGTTTCCGTCAAGGCGAGCGAGGAGACCATCCATGTGTGGTACTTCGCATCATAGGTGACGGCGGGATCGGTTGCGCGTGCATAGGGACCTGTACCCTGTGAAACCGTCCACTTGGTGATGCCTGGCAACAGGCCAGTGGTCCATGTGGTGCCATTATTGGTAGAGGTGGCAAAGCCAATAGCGCACGCGCCCCCATCATAAATCCGCCCAACCTGATAGGTAGCCACAATCGTTGAGCCGAACGAGAACGTATCTGGCTCGACTTCCGTGTGATGATTCGTGGTGTTAGAGGCCGCGCAGGTGGCCTGGGTAAAGGGGTCAGCGCTGATGGCTTGAGAGCTAGCAGCGTAGGCGATCCCTCCACTCAAAGTCAGAGATGCTATGAGGGCCAAGAGTAAAACCGGAGTTCCAATGAAGACCCGAAAAAGGCGTGTACGCCACCGCGTCGCAGATTGTGATTCCATAAGACTTGACTCCTTTAGTCACTAAGCTGGCTGGTACTGTTGGTGTGCGAGCCGCCTCTGTGCTGCACAAGGGAGACAGAAGCACAGGCAAAAATACGAGGGAAAGGTCAACACAAGAGAACGTGCGCCAGCCAAAAGAGCGTGAATATGCCACCTGGCGGGCAAAGAAACTGAACACGCACCCCCTTCTTTAGCGGCAACAATCGTCGAGCCGGACTGGTATGTGTCAGGCTCAACCTCGGTCGCGTGCTAGCTGGTGCCGTTGGTCAGGGGTCACTACTTCGTTTGGTCAGGGAAACATTGGCGCAGGCTACGAGGGTGGGCGAGAAGACGAATGCCAGAGAAAGGGTAAGCACGCCCAGCACGCACGCTGGCCATTTGGCCCAAGAACGAAACGACACAGAAGTTCCTCCTTGAACAATGGGGACAATAAACGTTTTTTCGATTGCGCGTGTCAATCGATGAAAATGAGGAAGAGACGTAGCACTATGAGAAGAATACATGTAATATTTTGCAAAGTCAAGTATAAAGGAAAGGCTCCAGCCCGTCAGCTAGAGCTAGTCTAGAAATGGACAAAGAAATCCTTAGTTCTGACGAGGCGGGATACATGGTCAGATATGTAGACTTAGTTTAAGACTTAGTTTTCTCCCTTATAACCATGCTGACCTGACCTCCTGAAGACTGGATATCATACTTCTTCAGATAGAGTGGGTGAAACTGATGGTAGCCTCCCCCCTGCTGTTTTGCCAGAGGCTAGTAGAAAACAAATAAGCTCCTCATCTTCCATAAACCTGAAGGATTAACCTTCAGGTTTATGGAAGATGACATTGTTATTAATAGTCAAGGAGAGTCTGCTCATGTCATTTGAAGAGAATAAAAAGATTGCGCGTCATTGTCTGGAGGCTATCAATGAGAAAGACTTCAGTATCATTGATCAGGATTACGATGCCAACTATCTGCGCCATGATCCTAATAGTCCCCAGGTTCGGAGTCGAGAGGAGTATCGCAAGTATCTGATAGGGCTTTGCTCCGTTTTTCCCGATCTTCATTTCACTGTTGATGATGTTTTTGCTGAGGACGACCAGGTGGTCTGCAGGTTCAGCATCACTGGAACTCATGCCCAGCCCTGGCGTGGATTGCCCGCAACCGGCAAATGTGTGGCCTTGACCGGTATTAATATCAGCAAAATCAGGGCGAACAAGATTGTTGAAGACTGGTTCAACACGGACATTTTTAGCCTGGCTCTGCAACTCGGATTGATCCCCGTACCAGCGTCCACTTCAAATCCAAAATAGGGACCTGGGTTGCGCTGCCTGCCTGATTGGTATGTGGTACCCGTCCGACACCACATACCGATCAGATAGGCAGTCAAAGAAGGGCGTCTACCAGGAATATCAGTTTGTGATGGCTCATAAACAAAAGACTTTTCTGATGAAAACCGGCTGACCAGACCCTTAGGATGCTGATGACCATTGCTCTAAGCAGGTGCCTTCGCCTGCAATGGTGAGCACGTCCGCTGATCTTGCTCCAGAACCGTCAATGGCTGAGACGCAGGGAGAACCTCACTGGGCTACGGCCTCATCAACAAAAACGACCTCATAGAGATGGAAATCGAAACTCGTGGCAAGCTCTGAGATAGCCTGGAATTGGGAACCAGTTTCAGGATTTTGCAGCATCGCCTCGAAATCTTCTTTACTACGCCACTGGGCATAGGCAATTACTCTCGTTCCATCCAGACTTTTGTAATAATTATTTGAGATGTAACCAGGCAACTTCTTTACGGTGCTTTGGGTCCCTTCAATGAGCAAATCGATGAACTGTTGCTGGTTTTCCGGGGTAACGGTGAAGACGTTGATATGGGTGACGTAGTTATTGTCAGTTGTGATAAGTGTCATCTATTTTCTCCTTCAGTAATCAATATGAACTTCTTAAAGCATACCGTGACCAATTCCCTACGACCGAAGCCAGGGGCTTCTTATAAAGCTGAACAGAACGCAGTCGCTGGCAGCAGTTTCACGAAGGCTTCGTCCGAGGCCGAGCCGTTCAGGTGTACCCACACAAGCAGTTGCTGAACACGAGACGTACGTACCGAGTGGCACACCGAACGGCTAGCCCGCGAATGCTTTTATCCGCAGGAAACATTTTCTGCGTAACTGGCAAACACTCTTGAGTTGTCAATAAACACAGCAGTGAGAGTCCGAAACGGAATGGCCTCCTTTACATGGCATTTAAACGTCCCCTTCTTGAGGAAAAGTTTCAGCCATTTGTTTTATCTTTTGTAGCCGTGCATCCCAAAGTGTTTCAGCCCGTTACAGTTCCTGGGCTGCAGCATCGAATCCTTCTGGCGAGAGGCTAAAACGTACCTCTTTGCCCATCTTGCTCTCCTGGACGAGAC
>DAOTTJ010000355.1:0-7926 GCA_034437695.1 Ktedonobacteraceae bacterium
ACCGACGTAGGTCAACAGCGTGAGCAAAACGAAGATAATGCGTATGCACTAGTGGCGGAAAACGGCGAAACAGGTCTGTTTATCGTCGCCGACGGCATGGGCGGCTATCAGGCTGGGGAGGTAGCTAGCAGAATTGCCGTAGAGAAGATTCGCGATGCACTCAAAAACTTTTTTGTCTCTGTCTATGACCAGCCTACGGTAAAACTGACTCCCATTTCGGAACAGGAAACCATGCGTTTGAACCAGGTTCTGCCCGAAGATCAGGCCACAGTCAAGTTAGACCAGATCAAAAGCGACCCCAAAGCCAGGACACGCAAGTTGCCCGAAAGCGCTCTAGCCAAAAGTGTCGAGGAGCAACTCAAAAATGCCGTTCGCACAGCCAACAGAGCTATTCTGGCCTATGGAGAAGAGCAGACCGCAGCCCGCGGCCTGGGCTGTACACTGACGATGGTCCTCGTCCAAAATGGACAGGCACACATCGCGAATGTCGGCGATAGCCGCACCTATCTCTTGCGCCAGGGATCTCTAGAGCCTTTGACTAAAGACCACTCGCTGGTCGCTAAACTGGTTGAGACCCATCAAATTTCGCCCGATGAAGTCTATACTCATCCTCAGCGCAATCTCATCTACCACTCGCTGGGCGCAGGCCACAAACAGGTCGACCCCGATGTGTTTCACGAAACGCTGCAAACAGGCGATAAGTTGCTGTTGTGCTCGGACGGTTTGTGGGAAATGGTGCGTCCGCCCCTTCTACTGCAAGCACTGACCGGGCAGGACAACGTTGAAAAAATTTGTGATAACCTGATAAACCTGGCTAATGCCAATGGAGGCGAGGACAATATCAGCGCCGTCGTTGTGCAGATCAGCTAGCCAGGAAGGATCGCTGCAATATGCCGCTCGCAATAGGTACCATTCTGGATGGAAAATTTAAAATAGTGCAAGTGCTCGGTGAAGGAGGCATGGGTACCGTCTATAAAGTTGAACAGATCGGGCGGCCCGGCTATTTTCGGGCTGTCAAAGAGCTGTTGATTAATCCCAATATGCCCGATGAGGAACGCAAAAGCGCGATCGAGCGCTTTGAGAAAGAGATCGACCTGCTCTTTAATCTCAAGCACTCACGCATCCCTTCACTAGTTCTGAGTTTTCAGGAACGCGGCAACTACTACTTTGTGATGGAGTTTGTGCCAGGGAAGAGTCTGGAGAAGCTTCTGGAGGAGACCAGCCTGCCGCTGGAAGAAACTAAGGTTGTACGCTGGATGATGCAGGTTTGCGAGGCGCTCGGCTATATTCATGGTCTGACACCACCGATTATTCTGCGCGATCTTAAACCCGGCAATATTATGGTGACTCCTGACGATAATGTTCAACTCATAGACTTTGGCATTGCGCGGCGCTTTGATCCCACAAAACGTACAAATACGGAGAACCTGGGGACCATTTCGTACGCTTCACCTGAGCATCTGGGTTCGATCACATCGCCCGGCCAACGTCGCTCTGCGCAGAACCCCGGCCGCCTGGTCCAGACCGACGCCCGCTCGGATATCTATTCGCTGGGCGCGACGATGTACCATCTGCTGACCAACCAGGAACCCGAGCCGATCCAGACACCTGCCCCTGGCAGTATCCTGAGCATAAATCCACGCCTGCATACCATCCAGGTCGCAGGTCGCAGCGTCTGTCCGGTAGAACAGGTGATTATCAAAGCTATGCAACAGGAACCCGCGCAACGTTTTCAGAGCGCAGAAGCTATGCGCATGGCCCTGGCGCAATGTCTACCCGCTGGCTCAGTTGTCGCGCCTTCTACTGTGCAGATCCCAGCCATCTCGCCCAATTCAACGATTGTGGTGCCAGCTCTGCCAGCAGCACCGTCGATCAATCCACTCTGTCCGAAATGCGGCTATATCAACCGACCGGGTGCTAAATTTTGCAAACGCGATGGCCAACCCCTGACCCAGGGCGCAACCGTGGTACCACCGCAGGTCAGTCGTGCTCCGCTTCGCGCTCGTCCGATCCAGGGGACAAGCGTTCAGGCGCGTCCAGTGCAAACGTCCAACCGGCCAGGCCAGTCGATCCAGGCGCGTCCCATTCAGGCACGCCCGGCGGCTACACCTAATGCAAATAACCCGTATCGCCTGGGACTGCAAAGTCTTAACGATAAAAAATATGATCAAGCCATTGCCCAGTTTAAACAGGCAGCCGGCAACGGACGCGCCAGCTACGAGGTGGCCTATGGTCTCGGTCGCGCCTATCGCCAATACGCCCACACGCTCAAAACGACCGACCCGGCCCAGTACAAAGATAATCTGCGCCAGGCGATCGAACAATTTGAGCAGGCGGTCCAACTCAAAGCCGAGGCGATCGATGCCTACTTCCAACTGGGTATGTCTTATCGCGACCTGGAACTCTACGACCAGGCGATCACAGCCTTTAAAAAGGTCCAGAATATCACACCACGCGACGCAGCTATCTACTTACAGCTCGGACGCGTCGCTATGGATCAGGGGTATAACCTGGAAGCCGAAGCGTACTTTGTCGAAGGTCTGAAGATCAATCCCAATCATACCCTGATCCTGACTACCCTCGGCAAGCTGTATATCAAGATGAACCAGGCCGCAGCAGCCGTCAAGGTGCTACGCCAGGCCACACAGCTAGAACCAACGCTGTGGGAAGGCTGGTACGAGCTTGGACGCGCACATATGAAAACCCGCGCCTGGAAGTTAGCCCTGGATGCTCTGGAAAAGGCTCGCCAGGCCAATGCGGACTCTGACGAAATTTATGTGGCGATGGCAACGTGTTATCTGAAGATAAACAAAAAGGCCGAAGCACGCGATATGGTTCGCCAATCTCTGATGATCAATCCGCAAAATGGAGAAGCAACACGCTTACAAAAACAATTATGAGCAAACCTCATACACTATGCTCCAGTCAGTTGTGTGAGCGTCTGCTTGATACAAGAACTATGTTCACAAGTTTTTAACTATAAAAGGAGGGCAGCGATGTTCTGTCCGTCGTGTAATGCGCCAAATCGTGATGATGCAAAATTCTGCAAAAGCTGTGGGCAGCCCTTACACACCCAACAGGCGAGCGCGGTGGCCACACCTGCCTGGCCGGACGCTGTAGCCCCTGCCATTCAGACTACGGCTCCAGTTCAGCCCTCTGAGCAGCCTGCGCAGGCCGAGGTACCGCCCGAACTTCAGGGTGATCCCGCCCTGGCTCCTACGTTGATTCTCTCACCTGAAAAGGTCATGGCCTACCGCAGCCGTTTCTGGAAGATGAGCGAGGACGAGGTAAAGGAGGGAGAACAGCAGAAAACCGATGCCGATGCATCTAACACTTCAACTGACGCACCTGTACATGTGGCGGATATGCCTACTTTGATCTACGAGGTAGCACCACAATCTCCCGCCCAGGCCGATGCCAGCTCTATAGCGGATATGCCGACTCAGATGATGCCCGGTAACCAACCAGCTCCATCAGAGCAGCAAAGCCCCGCTGACAATCAGCCCGAGAGTTCGTCTCCTTCTCCATTTGATGCTGCGCCTGCCGCTACGTTAGAAGAGAATGCAGACCAGAAAGAGGTTCATCCACCAATGACAGATCAGCCTGTACCCGATACCGAGACAGAGCATACGTCCAGCACGGGCGACTTCACGCTTTTAAGCGTCGGCACGCTATTGATTGAACGTTACGAGGTAACGCAGGTTCTTAACGAAGGCACAGAGGAACACGTCTACCAGGTGATAGACCACCAGGGCTACCAGCGCTGCTGGAATTGTAGTTCAGAAGATAATGCGGCAGGCGACGAGTTTTGTATCGATTGCGGTGCCAGCATGCTCAACGTCCCATACGTGCTCCACGAATATCCCGCGACCAGCCAGATCATAGCAGACGCCAGCGTCCTACAGGGGGTCATAGTCAATACGTTTATGGACCAGGGACGCACCTACGCAGTTGAACAGCCGTCACTCGGTCAGAGCGCCTTTCCCAATGGCGTTCAACTCCTGGGAGCCTGCAACTCTGACGCAGGCGACATCCGCCGCAGCGAGCCAAATGAAGACAGCACACTGGTCTTACAGCTCCAACGTGTCCACGAATCGAACACAACCCCGGCAGGCGTCTTTATAGTCGCCGACGGCCTGGGCGGCCACGACAGTGGTCAGGTAGCCAGCCGCATCGCCATCAACATCATCGCCGAACGCATGGTGCGCGAACTGCTGGCAGCTCCCTTACAGGCCGAACGTAACGGTGAGACCGTCCCCGTGCCAGAAGAAGACGACCTCGTTGGTCTGCTGCGCAACACGATCGAAGATGCCAATGTGGTGCTGTGCCAGAAGAACCAGCGCGACAAGACCGATATGGGTTCCACTCTCACCGGCTATATGATTGTCGGCGAGCACGCCTATATTGTCAACGTCGGCGATAGCCGCACCTATATAGTCCGCGGTGGCCAGATCTACCAGCTTACCACCGACCACTCGCTGGTCGGCCAGTTGGTAGCCGGCGGCTTGATCGAGCCGGACGATGTCTATACTCATCCACAACGCAGCCAGATTTTCCGCAGTCTGGGCGACAAGCCTAATGTGCAGGTGGATATCTTTAAACAACAACTGCACCCCGGAGATATCCTGCTGAGCTGTTCTGACGGTTTATGGGAAATGGTACGAAATCCACAAATAGAAAGTATACTCAACAATGCGCCCGATCCACAGACGGCCTGTGCGCAGTTAATCGAAGCCGCCAACGCCAACGGAGGCGAAGACAACGTCAGTGCAGTCGTCGTCTTTGTACGTTAGGGGAGAAGCCCGTAGAGAGCATCGCGCAGTGTTGCTAAAAAAAGCGCAAAAGCACAGAATGTATGATATACTTAGTCAGCCAAAATATGAAAGGAGCTGCGTAGATATGCCCGGTGAGGTAACATTAACGCATCAGGTGGGAAAGGATTTCATGCCTGTCACTGGCGGGAGTCAACTCGCATATGTACTAGTCGAGATGAAACCGACAGAAGTCATGGCCCAGGTCCGCATGCCACTTAACTTTGCCCTCGTCCTCGACCACTCTGGCTCCATGAAAGGTGCAAAACTGAAGAACGTCAAAGAAGCTGTCAAGATGGTCATCGACCGTCTAGAGCCGACTGACTATGTTTCAGTGGTCATCTTTGACGATACATCTCAGGTTATTATCCCTTCCATGCCCTGCAACGATAAACCTGGAATGAAAGCCGCTATCGACCAGATTCGCGACGCGGGTGGGACCACGATGTCTCTGGGCATGATCCAGGGACTCAACGAACTGCGCCGCTGGAATATTCCAAATGCGGTCAATCGTATGATCTTACTCACCGATGGGGTAACCTACGGTGACTCCGATCGCTGTCGCCAACTCTCACGAGACGCAGCCGCAGCTGGCATCTCCATCTATCCGCTGGGCATCGGCTCCGACTGGGACGAGGACCTGCTGGATACGATCGGACAACTGAGCGGCGGGATGCCCGCCGAGTTTATTCAGAATCCAACCGATGCACTCAATCTGTTTCAGCAGCAGATCCAGAGCGCGGTGGATGTCGCAGTCCGCAACGCAACGCTTATCCTGCGTCTGCCAGCCGGCGTTACTCCTAAGAAAGCCGTCAAGGTGCTGCCCATCATCAGCGATCTCGGCCCCAATGTGCTCTCCGACCGTCAGGTCGTGATCCCACTGGGCGACCTGGAGAAGGACAAACCACAATCCGTCCTGTTCGAACTGATGATAGACCCACGCCAGGCCGGTCTCTTCCGCATCTCCCAGGCCGAGCTGAACTACGATGTGCCGATCATAGGCATCGTCGGCGAAGGAGTACGCGACGACGTAAAAGTCACGTTTACCGCCGATGTCAATCAGGCCGCTGCAGTCAACCCAACGGTCATGAACTTTGCCGAAAAAGCTAATGCCCACCGCCTGGTAACACGCGTGCTGGATGAATATAAACGCACAGGCAAAGCTACTACTCGCCTCGCTCCCAACGTCACACGCGTTCTCGATGAAGAGACTCAGAATGCCCTGGAACAGATCAATCAGGGCGGCCAGATCTCTCAGGAGCAGGTCAAATCTATTGGTAATAAAACACGCAAACTTACCCAAAGACTCGATGATATACTCCCCTGACCCCCGTAGGGAATGGGGTGATTCAGGAAACAATTTCGATGTGTTTGTTTAGGAGGTTTCAGTCTCAATGACTATACAATGTTCTTTAGGTCACGATAATCCCGATGGCTCTGCTTTTTGCGACGAATGCGGCGAACCACTCGCCGGCTCACCACCAGTCGCAAGCGTCAATCCCGCACCCGCCGCGACCGCTGGTCCAGCCCCGGCCGGTAGCCAGGTCTGCCCTTCGTGCGGCTCGCCCAATCCCGCAGGGGAAGCGTTCTGCTCTAACTGCGGCAGCATGCTGGGAACACCTGCGCCCGCCGCGACTAATAACAATAGCGCTGCACCAGTTGCCACAGCAGCACCCGCCACGCCCGCACCCGCGCTGACCGCCCGCCTGATAGTCGAAGCAGATAACCAGGAGTTCGATCTCAGCGGCAAAGATATCATTCTGATCGGACGCGAAGACGCCGTGAGCAACATCTATCCCGATGTCGACCTCACACCTCACGGTGGCGAAGAGGGCGGCGTCTCGCGACTCCACGCCCGCATCTTTTACGACGGCAGCCAGTATATGCTCGAGGATGAGAATAGCACCAACTTCACATACCTCAATCGGCAGAAACTCGCAGGCAAAACACCTACTCCGCTGCACGACAATGACGAAGTCCGCCTGGGACGCGTCCTGTTGCGCTTCAAAGAAGCATAAAAATCGTCAGGCTCCGCAAGCCTCGGGCTTGCGACCCCTTTTTGGGATCAGGTAGCGAGCGTGTGGCTGTGACCACACGCTCACTACCTGATCCCTGATTTTGTCCAATCAATACAAGCAAAAAAGGGGGACCGAGGACACGGCCCCCGAACCCCCTAGTCCTCTGCACTCTGCGGCAAATCGCTCGCTATGTCTTTCAGAAAAAGGATTGATTGGAGATCGACGCGCCAGAAAATGGCGTGTCGATAAAGAACCCACCAGACCTACGAAACGTATATAGAAGACAGACCATTGACTACTTGGCCAGCGTACAGAGGAAAGATAGCAACGGCTCAATAGTCCGGGGTTGCAAATACCAGATTGACAGGCAGCGTAGTTAACCGCTATAATCTACCAGACATCTTATAAGTAGAGGAGATCCGGGTTTATGAAACGTACCTGGCAACCCAAACGAATTCCGCGCTTGCGCGAACATGGTTTTCTGAAGCGTATGGCCACCCGCAACGGTCGCCGTGTGCTCAAAGCTCGCCGCGCCAAAGGGCGTTGGAAGCTGACAGTTTAACAGTTGTTTAGTTCAACCGTTCGTCTTTATAAATAGAGTGGCACTCAAACGTGCATTACGCCTGCGAAAAAGTAGTGAATTTCAGCGGGTCAGGCAGCAGGGGCGCAAAATAACGTCTCGGCTGCTTACCCTCGCATGGATGCCAAACGACGTAGCCCAGCTACGCATTGGGTTCGTGGTCAGTAAGCGTACTTCGAAATACGCGGTCGAGCGTAACCGTCTCAAACGTCTACTTGGTGAGGCGATCAGACCATCACTCGCAGAGTTACCTGCCGGATGGGATATCGTGATCAGCGCCAGAGGAGAGACGCTCGCGGCTGACCTGCGCACACTTAAACAGGACATTCCTGCATTGCTGCGCCGGGCGCACTTACTCGCCCCGGCTCACAGGCAGGAGACGAATTGAGGAACGTACAGACAGTGAAATACGTCGCTCTTTTTCTTATTCGTCTCTATCAACGCACGCTGTCGGTCGTTCTACCTTCATCGTGTCGGTTTACCCCCTCATGCTCACAGTATGGGTATGAGGCAATTC
>DAOTTJ010000356.1:0-8044 GCA_034437695.1 Ktedonobacteraceae bacterium
GAACGGTTCCAGAACAGTGTAGCATAGGATTACGAGACGAGCCAGGGCAATACCCACACGCTCAGGCCTCTGCTCATTTGATGAAATGACATGTAGCAAGAAACAAAGGAGTATCCGCCATGCGCTGGATACCCCCTTGACTCTGGTCTGAGGCTGGGCTACACGCTGATGCCTGCTTATAGCCAACCTTACTTCTTGCGTTTCTTCCTGGGGGCCGCGTCGCTTTTGCTGGCGACTGGCGCGACATAGTTGTGCATTGTCTCGATCTGCCCGTCTTCCATATCCATACGCACATCTGCCATGCGGGCGATACTGCGGTCATGAGTCACGACGATCACCGTCTTGCCTCTTTCCGCGAGCTGCTTGAGCAACAGGATAATATTTTTCCCGTTGCGCGAATCCAGATTGCCGGTTGGTTCGTCGGCCAGGATAACGCGCGGATCGTTGGACAGTGCGCGGGCGATGGCCACGCGCTGCTGCTGACCGCCGGAGAGCTTGCCTGGTCGATGGTTATGGCGGTTCTCATCGATGCCGACCTGTAAGAGCAGGTGGCGTGCTCGTTCGCGCATCTCCAGACGCGCCACCTTGTGAGTCAGCTCCATCGGCAGCATAACATTTTCCAGGGCCGTCAGGTTGGCGATCAGGTGAAACGACTGAAAGACAAAGCCCAGTTTCTGTCTGCGAAACAGATACTCCTGCTTGCCGGTCAGACGGCGTACATCGACCCCATCGATGACCAACTCGCCGTCTGTCGGCTTATCCAGTCCGCCCAGCAGGTAGAGCAGCGTCGATTTGCCGGAGCCGCTGGGTCCCATGATAGTAATAAATTGGCGCTCGGTGAAGGTAAAACTGACATTATCGACCGCCTTGATCAGTTCGCCGCGATTTTTAAAGTGCTTGCTCAGACCCTCGGCGACGATAGTGACCTCCGCGCCTTCGCGTGCTTTGACGGGTAGATCGGGAATCAACTCGTCTTCATCCATAATCCCGGTATCAAATTCAGTATCCATATGCGCACCTATCTCCTTGTTCTGCTATACTAATTGCCTTTGCGCAAGACCTCTGCTGGTTTCAGACGCGCAACGTACCACGCCGGTATGACGCTGGTCAGCAGAGCAAGGGCGATGCCCAGTCCAACGATGAGCAAGACATTCTGCGGAGTCAGCACCGCCGCCGCACTCGCGGCCCCACCGCCACGGAACAGGCCGGGTCCAGCGAAACCGCCACCGAAGCCACCGCCACGTCCACCGAAGCCACTGCCGCCGCCGCGCGTGGCGCTATTAAACTGTTGGATGACAAAGGGACCGATGGTTACCAGCAGTATCACAGCCAACGCCGAGGCCATCAGACTGAGGGTCAGCACCTCGCTCCAGAACTGGCGAATAACCTGCCAGTGCGATGCACCGATGGCTTTAAGTGTACCGATCTCGGTAGTGCGTTCGCGCACGAGCAGCACAACGGCGAAGATGATGACAATAGCTGCTGTAATGATCGAGACAATCATCGCGAATTGAATAGTGTTCTGCGTTGCATCGATCGCATTAATGGCGTTTTGCGTAAACGTCTGCTGGGTCACCACATCGTACTGATTGCCCAGGGCCTTTTCGATATTGTTCGCCGTACTCTGAACCGTATCGGCGCTGGCCGCGTAGGCAGTGATAGAGTCCACCCCGTTCACGCTATAGATGTGCTGCATAGTGGCCAGGGGGAGCGTAATCGTATTATTTGCAAAGCGGCTGGTCCCGGTCGTATAGAGACCAATCACCGTCAGCGTCGTACCTTTGAGCGCAAACGTCGAACCGACGTTCAGATTATTCGAGGTCGCCAGGCTCTGACTCAACATCGCCACATCTGCACTGGCGTCGTTGCTCTGGAAAGCACGTCCCGCGACGATAGTCGGAGTGCTTCCACCGCCGAGCGTGAAGTGAGTCGCCCCATTAGAGATACCATTGATAGTCGGAGGAATGGTAATCGAGCGTCCATTGGGAGTTTGAAACGAAGAAGTTTTGAGCGTCCCATCGGTGTCAGAGCGCACCAGATTTGCCTCGACACTTACAACACCATCCACGCCCTGAACGCTGCTCATCACACTTTCAGGGATAGGAGTCGACGTTTCGTTATTAAAATTCCCAAAGCCGCCGAAGCCTCCCCCACCCTGACCCGAGTCAGTGTTCGATCCACCGGCTACATTGGTCGCGTAGTTGATAGTAATTGCTGTATTGACATCGCCACGGATACTTGTAATTTGTTGCTGAGCGCTGTTATTCAGACCTACCATTGCCGCGACAAACATCAAACTTACGCCCAACAAGAGAACCACCAGAAATAATCTCAATGGATTGCGCAGCACATTCCTTATGCTGCGTACGATAATACTCATACTCACTCCTTCATTGCAAAGATGCGACCCCCTGAGGTCGGTTTTTTACATTCTTAGCGCACCTTGTGTATGATATGTGACAAAAAACAGAGTCCTGTCAGATACCGAGCATAACGGACGACTATCAGAGATCTGTAAGAAAGATGTAAAGGAAGTGTAAGAGATTCATTGCTTTGCTGATTCTTCCCCATCCCCATAATGCTCTGTCAAGCTTCCTCTGACGCGTCGCCGCAGAGGGGGAGGAAGGCTGGGGCACAGCCCCCAGACCCCAGTCAAGGTGCATCCCTGCTGCCGTCAATCGAAGATTGACAGAGCACTATGGCTATCTTGTTTGCCCCCGATTTGTATGGACGCGGATGCAGTATGCGGGGCAGCCACCCCGCATACTACATCCGCGTCTGACCTCACGACGAGCGTGCTGAGTGGGTAGTTGCCCACTCAGCACGCTCGTCCTCACATTTTGGGGGGTGGGGCGAACGAGAAAAAGCAGGGATGAACCGGAAATGCCTTTAGGGAATAAAAGTTGTTTGTGCGTTGAGGGCGAGGACAAACTGAGCCATCAGAGCACCCGCCTGCTCAATATCTTGGAGCGAGACGACCTCGGAGCTGCTGTGCATATAGCGGCAGGGGAGATTGAGCAGTCCTGTCGCGATCCCCGAGTGTGTCAGGCGGACAGAGTCGTTATCTGTATGGGTATAGCCTGCCTGTAGATCGAGCTGGCAGGCTATACCAGCGGTTTTTGCAACCTCGTTTAAGAGTTGAAAGACGCGTGGATTAGTAAACGCGCCGGTCGTAATTGCTGGTCCACCATTGAGCTTGATTGCGCCGAGGGTCGCCTCGCTGGTCTGTGGGTGGTCTGAAGCAAAGGTCACATCGAGGATCAGCGCCACCTGTGGATCGATCGCGTGTGCGGCCAGCGCCGCCCCGTGACCGCCGATCTCCTCCTGGACCGCCGAGACGAAAAAGACCGCAGCCTGGAGCTGCTGGCGTTGGGCATTGAGCAGGTGCATGGTCTCGACAATTGCCAGGATGCTTGACTTATTGTCCATACCGCGTGAAACGAGCAGGTCACCGCGCAGCAGTTCAAGCTGGTTGGCGCGTGTCGCGATGCAGCCGAGTGGGACCAGCTCTGCGGCCTCGTCTTTACTGCTTGCGCCGATATCGATCCACAGCTCCGCGATATCGGGGGCCTGTTCGCGTTCTCTGGACCCCATCAGGTGGATTGCTTTGCGTCCCAGGACGCCAGGGAGAGCGCCGGAGGGCGTATGGATCAGGACGCGTTCGCCGGGCAGCGTCGACGGATCGAAGCCGCCGATCGGCGAGAAATAGAGGAAGCCGCGGTCGTCGATATAGCGGATTAAAAAGCCCAGTTCATCGCAGTGAGCCGTCAACATCACGCGAGGCGAGCCGGAGGGATTGAGAGCTGCGATCACATTGCCCATCACATCGGTCCGCACCTCATCGGCGAACTGCCGGGCCTCCTCGCGAACCACCTCCTGAGCAGGCTGTTCAAAGCCAGAGGGACTAGGACTGGCAACCAGACGTTTGAGAAAAGCCAGGCGAGCTTCATGCATCGAGTAACTCCTAAAA
Source organism: Ktedonobacteraceae bacterium (assembly GCA_034437695.1). Lineage (GTDB taxonomy): Bacteria > Chloroflexota > Ktedonobacteria > Ktedonobacterales > Ktedonobacteraceae > Paraktedonobacter. The sequence continues at coordinate 3,971 of DAOTTJ010000356.1, forward strand.
AAAACCGGGCATCTTATTGAGATGCCCAGTAAGGATAGCTACAAAATTTTACCGTACAAACTGCTTCAGTACCTCATCAACCCCCGGATGGTTGCGGTTGAGCCGCAGGTCCTCCGCGCCCGAGGGATCAGTTTGCAAGAGCAAAATGCTCTGTTGAATACAGAGATTCAGCAACTCCCGCGCCGAATCGCGTGTAAGCCGACCGCGAAAGCGGTTTTTCGGATTCACGGGATCGCCGATAAAGTTCGAGACGCCAATTACTGTACGCCATGACCAGTTGCGATCAATATAGTCAAGAAATTGCAGAAATTGAGGGTCAAGTACATCCATTGGATACGGTTGAAAAGAAGATGGTGGCGGATTAAGAGAGATAGCAGGCATACTTCCGGTGTTGGAGGATAGAGACATAGAGCCATAGCTCCCATTGCTCGTCTGGCCAACAGAGGTTGAATTTCCACCCGGTACGAGGGGAACAAACTGGTTAGCACTACTGATAAGATCTCGGCTGACGGTTCCTGGTATACCAACGACAATCACAGTTTTGTTTAGACGTAACTTCAAGCGTGCGCTGATGCGGGTGAAATCCTTATCGCCAGTCATCAGAACGAAAGTAGAGATAGTAGGACGATCAAAAACAGTTTCAATAATATCCATCAGCATATTCAGGTCAACAGTACTTTGTATCACAGTGCTCTGGACGACCGTATTAGACCCATTGGCATTTACCGCTGGCAGGTGGCCAGTATTGCCGCTGCTCGCTTGGACAGGAGAAGGCGGCATATAACCCAGGGGTCCAGTATTGCTACCGGCGAGACCGAGCGGACCGGTAGGGGTCTGACCATAGGAGCTTGAATACGAAGACGATGGCCGGGACTCGCGCTGCTGGTAATCGATACCATAGCTATCGTCAGGCAAGGGTAGAGGCTCTTCTTCGATCTGGGGATTTTCTTCCGTCTCAGGTTGCTCTAGAGGCGTATTCTCTCCATAGGCAGACCAATCACTGATCTGCTGGGGATTAATCGCCGGTAGAGGGCCTGAATTACTCAGCGGGCCGGTAGGCCATTGGCGATAGCTGCTGCCGTACCCTGTCTCAGAACCCAATGCCCCGGTGGGATTGCCACCAGAGTAGTGAACCGTCCCCATGCGAATCCGATCGCGTTGCTTGGCCGGGCAATCGACCCGGTCAATCATTGCGGCCGTCAAACTGCCTTTGAACGGTTCGGGTTGGCGAGACCAATCCGCATAGGCGCGGGCCACCATCACTGTCCCATAGCGGCGTGCGACGGCTATAAGCTCCTGTGGATCAGGTTCCCGCCGTTGAATATTCAGCATACTATAACGGATGTTCTCAAAATCGATGAATAAAGCTATATCTTCGGGCATATTCTTCTCCTCTCTGGGAGAAACCGCACAGACCAAGATTTCTGATTGTTCAGGTGCCTGGATAGATAATATCTCACCCTAAGGCCAGATATTTTGCGTGATTGCTATCCTGATGCTATGAGCATATCATACTTTTTAGGTAAAGTCGAGAGGTCTGTGCTTTACTTTCCGTAGTTACTGTGCTATAGTCTTCTCAAAATGGATTGGTCAAGGCTTTGCTAGCCCTGAGCGTCACCTGTGTGGAGTAGTCACTGACCGGGAAGGGACATGATCTGGTTGAGGTGGTTACCTGTCTACGCTGTTATGGGGACCGTTGGCTTGCGATGCTCCCACCCCAGCTCCAGATCGAGCGCTTTAAGTTTTCTACTTAGCAAAAACATCGTTAGTTAGACTGCTGCATCCCTGCCTGTTTCAGTCCTCCCCACACCGGGAGAATGGCTGTATAGAGAAAAACCGGGGATACACCCCGGCTCTTATACAGGCATTTGGAAGACTTCCAATATGGTAAAACTAAAGCGCTGCACCAATCAACTCGCGCTTGTGATCGGCCAGAAAGCGGCGCAGGGTGCCTTCATTCTCTACAGTAAAGCGCCCGTTTGCATCTTCGGTCGCGTGTTCCGTCTGGCAGAGCAGGTCATACAATCCAGCCACATCGTAGCGCAATTGCACCTGCAACTGGCCGTTGCTGTTAAACCCCTCAACGAATAAGCCATCCTCTTCTTCATGAATGGCGATACTTCTCACACCGATCTGATCGAGTGTCTGACCAACTGCCTGTAAAATGCTTGCATAGCTAAACGTGGCCCGCATTGATTCCTCTCCTATAAGTGTTCTAGACCTGAGTAACCGTTATTACCTGGTAGACAGCACTTTCAACCTGAATTAGTACGTAACAATAGGCATGGCACGCCTACGTTGCGTACCACACCTGAATAGTTTACCATACCGATGGGGGTGTCGTCAAGTTAGCGTTTTCCATTTGCTCCTGCCGCCGTTGCCCACGAACCGGTATCTTGCATGCCCGAACTCATGCTCTGCTCTCTGCTGCTATTTAAGATCTCGATAGCCTTGAGCCGCCAGAAACGCGCACTCGCAGGACGTTTGAGCGAGAGCCGCTCGGCCAGCGCTTCGTCTGTGATCTCGGGATTGGCCCTGAGCGCCTCGATAGTCATCTGCAATTTATCAGGATTGCCATCGTTGAGCAAGGCACCCGTCACCGGCTCGGACGCGGGCTGCTGGTTTGTCTCGTGTCCGATCGCTACAATCTGACCCGTGATGGGACGCTCTGCCTCGGTCGGCTCAGGGGTCTCGGTCAGTGCCACCGGAGCCTGATTGACCGGCTCCGTGCCAGCTCGGTTGCTCGTCGTGAGCAGCGCTGTAGGATTGATGCGTGTTGATCCACTGGCCAACGCCCGCCGCAGCGAACCCAGGGGCAGAGTACCTTGCTTGGCCAGCTCCGCCAGCGCGGTAAACTGGGTCCCGCCGACCTTCTCTTCGGCCGCCGTCTCGCTGATAGTCTCAGCCATCATCGTATAGACAATACCCAGCAGCGGAAAGGCACTTGCCATAAATGGAAATACATTGATTAACCAGGGAGCCACCGTCTCGGCCGAACTCAACATCGTCGGACTATGAAACTGTTTGGCGTAGGCCCAGTTAACTGCCCAGGAGAAGATGGTACATATCACAATCAATAGCCAGTGTTGCCAGACTGCTTTGGCAGTGCGATAACGTCGGTAGCGCTGGAAGGCAGTCCACGAAAGCAAATAGACCGTTACATCAATACTGACCGCTATTGCGTAACTGACCGCCCACCACCAGACGCCCTCAGAACCCTGCGAAGGCTCAAATGAAGCAAAGAAATACGCGACATGCGGAATCGAAGCACCTAGAAAGACTGCAAAAGCAATCCAGAAAAAATATTTCATTTCGAGAAGATCTCCCTCCACGCTATAAATAACACAACTTTCCTATAAACACCCACCTACACCCTGTTCAAGGATACTTGACCCCGCAATTGTTAGTCAATCTTGACCCTCTCCACAAGTACATTCGGGCTAATCTTTCTATAATTCAACCTATCCCCCAGATCATAGGTATGAAGTTAGCAGGGGTGCAGGGGACGGCAGTCCCATGCCGAGGTTCGGGGTGTTTGACACAGGTAGGTTTTTCTCTGAACGCTTCGCTATGGCGAAGCCCAGACCTTCCTGCACCATCTTCTCTGTAGGGGTGGGGCAAGCTTGCCCCACCCTCGGGGAAGGACAAAAAACCTATCCGTGAAAAGTTCGGGATATCCCCGAAAAACCTCTGTTTCCTCTTTTGCCCGCAGCCGCAGGCGGCAGACCAGCTTTTGCACCAGCCCAGAAAATCACTCCACAAACCACTTGACAAAATCGCCCGCATATGGCATAGTATCGAAGCACAAGCAAGGACGTACACTGAACAACTGAATAACGAATACTTACTTCAAGTGTGCCGAGCACACGAGAACCATACAGAGGCAAGCACAACACGAGCACGCACATTCGCGTGTCCTTCCATCCCGGAGGGTCACAAGCGAGTGAGAGTACGAGGTGGATGCCTAGGCGCATCAGACCGATGAAGGACGCGGAGACCGGCGAAACGTTCAAGGGGAGCTGCATACAAGCGATGAGCCTTGAGATTCCGAATGGGGCAACCCCTCCAGAGTGA
>DAOTTJ010000357.1:0-8858 GCA_034437695.1 Ktedonobacteraceae bacterium
AGGCACGCTGCTCCTGGAAACAGTCACTACAATAGACAGGGCGATCTTCACGCGGGATAAAAGGAACCGTCGTCGTACGCCCACACGTGGCGCAAACAGCCTCGTACTGCTCACCGTTTCCGCTACGCGGGCGCTGGTTGGATGAGGAGCCATTTCGGCGTGCTTTGCGGCAGTCAGGACAACGGCTAGGAGCGTTAGTTAAACCTTTTGTTGCGAAAAATTGCTGCTCACCAGCAGTAAAAGTAAATTCCTGGCCACAATCACGGCAGGTCAGGATACGGTCCTGGTATCCCTCATAGGACATCATGGGTTTTAATTCCCCTTCTTTAGAACTCTTCGCTTCGCCCGATACAACGATGGTAAAACTGGCGTCTTGATAGGTTCCACCTCATCAGGATAAAATCCCGGATATGGCCACGAAGGTCTCTTGAACATATAGGTAGGCGTTTCCTAGATACCGATGGCGAAGCGAAATCGCGGCCCGGTCACTACTCACCTTGTTCAAACACACATACTCATTGTAACATACGATCTCTAAAAAAGTAACCATTCACCACACGTTTCCCACGTTTTCCTATGCTCACCTGAGCACTCTCTTACAGGCATAGGTTTTCCAGAGGTGCTTCGCCTGATAAACAAGAAAGAGCAAAAACCTCTATCTGTAAGGGGTAGGGCTATGGAATGCTCGGCGTGTAGCCCCTCCCCTCTGAACAACGGATCGCGCTGCGAGCATGGGGCCGCGGCCCCACGCTCGCAGCCCGATCCCAAAACCCTGGGATGGGGGGCGCAAGCCTCTGGCTTGCGAAGTATTACATAGCCCCGCCTTCTGCTATCCTCCTATTGACCACAGGTGATACTATTAGGAAGGAATCGACCAATAACCTTGCAAACACGCTCGATCGCGGAGGGTCCACTTGGATATTGCGTTAGAGAAAAAACCATCTTCGCCGCCTACCGCCCAGAGATCTCGTCATGTCCATGATATTACCGACCGCTTCTCAATGGCCAATACCTATATCATCGACGATGGTCATTTAATAGTGGTAGACCCCGGTTCCGTCCTGAATGCCCGCCTGACGCTTGAGTATATCCAGCGCTTCATGCATCGCTCTCCCACGGAGATCGACCTGATTGTTCTGACACATCTCCATCCAGACCATACTTCAGGAGTCGATATTCTCCGTCGCGCCTCGCAAGCACCCATTGCAGCTTCTGTCGTAGCTCATCACCTTCTGCAAAAATGGCGCGGCGAAGAACTACACCTCGACGTGACCGAACTAGCCAATATCAACACCATCTATGGACACGCTCTGACACAACGCACCAGCCCTGGTATCCTCCATCACCTCGATCTCTTCAGTCCAAACTATCTACGCCAGACTCAACTGGTCGATCTCTGGCTTGACGACGTAGGCGGCCTGCCCTCTCATCCCGACTGGCGCGTAATCGCCAGTTCGGGCCATACTCCCGAAAGTCTTTGTCTCTATAATCCGTTCAGCTTTGAACTGCTCTGCGGTGACACAATCGCTACAATTGAAGGCGGCTCAACGCTTATTCGCGGCAGCTCAAACCGGCGTAAACTCGAAGAAACACTCGTCACTCTGCGCAACCTGACCATTCATTATCTCTATCCCGGCCACGGCCGACCTGTGCTCTCGTATAAGGCGCTCGCCAATACCCACTTCGAATGGTAGTTATGCCCGAATACGCGTCCCCAGCGCATACAGCCACGCACGCCGCGTCCTGAACCTCCGCCCAGACACGCCGGTTAGTTTTTATGCCGACTCGGCAGACGCAGCGATGGCGGGAGGCTAAAAGGCGTCGGTGGGGGTTGCATGAGCGGCATTGGAGTCGTCTGCGCCTCTGGCAAAAACAGATACTCCAGGCGCACCTCGCCAAGCGTGATGACATCGCCAGGACGCAACAGATGGGGCGTATTGAGCGGACGCCCATTGATCTGACTACCGTTGTGACTGGCCAGGTCCTGGATATAGTCGCCATCCATCTGCCGCAAAAACTGTGCGTGACGCCGCGAAATCGAGGGATCAGGGATACTTATATCGCTCTCAGCATCACGCCCAACGGTTAACAGCGGTCGATCCAACAAAAAGCTGCGCCCGAGCATTTCACCGCTACGAATAATACAAAGCCCACCAGACAGATTGGATAAAGGCAACGGCGTTCGATCGGCAAGTTCAGCCGTTTTTTGCCAGGCAGTACCCCTGTTGCTCGGCATGCCCACCTCAGCAGCAAAACCCTGTGGATAGCCTGGCGCAGCAATTGGCGTGAACTGACGCCCGACTTCTCGCGGATTGCTCCCAGGCGATGTTATTCTCGCTCCACTCTCCGACATTCCTACCTCGCGCACCTGCGGCGTACGCGGGTTGCTCCCAGGCGACGTTATTCCCGCACTACGCATCTGCGGTGTGCTCGGGTTGCTCCCAGCTGGCAAATTGTTGCCCGCGTGCGAAACTTTACGTATCTGCGGCAAGAAAGGATCAGACAATTCATCTGCATCGGCCCGCTGAGGCGCACACTTCAGGAGAAAATGGTACGCACCGATAATCAACTCGTCTTCCGACTTGACCAGCGTGGGCGTGCGAATACGCCGACCATTGAGCAGCACACCGTTCAGGCTTTCGTTGTCGGTAATGTAGATCTGACCCTTATCCCAGACCAGCTCCGCGTGATAACGCGAGATGGTATCGTCATCTAACCAGACCTCGTTGTCCTCTTCACGGCCAATCGAGGCGACGGACCGCTTGAGCGCAAGCTCCTGTCCCGTAAAGTTTCCGTTGTGATAGACCAGCCAGCCCCAGGCCCGGTCAGCACTGTAAACATACGGCGCAGGTTTGCCCGCCTGACGCGCCGCTCCCTGTCCGCCTCCCAGTTCAGTTGTGGCGATACGCTGACCAACCAGATGACCTGCGGTATGTGAAGCGCGAGGGTGTGTAAAAAGACAGTAGACCGTCGTTATGCCCAAAGGTACGATCCAACCACAGAACGCGACATAAAAGAGCATAAAACCGATCTCCGGCGCTGAGAGCGCGGCCTGCACGCTGTTGAAACGCAGGTTATACCAGAAGAGAGCAGGTGTGAGCAAAAGGGCGGAAATGACAGAAGTTATGATAGCCCAGACCAGTTGACGCGTCGTCCCACGTTTGCGTACCACAGTAGAGAGCGCACACGCAGCGACAGCTAGCATACAGCACGCTAGCCCACCATAGCAGCCATAACTAAACCAGGCAGGAAAATCGATCATACTTGTAGTTCTCACCCTCCGGCCTCAAAGCATCGGCTCTATCCCTCGCTGGCGGGCATCATCGCTCACGATTGTATCTACCGCTGCCGGGCATATTGCCGATACTCGCTGTCAGCCGCAATAATGGAAAGCTCTCTGTACTCCCTTTTTTGCCGCCTTAGGCGGCAGAAGAGAAGAAAAGAGGTATTTGGGGACGCCCCAGATTACCTGTCCCCAGGACAGGGTGCCGGCAAAGGACTACGCCCTCTGCACTCCCGCTTCACTTCATATCTATTGCTCTGTCAAGCTTCCGGTGATGTGTCGCCTGCGGCGACGAAGAGGAGGAGAGGCTGGGACACAGCCTCAGACCCCCAGTCAAGGGATTGCACCCCTTGCATCCCCACCAGTCAATCGAAGCTTGACAGAGTACTTTGGGGCTGCGCCCCCGAATCCCCCAGGTCGCCAAGCGTCACCCAGACACCTGGCAAGAGGCGATTACTAGCGACCCACTGCATCAGCCAGCGAGAATGTAGAAGCAACGAACTATCGTCGAGAGAGTAATTGCGTCCGCTTGTATCCATTACGAGTACCTGGAACGACATAGTATGGTCAGTCGTCAGGTTGCGCAAAGCCCAGTCATTTACCAGAGGTGGGATAAAACCGGCGGTTGCAGTCCTCTTTACTGCCGGTTTATTGCGCATACTATCGTCGCCATCGGAGTGTACCCGCAAGCCTCTCTTCCTGAGCGATTTTCCACGGCAAGTATATCATGCTGTGTCAGTAGTGGCAAGAAAACGGGACTTGTGGCCAGGACCTCCCAGTTCTGGCGGCAAAGGGCTGACGGTGTTAGGTAAAGATGTGTGCATGTATTGTACCTGATATTTCTAGAATAGCGGAGATTCACGCAGAGGAGACTCTACACCTTGCATAGTTTGTTGCATCAGATAGTCTGTGACATCGACCAGACTCTGATTGCGTTGGAAAACCTCGATCTGCCGATCGGCTCCGGTGCCATAGGGAGAGGCGAGTAAAGCACGCAGATAGAGCATCTCGCTCCGCGAACCCAGCTCGTCAACTACATCATCGACCAGATCCAACAGATCTATAATCGACTGCCTCATGGTCAACTGGCGTCCTTGGACAAAATCAAACACGTTCGCGTCAAGTCCATAGCGCGTAGCGTACCATTTGTGTTCTTCGAGCAGGTAGCGTGGCAGCACGTGAGTTGTCAGGTTATGATAGTGCAACCAGCTCAGCTTGGCAATCAGCGCCTGGCAGAGCGCTGCCAGTGCGATGGTATCGTCGAGCGTCGCGGGCATATCGCAGATGCGAAACTCAAGAGTGGGATAGAGGGCGTGCGGGCGAATATCCCACCAGATCATTCGCCCGTTCTCAATATAGTTTGCCTGTATCAATTGCTGCACATAGCTGTCGAACTCGCGGCGAGAGGCAAAGATTTCGGGAATGCCGTTGCGAAAGATGCTGCGCCAGGCAACCGAACGATAGGACTTAATACCCGTAAAGCGTCCGGCCCAGAAGGGCGAATTGGTCGAAAGGGCCAGCAGGTGGGGCAACCAGCGCCGTGCCTGGTTCATCAGAATAATCGCTAGTTCGGGATCGTCTACGCCCACATGAATGTGCAGACCGTAGATGAGAATCGAGCGCGAGGCATCCTGGAACTCTTCCTCCAGTCGCGTATAGCGCTCGTGCCTGGTTGTGGCCTGTTCCTGCCACAGCGCACCCGGATGAGTTCCAGCGCTAATCAGAGCCAGCCCCGCCTTCGCGACCACCTGGGCCAGTTGAGCACGCATCTCGCGCATCTGCTTCCGCGCAGCGACAATATCTGGTAGGACATCGGAAACCAGCTCGATCGTCGATTGCTGCACCTCCGCTTTCACGCGTTCGCCCAGAACTGCTTCAGCTCTGGGAAGCACACTGTCGATACGCGAGGCCAGCTCTCCTGTCTCACGTTCCACCATCTGAAATTCTTCCTCAATCCCAAGCGTAAATGACGGTTTTATCGGTTCTATCATACGTAATCTCCCCGGTACAGGAAACACAGGAGCGCTGGATGCGTCTGTTTGCTCATCACTGGATATGCAGTTCAGTGATATCTACCTCTGGCATTGGTATCTATGCCTTGATATACCTGCTGCATCAGATACCCAATAACGGCCTGAACGCTGCCGGTGCGCTTATAGACCTCAATCTGTCGATCGGCTCCGGTGCCACGCGGATCGTCCAGCAAACGACGCAGATAATCGATCTCAGAGCGCGAGCCAAGATCGTCGACTACATCGTCGACAAAGTCGAGTAACTCGTGGATCGATTCGCGCATAGTGAGCCGGCGCTTGCGCACAAAATCCACTACCTCTCCGTCGAGACCATAGCGCATGGCTCTCCACTTATTTTCTTCGATGAATATGCGTGGCAAGATCTGGCCAGAGATGCCGTGTTGATGCAGCCAGGTCAATTTAGCCACGAGGGCCTGGCAGAGCGCGGCCAGGGCAACTACATCGTCGAGCGTCGCGGGCATATCGCAGATGCGAAATTCGATGGTATCAAAGAAAGGATGGGGACGTACATCCCACCAGATTTTCTTGCCATCGTCAATACAACCGTTCTTGACCAGAGATTGCACATAGTTATCGAAATCACCCCACGCCGGAAAGACATCAGGTACACCATTGCGCGGGAAAGATCGCCAGATCACCGAACGGTAGGATTTGATGCCGGTGAAACGTCCGCCCCAGAAGGGTGAGTTTGTGGAGAGTGCGAGCAGTTGTGGCAGCCACGTTCGCGCCTGATTCATGAGCAGTACGGCCATCTCCTGACTCTTTACACCAACGTGGATATGTAACCCAAAGATCAGCACCGAGCGCACGATATCCTGGAACTCTTCTTCCAGTTCGAGGTAGCGCTGGTTTTCTGTCGCGCGTTGACTCTGCCAAAGTTCGGAGGGATGGGTTCCTGCACTGATCAAGCCGATGCCATCTGCTTCCAAAAGCTGTGCAAGTTTGCTGTGCAAATCCTGCAACTCGTAGCGTGCCGCTGTCACATCTGGGCAGATATCCGTGGCAATCTCGACAATTGATTGCAACATCTCTGGTTTGATCTTCTCGCCAAAAAGTGAAGCACCTTTTTCCAGAACAGTCTGAATATGTGGAAGAAGCTGACCGCTATGCAGGTCTACCATCTGAAATTCTTCTTCTATGCCAAGCGTAAATTGTGAGGACATGCCAAAGTCTCCTCCAGAATGAGTAGGAAAGGACGTTCTCCAGGGATGTTGCAAAGAAGGGACTGAAGTACGAGTTGAGAAAAGCGTCGGATGATAGGTACAGGCTGATATAGAAAACAGAGATCCAGGTAGGAACACTGAGGGTGGCAAACGTGGCGTCCGCTCATTGTACCATTTCGTGCTCGTAATCCTGCTGGCATCCAGGCTTCCTTTCGATGAAGCTGTGCAGTTGAGCCGTACAAGGAGATAGGTACTTTAGAAGCACCTCGCTACACATACACCTTGAGAATCATAGCGTACCCAAGATGTAGACGAGTTGTCAAGGGGGTAATAAATTTTTATCATAGGCCAAAGGCAAACGGCAGTAGATCGGCGGTCGAAAATTCGCCGGAGACGCCATCCAAGTAGATAGTCGCGTGCGGTGCGAGGTCGGCCAGCCACTGGCGACACGCGCCGCAGGGAGTGCGTCCGTTGACAGAGGTATCAGCCGGAGCATCGATACAAGCGACGGCGACCTGGGTGATCTCGCCTGCACCGGCCGTTACGGCTGCGGCCAGGGCTGAACGTTCGGCGCAGAGGGTCAGACCGTAGCTGGAAATCTCGATATTTACGCCTACAAAGACCTCGCCTCCGGCGACCAGAGCTGCACCAACGCGAAAGTGTGAATACGGACAATGAGCACCAGTTGCGACCTGACGCGCCCGTTGTAGGAGTTCTTCACCTGAAAACATAGGAAACTCTCTTTCTCTCATGGAGACTGTTATACCTGGCTGACCGGGTGGATGCACTAACACGCAGATTGCGGCTCACACAGTCGTGCAGTCTCGCCTCGTCTCAGGCGAGCAGAATGTGTAGTGATTAGATTGTGAAAGACGACTTCCATGCGTACACTATCCTTATCGACCTGAGTTAGATTTTCAGTAGGGTGCGCCGAAATAGTGACTCCTATTAACGTTGCCCCAAACGAGTCATCTTCAGGCCAGAGAGATAAAGCTCAGCAACTGAATAGCGCTGTACGCCAGTATCTTGAGGCTGCGGACGCGGTGGATACGCTTGTAGAATGCCAGCTTCAACCATACCGGCAATAATAGCTTTGAGTCGGTTAGGATCTTGTTCCCAAAGACCTCTCAAGTTTTCTATAGAGACAGGAGATCTTTCGTTGATTAACTTTTTCAAATACGCGGCAAATTCAGGATACTCGTTACAAACTTCGTCCACACGTTGTTCAGAGACGGTTGGCAGAGCATCAATGAGCGAGCGAGGGCGGAGTGCAACTTCATAAGGATTGCGGTCGTAGGCAGCTTTTTCTTTTTCCACAGCACTTTGGAGGAGCAAAATCAAGCTACGAGGGAAGCGATTCTCGCGGTAGTCACCAACGCGCTTTCTAACCCAATTATAGGTATATGCTTTGTTTGTGCGCCCCATTCGTTCGCCCCAGAGAGAAAACAAACCTTTTCTTAATATATCGAGTTGGAGGGAATCCAGCCGTGACAGTTCTAACTCAATAGACGCCTGTTGCGCGATCAGACTAACCAGCTTTGGTGAAGTATTTAAGATCTGGCGAAAAACGAGACGCCAGAGATCGTCTTCTTCCCAGCGAAGAATAACGGTACGAGATGAATAATAGGTTTTATTGGTAAAATTAAGACCAGCCCATATATCTTCGCGTAACAAAATTTTAGGTGAGATATTGCTCAAACCCGGACCGATTTCTAGCCACCACGCGAGTAAAGCCTCAATTGCGCTACGGCGTCGATCGTATTCCTGTTCAAAGCCATTCTGGCCAAAGCCTGTATCCAGTTCATCGTAGAGGACCCAGATTTTATGGTTTTGGCTTTTCAGCCATTCATTGATCCTCTGTAACTCATCCTGGACGCGTGAGGCCGCGAAGGGCGTATCGATATGTGAAACAAGCCATTGTAGGATCGACTCTTGAGGCAGAGTCGAATGAGTACCAAGCTCGATCAAAGATGAATCAGAAAGCAAAGGGTGCAGATCAGTATGTTCTGATGCCAGGCGAAACAACAGATAATATGGCCAGAACAGTGTCCACTTTTCTTTCCCGACAAATTTCTCAAAATCCGCCAGGCTGCCACTTGTCAGGAATGTTGGGCTTAAACTAAGTGGACCATGGCCAGAAATGAAGTCTACCGATCGAAGATCTTCGTAGGGGCGGGCAAGGTCGCGAGCAGTATCCTTTTGTTCAGTAAAGAGACGAAAAAGCAGCGTTTTGCCAGTACCTTTAGCGCCGCGTACCAGCCAGGTGCGGTCTAGCAAAAACTTGGGGAAATCGCCTGTACGTTGGAAGATAGTTGGAATCTCTGCAACATTTATTTCCTGAGCAGTAGAAGAGCGGAACTTGAGTTCATCCAGAATAGA
>DAOTTJ010000358.1:0-25939 GCA_034437695.1 Ktedonobacteraceae bacterium
CAGACACCGATCGGCAGGGTAGACAGAGCATAGACAAAGAGAAAAGAGGAACCGAGAAGTCCTTCTTGCAGAGGCGTAAGGCCCAGGTCCGTATGGAGCTTAGGCAGTACAGCCGAGAGCACATAGCGATCTGCATAGTTCAAGATATTGATGACTAGCAGAACAGTAAAGGCAAATCGTGCCTGTCTTCTGGTTGGAAGCCCACGTAGCGGCATATTCGGTTTCGTTTGTGCTGTTGCTGACATGCGTGATATATTCCTTTTTAGGCGTCACATCTTGAGATCAACGCAGCGGCTTTCATTTGACACATCTTGTAGAGACACACCAGAGGCAGTCTACCACAGACGTAGAATACGGACAATCGGTAGATAGTACGTATGGTTCTGCTTCTAGTTGTATGCACCTGATCCCAAGCGGGCGAGGGTTAGCGCTCACTATGAGTAGTAAGGAGGCGTTCGGTCTCTGCTTTTCTTCTTTGCCAGCGCAAAAACGCGTCATGCGGAGCATAGAGGGGACCCTCTATTGCGGTATTATTACTGAGGCAGACTCTAGCCACTCTGGGTCATCTTCGCTGAAACTGAAACGAAGGCGGACCCAATGCGGCACAGGAGATGGATATAAGATAGATATCATCCTATACCCACCTATTAAAAGGGACAGTTTAGAGTTTGACCTGAGTCAGGCCAAAGATATTGCCGGTTTCGCCGATCTCGGCCAGCGCCCAGTCGGGGACGGGCTGGTCGACCGAAACGATCATCAGGGCGGTCGCGGGCTGTGTGTCGCCGACAGGCAGGGCCTGCTCGCGGGGGCCGACATCCATGTGCCGGATATTCACATTGGCCTTGCCCAGGACGGTCCCGACGCGTCCGATCATACCGGGCTGATCGTAGTTGCGACAGAAGAGGATATAGCCAGTGGGGGCTAGTTCCGTGCCGTAGTGTCCGAGGCGGACCACTTTGGGAACCCCATCGATGACCGTCCCGGCCAGCGTGTCTATATGCTCGTCGCCTGAGCCGGCTTTACCGGCGAACGAGGAGGTAGAGCCAGTATTATCCAGGACGTGCAACGTGACAAGGTTAGCGAAGCCAGCGGGCGTCGAAGACGATTTCTGCTCGATGATCTCCAGGCCCCACTGTTTGGCCAGGGCCGGGGCATTGATCATATTGACGTGTGCGTCGGAAACCGATTCGAGCAGTCCCTTGATGAGGGCCGATTTCAGAGGGCGCAGATCGTAGTTCGCGATCTCACCGCTACACGCGAGTTCGACCCGACTCAAAGGGCCTGGCTGGATCTGCGTATAGAGGCGTCCCATCTTCTCGATCAGTTGCATGTAGGGCTGCAAGGTCTGCAAAGTTTCCGGCAGGATCAAGGGTGCGTTGACCGCTGCTCGCGGGAAGCCGCCGCGTAGCACCGCCACCACCTGCTCCGCGACATCGGTTGCGACGCCGACCTGGGCTTCTTCGGTCGAAGCACCCAGATGGGGAGTTGCGATCACGCGATCATTGGCGAGCAGTTGTTTGAGGACTGCGCTATCCTTGATCGGTTCCTGGCTAAAAACGTCAAGGGCGACGCCAGCGAGGTGATGGGCATTAAGACTATCTAGCAGGGCTTCCTCGTCGATCAGGCCGCCGCGTGCGCAGTTAATCAGGCGAGCGCCGGGTTTCATTAAAGCCAGTTCGCGGACACTGATCAGGCCGCGTGTGCCGTTGGGGCCGCTGGTCAGCGATGTATGCAGCGTCACAAAGTCGGCCTGCTGCAAGACTTCATCGAGGGTGAGCATAGTGACATCGAGTTTGCGGGCCTGCTCGGGTGAGACATAGGGATCGAACGCGATGACCTGCATCTCCAGACCTTGAGCACGCCTAGTTACTTCGGTGCCTACCTTGCCCAGACCGACGATACCCAGGACCTTGTTGCGCACTTCGACGCCCATAAAACGGTTCTTTTCCCATTTACCGCTTTTGGTGCTGCTGCTAGCGGCGGGAATATGGCGGGCCAGAGACATCAGCATGGCGATCGTATGCTCGGCGGCGGCCACGATATTGCCAGTCGGTGAATTGACCACCATGATCCCGTAGCGGGTTGCCGCCTCGGTATCGATATTATCGACACCCACGCCGGCACGTCCGACGATCTTGAGTTGATTGGCCTCGCTCAAGATATCCGCGGTGACCTGGGTGGCACTGCGCACGATGAGTGCGGAATACTCCCCGATAATCGCACGGAGTTGTTCGGGCTTGAGACCTGGGCGAACATCGACCTGAGCCTCTGGCAATTCTAGGCGCAGAAAGTCAACACCTTCCTGAGCAATCTCGTCGGCGATCAGGATCTTGTTGCGGACGGGGGTCTCGCGCAGTTCTTCATCTGTCATGTATGCGCGTCCTCTCACTCTTGTGTTGAGCCGAATTCGGCAAGTCGGGCTTCCAGACGATCCATAACCACCACCAGATCCTGGTGTTCAAAGTACCCCAGGTGACCGATGCGAAAGATCTTCCCATCCAGCTTGCCCTGGCCGCCGGCCAGCACAATGTGGTCATCTTCGCGCAATTTTTTGAGGAGAGCTTTGGAATCGATACCTGCGGGGCTATAGATCGCGGAGACAGTATTTGAAGCGTTGGGGTGGTCGGCCAGCAACTTGAGGCCGAGGTTGCGGGAGCGATTGCGCACATAGTCGCCGATCTGTTGATGGCGGTCAAAAATCGCCGAGCGCCCTTCCGCCAACATCAACTCCAGAGCCAGGTCCAGCGCGTAGAACAGAGAGATCGGAGGTGTCGTCGGATGCTGGCCCTTTTCCAGAGTTTTCAGCGAGAGGGTCCAGTCAAAGTAGTAGCGCGGCAGGTTCGCCGTCTTATGAGCTTCCAGGGCGCGGGGTCCAACGGCGATCATCATCAGTCCAGGAGGGGTCATCCAGCCCTTCTGAGAACCAGTAAAGACCACATCGAGATCCCAGGGGTCCATCTCTAGAGGGACGCATCCAAGCGAACTGACGGCATCCACGACGATCAGAGCGTCGGGATTACTGGCGCGAATGACCTGGCTTAATACCTCAATGTCGTTTGTCACGCCCGTCGAGGTTTCGTTATGGGTAACCAGCACGCCCTTATAGGGGGCGGCCTTTTTCAGAGCGTCCGCGACGACCTGTGGATCGGCGGCGTCTCCCCAGGCAAAATCAATCCTGGTGACTTTCAGGCCGAATCTGCTAGCGATCGTCGCCAGGCGATCGCCGAAATTCCCAATGGAGATAGCTACGACATGATCGCCAGTTGAAAAGAGATTGGCAATGGCAGCTTCCTGGCCGCCGGTACCTGAAGCTGGATAGGTCAGCACAGGGGAAGCTGTCTGGAAAAAGTACTGTAAGCGAGCCGTAACGCGGCGCATAATCGCGGCGAACTCGGGTCCGCGATGGTTAATCATTGGCCGTGCCATTTCAGCGAGAATGCGTTCGGGTACTGGTGTAGGACCAGGAACGCGCAGATTCTGCGCTGGAATGGTCTGACGAGGCTCAACCTGGGGAACTGCGATGGCTTTGTGTGTCTGGGTGGTCATAGGGCTTTCTCCATCTATACCGGTCGCTCTGGACCGATTATTCTACGAGATTCTGCTTTTCTGCCTCGCTGCAAACAAGGCGCGGCGGAATACCTTCGTTGTTTCCGCCGCGTTGGTGATCTTCTTCTCCACAGTATAACACCACGCGAAGGGTTTTCAAAGTTCTCTGACAAGCAAAGACTTTTTTATAGGAGATTCTGTACATATTCGAATGGGTCGTTATAGAAAAAGTACACATACACATGGCAAAAATCGACAAGAAAGACCACCCAAGCGAGGGAAGAACCGAGCACCCGAACTAACTTTCTCCTGAGTGCTCGGCTTTCTTGGCCGCCAGGCTAAGGGCAATTTATAGGCCGCCGCCGCCGCTAACCGAGCCGAGGCCGCCGAGAAGCTGGGAGAGGTTGAGCATCTGTCCCAGGTTGCCCAGGCCACCGAAGGAACCACCATTGTCGCTCCCCAGGCCACCACAGACCATCTCCAGTTCCTCATCGGTCAGCTCACGGGCGACCTCACGATTCAGGGTATCCTCTTCCTGGCTTGTATGATTTTGTCGCATCATTCTATGTTCCTTTCTTTTTCCTCAAAGGCATGCGTAACTCTCCAGGAACCTCTTACAGCCCACCAGCAACAGCACAAAAATGTGTAGACAAGCGCAGGGACAATCATTTAGCCCTCGCCGAAGAGTTACGGGCAATTTGCTCTTTTCTGTATTCGCTTTTTTCTGTATAAGAGAACAGGTACGCCACTCTATGCCATTTGCCAGTTACGAGATTCCCGGACGATCCTCTTACTTCTGTCGTCTTTGCCCCTAGCTATCTCTATGGGTGTTAACCGGAAAATTGTTCTCGTCTAGTCTCTCTGGCACATCCCTGTTTCTCACTCTATTATACTCCTCGCCAAAAACGTTCGATGTAGATGCGTGGATTTTATTGGTGTTTTGCGTCGCCTGCGGCGACGTGGGGGAGAAGAGGTTTGTCGTGCGAGGCGCTTGAGCGCCTCGCACGACAAACCTCTGGAAAAGGGGACGCTGCGCGTGTGGCGCAGGGAGGGGTGGTCTGGTTTGCGAAGGGACGAGGCTCTGCGAAGAGAGGGGGCTTCATATGGTGGGACTGAGGAGGAATTGATTATGCTTTGTTTACAGATTCTGTAAAGGGGCGGATAGAGGATGAGACGAGAATTGAGAATGAGATGAGAAGAATATAAAGTTGGCTTGACAAGCGTTACATAGCCCTTCACGGGAGACAGAGCTATGCAATGCTCGGCGCGTAGCCCAACCACCTGAATAAACGAGCGTGTGGCCGCGGCCACACGCTCGCAACCAATCCCAAAACCCTGGGGGGGGGCCGCAAAACGCAAGCTTGCGGAGCATTACATAGTCCTGACACAGGAGATGATAAAGCTTGCAGCATGTAAAGCACTAGTGTACACTCGAATGAGTTGATTGATATATCTCTGTATAAGGACAGGGCTGTCCAGGATACTGCCGTAGCGGGCAAGCAAGTATTTTCCAGACAGTATGTTTACGGGGGAATGATTCGATGCGTCGTACCAAAATCGTCTGTACCATCGGCCCAGCAACCAGTAGCGAGGAGCGCCTTGAGCAATTGATCCGGGCCGGAATGAACGTTGCACGCCTGAACTTCTCGCACGGTAAGCAGGAAGATCATGCGTTAGTGATCGAACGTATCCGCAGAATTTCACGGAAGATGGGTTGTCCTATTGCTATCTTGCAGGACCTTCAGGGACCCAAAATCCGGGTTGGCGAGTTAGAGAACGAGTCGATCAGGCTGATTGATGATACCTGGGTTACGATTACTACCCGATCTGTTCCGGGTGATTCGCAGACTATTCCTACTACTTACAAACAACTTTCGCAAGATGTCAGGCCGGGCGATCGTATTCTGTTGGACGATGGTCTGATGGAGCTGCGCGTTGGCGATACGAACGGCACTGATGTTCATTGTCTGGTTGTGCATGGGGGGTTGCTCAAAGAGCATAAGGGGATTAATCTGCCCGGCGTTTCGGTCAGTGCGCCCGCGTTGACTGAGAAGGACCGCGCTGATCTGAAGTTTGGGCTGTCTCACGGGGTCGATTATGTGGCGTTGAGTTTTGTACGCAAAGCCGAGGAGGTGCGCGAGGCGCGGCGGCTGATGCGCCAGTATCAGGAGGAGCTGGGGGTGGGGAGCAAGTACGCGCCGCTGGATGTGCCGTTGATCGTCAAGCTGGAGAAGCCTGAGGCGGTGGCTCGGCTGGATGAGATCCTGGATGTGGTCGATGGGGTGATGATCGCCCGCGGCGACCTGGGGGTCGAGATGCCGCCAGAGAAGGTGCCGCTGATTCAGAAACGTATTATCGCTAAATGCAACGAGCTGGGGATTCCGGTGATCACCGCTACTCAGATGCTTGAATCGATGATTACCAATCCACGTCCGACGCGGGCTGAGGTTAACGATGTTTCGAATGCGATCCTCGATGGCACCGATTCGGTGATGTTGAGCGCCGAGACGGCTTCGGGGTCGTATCCTATCGAGGCGGTGGAGATGATGGTGCGTATCGCCTGTGAGACCGAAGCCGGCGACCGCACGGCGCGTCAGCCGCAGTGCCAGCGGCTCTCGCAGGAGCATGCGGTCAGTCACGCGGCCCGCGCACTTTCGGAAGAAGCAAGCGTGCAGGCCATCGTGGTCTTTACGCGTTCGGGCAATTCGGCGCGGCTGATCTCAAAGGATCGCCCGCGCACGCCGATTCTGGCCTACACGCCCTCCGAGCGCGTGTATCGTCAGTTAGCCCTCTGGTGGGGGGTCTGGCCGGACTGCATCGAGATCGAAGGCACGACCGATACGCTGATGGAGATCATCGGTCAGCGGCTGATCGATGCTGAGATTCTGCAACCGGGCGAACATGTGGTGATTATGGGTGGTCTGCCGATTGCCAGCCATACGCGGACAAATTTTGTCAAGCTCCATCGTGTCACCGGCAAGAAGTAGGGGCTGTGCCACTTTATGGTTTATCTCTGATTTGGTTAAATCAGGCTAAACATTTTGTGTGTGTTGCATGTTTTGCCTCTGGCAAAACATGCAACACAGAATAAAATCTTTATTGGGGACATCCCAAGCCTCGGCAAAGGGCTGTCGCCCTCTGCACTCCTGCTACCTTCCTGTATGTAACATGTGTCCTCTGCACTCCTACTTCACTTCATGTCTATGGAGTTGCGTATGTAGATCTGGCAGAGCGTGACGCCCGCGATGCCTTCGGTGTGGATCAACCTATAGCCTTGCTCGATGGGGAGCGGCTGAACGGCGATCAGGAAGTCGGGGTTCTCTGCGACGGCGACAAAGTTGGCCGGTAGAAAGGTCATGTACTGAAAGGCGATAGTCGCGGCCTGTATGGTTGGCGGGCTGGTGGTTATGTAGGATTGATAGTTGGCGGCCAGCCACTCGCTGGCGGCTTTCTGACAGGTGTTCCAGTAGTCGATCTCAAATTGTCCGCTGGCTCCCGGAAGGCCTCCGATCAGCGGACTAAAGTAGGCATATTCGTAGGGATGTATCTCCAGCATATCCCTGACCACCCAGACCTGGTTAAGCAACGCCAACAGCAGCAGTGTGCCGAATGCGATCAGGCGTTTTTTACACCAGAGAAATGCTGAGAGACGCAGAAAACCATAGACCGCGATGAGGATCAATGAAGGAATCAGAAAAAGAAACTGGCGCAGTCCGTTGTAGAGCACTGAGTGCAGGGCCACGATCATGCCAAAGGGGATGAGAAAGGAGAGCACGACCAGGACCAGCGCGATATCAAGCGTTCGATGACGCACGCACCAATAGCAGGCGGCCAGCAGACCAAAGATGGCGAAGGCGATCAGCAAGGGCGGTGAACCGATCAGGAGCCAGACGGGAGCGAAGCTCCGCGGTAGATCGACGGCGAGCTGCATCTTTCCCTGAAAAAGCACCGAGCCATTCCAGGGGTATTTTGCCATGACGACAAGAGCTGTATAAAAGTTGGCCACAGGGTTGAGGAAGATATAGGGCCAGAGCAGCATAACGCCCAGAAAAGAGCCGGGACCGAGCAGGAGTCCAGCGAGCATCTGCTGTCTGATGACGGGTTGCCAGAGGCGTTCGCGTGAGACAAGACGCCAGTTCCACAGCCACCAGCCGCCCAGCAAGACCACGAGCAGAAAATACCAGGTTACGGCATTGATGCGCACCGCGATAGCCACGGCCAGCGCACAGGCCAGCCAAGCACTGCGGGCCAGAGCGGTCTGTGGATCGTGCCAGCCACGCAGCAGACGAAGCGTACACCAGAGGACAAAGATATTCGCGGCCGTAAAGGGTATATCCTTGGGGTTGTTAAAGAGTGCGCCAAAGAAGCGCGGATAGAGCCAGAGGGAGAGTGCGGCGCAGAAAGCGCACCACCAGCCGGCGAGTTCCAGACCGCAGAGGGCGAAACCAAAGACGCCGAGCAGCGCAGCCAGACCGATAAGCACGGCTTCGGTGTACCATTGGTGGTGAAAAACGCGCTGGGCGGCCGCCACGACTACGTCGAAAAGAGCGCCGTGTTGCGGCTCGTATGTGTCGGCGGGATAGTGCAAAAAGCTCTTATCGCGTCCGGCGGTGAGGTACCATTCGAGCACAGACTGACCGTAGCTATCGTGAATAGCTTCGTCAGTAGTTAAACTATAGGTAGAGGCCTGCGAAAAAACTGTCAAGACCATCACGAGCATCAGCACCACCAGCAGCAACAGCGGTAAGATGCCGCCGAAAAATGGAGTCTTCGCCGAAAACAGACGCAGGCGTTTGTCAAACGAGTGAAATGTCATCCCAACGTGAGCCTCTTTCTCCCTACCAGCGCTAGGCAAAAGTCCACCCCGCCGCCTGCGGCCGCGGGTAAAAGGGGTAAAAGAGGTTTGTGCGAGGACACCTCCATTCGCGCGGACTTGAGCAGAGGGTCACCCTCTGCACTCCTGTTTTGCGTGTTTTGCCGGAGGCGAAACACGCAAAACAGAACAAAAAGTTTGTTGGGGACACCCCAAGCCCCGGCAAAGGGCTGCCGCCCTCTGCACTCCCGCCTAAGTCCGCGCCTATGGAGGACATCTCGCGCTCCGTCAGGAGACTGCCGTCCCTGCCCCCCTGCTTCTGATGACTTGTGCATAGCCCTGCCTCCCTACGTTCTCACCTTGTACATTATACTGATGCTGGCGAGAAAACCCAAGAAGCAGGCGTTTTTCTCCCTGGCAAGCCGCGACTTTTTGCTCAGGGAGAGAGGAACATTTTGCATGTAGTAAGCGTCATTCTATAGTAGAGGACATTCTTCATTCTTCAAGGGGAGGGCGTTGTGCTCTGGCCAGATTTGTACTATAGTATCTGGAAGACAGCCGGGAACGCAGGTAGCGAAAGCGTCTGGTTCGGCTTGCTCTATGGTTCATTCATGCAGATAGAGAGAGGGTTCTGGCGGGCGTGCTCTCAAGCGCACTTGCCCGCTTGGCTGAAGGGCATCCCATTGAAGAATCACACCTTTACGTTAGAGAGTGCCGAATGTTACAACTTTTGCAGATGTGGGCGATTATGGAGGTTCTGGGTATCGTCTTCCTTCCGCTCACCATAACCGTTTTTCAAAACCTCCCCGACCGTGGGTGGGCGTTTAGCAAGGCGATTGGCCTTGCTGTACTGGCTTTTGGGGTCTGGCTGCCGCTGATGACGTTGCAGTTCTTGCCCTTCTCACAGATCTTTATAGCTGGCGTACTCCTGATTTTACTCGCGCTGAATATCCTGGGTTTCCTGCGAGTGCGTAAGACCTTAGTAGGGTTAGTACGTTCTCATCTGCTCTATATTATCTGCGCTGAATTGATTTTCCTCGGTATGGTTTTTCTGCTCGGCTGGTTGCGGTCCTACACTCCCGACATTCGCAGTTTTGAGATGTTTATGGACGAGGGCTTCCTAGCAGCGATCATGCGCAGTCAACACTTTCCGCCCAACGATATGTGGTATGCGGGCCAATCGATCAATTACTACTACTACGCGCACTACAACATCGCGCTTCTGGCCAAGTTGATCGGTCAATCGCCTGCGGTCGCCTTTAATACGGGTATCAGCGTCTTCTTTGGACTTACGGCGGTCAACCTTTTTGGAGTGACCAGCAACGCGGTTGCCTGGGCGCAGCAGCGTCGTCGTTTGCGTGCGACCGTCCCGGCGCATCCCACGTCAACCGACTCACCGTCGTTGAGTCGAGCCATCCCTTATGGGATACTTTCGATCCTGCTCGGCGAGATCCTGGGCAACCTGGCCGCGACGCAGACGTGGTGGCAGAGTCACGGGGATCTGCCCGATTTCTACTGGTTTAATGCCTCACGCATCGTCACTAATACTATCAACGAGTTCCCGGCCTTTAGTTTTCTGCTCTCGTGCTTCCACGCGCACGTCCTGGCGCTTGCCTTTACGATTTTGAGCGTTGGCCTGGCCTTGAATATCCTGCTCGACCTCAAGGGTCAGGGATTAAATGCCTTTGGCCACGGCTGGCGCTTGCCCTTAACCCTGCTGACGACCGCGCTTGTGCTGGGGAGTCTCTTTGCCATGAATGGCTGGGACTATCCCACCTACCTTGCGCTGACGCTGGTCTGTCTGGTGCTCCAACAATGGCTGGCGCACAACTCGCGCCTCAGTCTGGATATGGTGCTTGACGCTTTTACGGCCTGTGCGGCGCTGGGAGCGCTCTCGTATTTTCTCTTTACGCCTTTCTACCTGAACTTTGTGTCACCGGCTCAGGGTCTGGGCATCGTCGCGCCGGTTGACCGCACGCCCCTGGTGGATGAGGTACTGATCTACGGCGTCTTCGCCTTTATCTTTATCTCGTTGCTGCTGGCCTGCTTCTTTCGTCAGCGTACAGAGATACTCGTCGCCTTCAAGGGATCAAGCAACGGGAAGGTACACGCCCAGACTCCGGTCGCGCTTGCGGCCAGCACGGGTCAGCCCGTAGCGGAGAGCGAGGTGTCGGCCACGACGCAAGTCTCCGCGCTGGCCACGCCGTCCGAAGTTGCGCTTGCGCCTGAGCAGGAGGAGATGCGTCCGGCGGCAGTCGGCACGCTCCCTGAGATCGCAGACGCGTCTAACGGCGCAGGGAGTCAGCCGGAAGGCGGCGCTCTGGCGTTCGACGACGACGTGGAGGACGTGGAGGACGTGGAGAGCGAGCCATTAGAGATGCTCGGCACGGGCGGTCTGCACTGGTTAGATATGCGTGTGATCGGCGTGCTGGCCACGCTCCTGGTGGGGATAGTCGTGCTGCTCGTGCTCAAAAACAGTCTAACCTTCGTCGTGACGGGTGGGCTGGCCGCGATTGGTGCGATACTGGCGATCTACCATCTACACGAGCGCGAACGCTCGTTTATACTCTTAGTAGGTGCAGTGGCCTGCGCCCTGGTTGCCTTCTGCGAAGTAATTTTTCTGCGCGATGTCTTTGCCGGTGGCGTCGATATGCGCATGAATACCGTCTTTAAATTTTACTTTCAGGCGTGGGCCTTACTCTCAATCGTCGGTGGCGCTGGCGTCTACTTCATTATAGACAGCTTGCGACCAATCCTGACGATGCCAGTCCTCTCGCAGCGCTTCTATCGCGTGAGCCTGGGGATCTGGGGGATTGCACTGCTCGGCTTTCTGCTGATGGGTGCGGTCTATCCGCTGACAGCGCCAGCCCAGCGTTACAACCAATTCGCCATTCACGATTTTAGCCTTAACGGTCTGGACTATATGAGTCAGACCGATCCAGGCGATTATCAGGCGATCAACTGGCTCAACAGCACGATCCAGGGCGCTCCGACAATCGTCGAGGCAGTCGGTGATGACTATAGCGACTATGGACGCGTCTCCATTTTTACTGGCCTGCCTACACCGATGGGCTGGTGGGGACATGAGTACCAGTGGCGCGTCAACTGGATAAATCGTGGCAACAACTCGGTTGATTTTAATCAGCGGGTGAACGATGTCAGAGAGATTTATACCAGTACCTCGCAATCTGACGTGCTTGACCTGATGGCACGTTATAACGCGCGTTACCTGTATGTGGGTCCACTAGAACAAGCTTCCTATCTAGGAGCGAACCTGCAACGTTTCCAGGGTTTTATGAACATCGCCTACCAGGCAAACGGTGTGACCATTTATCAGATCCGGTAGGACAGCCAGTAGCCACGCGACAGGGATGTAGTCGGCTACGTTTAAGTGCATGCGAGTGGTTCTTAATGAGCCGTTCACATCCACGAGGAGCGCTTTCACTTGAAGAGTTTTGATACGACGCCAGGAGAGGTGGTTTCCGATGAACTGGATCAGGGTTTGCCGGGAACCGCAAACTCCACAAGCCAAACGCAGCTAAGCGACGCCAGAGTCAATGGGTCAGAAAACGGAACTGTGACCAGGCGAGTGTCTGAAGAGGCAGGGACGGTCGCCGTGGTGGATGTGGATGAGGTTTCTGAGACGCAGTCAGAGATTGCAGACGTGTCTGAAGTCGGGGTAGTTCCTGAAACCGAGCTTGTCCCTGAAGTCACGTCGGCAGAGGTGATGCCCGCGAGCGAGGAGCAGACCCCGCCTGACGAGCAGGCAGAAGAACAAGAGCCGGGAGCAGATGTGCCGGGGAACTGGTTGACGCGCGACCGCCTGATTGGCTGGCTGCCCTACGGCGCAGTGGTCTTGTTGGGAGCGCTGCTACGTTTCTGGGATCTGGGCGCGAAGCCGCTGCACCACGACGAAAGTCTGCACGCCTATTTCGCGCTGGGACTCCTGCACAACCTTCAGCACTGGGGCTGGTGTATCGGACTAAACAATCCTCCGGCGGGGTATAGCTGCTATACCTATGATCCGCTCCTGCACGGTCCGTTTCAGTTTCACGCCATCGCGCTGGTCTATCAAATTTCTCAGTGGCTGGGTGCGCCCGATAACGGAGTAAATACGACTACAGTACGTATCGCCGCTGCACTGTTGGGAACGGTTCTGATCGCCCTGCCGTACTTTCTGCGCGACTACCTGGGCAGACTTGGAACGTGGCTGGCGATGTTCTGTCTTGCCGTTTCGCCGAGTATGGTCTACTTCTCGCGCTTCGCACGCGAGGACATCTATATGGCCTGTTTTACACTTCTCCTGGTAGTGGCTGTAGGACGCTATATTCGCACCCGAAAAATGTACTGGCTGCTCCTCGCGGCTGCGGGTTTTGTGCTCTCGTACGCGACCAGCGAAGCGACCTTTCTGACGATAGCCATCTTTGGCAGTTTCCTGGGCGCATTGATAGTCTGGGAGATCGGTGCAAAGTTCAGGCTACAAGAGCGGGTTGCCAGCACAACGGCGGGACGCTATCTACCGCGCACTTTTGGAATTTTTGCTGTACTGGTGTATTTTATCATCGTCGGTATTGCGGCCAAATTCTTCTTCGGACTCCTCAGCACCCTGTCTACGTATATCAACGCGAACAACAATGTAGCCAATGTAGACCTGAGCAACCTGGAAACGGCTACGGTTAAGACGATTCCCTGGCTGGGTATCCTGTTGGGCCTTTACATCTTCAGTATTCTTGTACGCGAGATGTACGGTAACCCGCCAACGGAGGGCAGACATGGTCTCGCTCGTCTGGTGAACCGTCGCCAGCCGGTACTCGACACCATTTTGACGATGTCGTGGACTCACTGGTTCTTTGCGCTGATCCTGGGTTGGGCGATCTTCGTCTTCCTGTTTTCAGTAGTCTTTACCAATATCGCGGGTGGCATCGGCGATGGCATCTGGAAAGGTCTGTACTACTGGCTGGAGCAGCAAAATGTAGCGCGTGGCGGTCAGCCCTGGTACTACTATCTGATGGTCATCCCGCTGTACGAACAGATCGGTGTAGTCTTCGCGGTAGTCGGGATTATCCGCAGCTTTATGCGCCCGAGCGCCTTCCGGCTGTTCCTGGTCTACTGGTTTCTGGGCAATTTCTTCATCTACTCCTGGGCAGGCGAAAAGATGCCGTGGTTGACCATCTTTATAACCATGCCGATGATGTTACTGGCAGCGATTGGTCTGGAACCCTGCATACGTACCTGCTATGAACTGGGGAGAGATCTCCTGAGCAGACGCCGGGCGGCGGCAACGATTGCGCCAATCGCAGACGAACTGGAAGCCACAGACGAGGTGGGCGAGAGAGTCGAGGAGCGCGAACTGGTCCTGGCAAGGTCGGGATCGCTCACGCGCAACCATCCGCCAATCAGCACCTGGAAAGCCGCCCTGGGCATCTTTGGGACAGTGATGGCTCTACTGCTGCTCGCACCAACCATCCACAATATGTATGAACTCGCTTACATCCATCCAGCCGATGGACCCTACGAAATGATGGTCTATGTGCAGACTACCAACGATGTCACGACGGTCATGAACCATATCGATGAGATCGACCAAAAAGATTTCAGTGGAAACCATCAGATGCGGATTGCTATCACTAGCGACGCAACCTGGCCGTTTGCCTGGTATCTGCGCGACTATCCAAATCTCTGCTATGGCTATCCCGCGTCCTGCCCGACCTGGAAGGACAATGTGCCGGTCGTGATAGCTGGTGGAGATGATCCCTACGGCGACATCTCAAATTTTGCCCCGGCGAAGGGTAACTATCTCTACCACCTGTATCAGATGCGCAGTTGGTGGGACGAGGGCTATAAGCTGCCAGCGTGTGTAGGCCAGCAGAAACCGGGCTTCACCTGCGCTGACCCCAGTCAGGGCAGCGGCGTAGGACCGGGTCTGTGGCTGAGCTACGGCGATACGCCGCCGCTGGGAGCAAAGTTTAATCTGAGCCTGGCGACACAACGGATCTGGAACTGGTGGTGGAACCGCGTCCCCTTTGGGAGCACCACCGGAGCCTACGACATGGAACTGTTTGTGCAAAAGAACCTGGGCGTGAACCCGTAAGTTGTTGGCCAAGCCAGGCAACAGGTGTGTGCCTGGTCTTGTCCAACAGGCCAGAAGCAGCCAGCAACGAGCATACAAGCTCGTCGCTGGCTGCTTGCGCTTTTACGAAGGGGTCAGCGATCTGCACTCGCCCGGATTGCCCTTGACAAAATTTATCTAATTTGATATATATCTATATAGATACTTACATAAACACCTGTCAAATAGAGAGATTGAGGTACTACTGCAACTCAATGAAGCGGCGCGTGATTGTCTAAAAGAAGCAAAGAAGGACCCGATATATCGAACTCAGACATTTTCCTGGCGCATTGAAAAGAAAGGGGTTCTGTATTGTTCACATCACTTCCCCAGACCAGCGAGGCCTTCGAGCAGTTCAGTTGCTCAGAGATTGAAGTCTGGTATTGCGAATTAAACGCGCTCTCCCTCACTCAGGAGACGCTTCTGCCCTGGATGGCTCAGTGGTCACAGCTCTGCGCACTGGTTGATGAGACCAGAGCGCGACACGGGCTGGCGGCTAACCAGGACACGGCAGATGAGGAGCGAGTACGGCGGAAGCAGCGCTTCATGGATGAGATCTACGTTCCACTCCAGCCCTATGAACAACTCATTAAAGAGCAATTGCTGGCGAGTGGTCTGGAGCCTGAAGGTTTCGCGCTGCCTCTGCGCAACTTGCAGGCCGAGGCTGCACTCTACCGCGCAGAAAACCTGCCACTTTTGAACGAAGACGAAGCGTTGAGCAACGAGTATATGCAGAGGAGTGCTGCAATGCTGGTCAGATGGGAAGACCAGGAGGTCCCTCTGACCTCTTTATACGCTGTGCTTGCAGATCCCGAGCGTGCGCGGCGTGAACGGGCCTGGCATCTCATGGAAGAGCGCCGCGTTCTGGAACGAGCACAACGCAATCTACTCTGGACAAAAAAGATGCAGCTACGTCGGCAGATCGCAGACAACGCCGGTTACACAAACTACCGGGACTATCGCTGGCGACAATTGCGGCGCTTCGACTACACCCCGACTGAGAGCAAAGCGTTTCACGAACTGGTTGAGCGTGTGCTTCTCCCTGCTTCGCAGCAGATCTGGGAAAAACGCAAGAAACGGCTGGGAGTGGAGAAACTGCGTCCCTGGGATATATCTGTAGATGGACGAACAAATGAGCAATGGGGTCAGCTTGCGGATAGAGAGGCCTTTTTGCAGCAGTGCGCAAGCGTTTTTCAGCTCATTGATCCCCAACTGGGCAGCTATTTTACGACGATGATCGACGAAGGCCTGCTTGATCTAGAGGAACGTCCCAATAAGGCCCCCGGCGGCTATAGCCAACCATTCGAAGTCAGGCATCGCCCGTTCATTTTTGGACATATGAACTCGATCAAACAGAGCATACGTTTAATCTTTCACGAAGCCGGGCATGCCTTCCATGCCTTTGAAGCAGTTGCGCTTCCCTACATACAGCAGCGGCAAGTGGATGCGATTCCGCTGGAATTTGCTGAAGTAGCGTCGACAAGTATGGAATTCATTGGAGCACTGTATCTCCAGCAAGCGGGACTCTGTACCGAGCGCGAAACTGCTCTTTTGCGCATTCAGCACCTGGAAAATATGCTGGCAAACTATCTACCAGAGCTTGTCCTGGGCGATGCTTTCCAGCATTGGATCTATGACCATCCTGAGCAGGCCACAGACCCCCAGGCGTGCTGCCAGAAATGGGCGGAGTTGAGCAAGCGGTATCAACCGGCTATCGATTGGAGTGGTCTGGAGGCCGAACTCAGCTATGGTTGGCAGCATATCCTCCACTTTTACTGTTACCCGCTCTACGTGATAGAGTACGCTTTTGCGGCAATTGGCGCATTCCAGATCTGGCAGAACTACCTGCGTGATCCCCAGACGACATTGCAGCAGTACCGTCAGGCCCTCGCGCTGGGAGCGACCAGAACCGTGCCAGAACTCTATGCGACCGCAGGCGCACGCTTTGTCTTCGACGAAGAGATCTTCCAGAGGGTCATTCAATTGATCACGCAAACCGTGGCAGAACTGGATTTGTCTCTCTAAGAGAGAAGTAGATGTGCCTGGCCCGGTAGTGCCAGGCACAGCCAATCCCTGAGAGCCAGCAGAATGAACCTGCCAGGGACGTATATATTCTTATTCATCTATGTATCTGGCAGGTTTACTAGAGGTAAAAAAGCTCAGGACCGCTCGCCAGGGACCGAGCTTTCTTCCTGAACATCTTGCTGTTTGACCACCATACGCGCCCGAGCGCTCTCGCGACGTCCGATCGCTGGAACGAGAGGAAGAGCCTTGCCCATGCCAAAGGTGGGCATATTAGTGTAAATGGCCTCGTAGTGTCCAGCCGGGATTCTGTAGGTTTCGTGCCAGATTCCCACATCGCCATTGCTGCCGACCTGGCGATTAAATTCCCTCCAGGCTGGCAGATGGACAGCGTCGCGGTTGCCAGCGTAGACCGCCAGGTCTTCAAACGAACGCCAGTACTGCACCATGAGGGTCGTGGGGAAATTCAACGTCGTCTCTGCACCCAGAAAACCCATCTCAGGATGCCCGTACAGCTCTTTCAACATGCGTGTCATGGCCGTCGTGACTGGTAACCATTTTTGGACTTTCCAGACTTTGTTGACGCGCATACCAATCAAAAACACTACAAGCTCTTGCTCGTTTGCCACGGTCATACG
This sequence comes from Ktedonobacteraceae bacterium, assembly GCA_034437695.1. Taxonomy (GTDB): domain Bacteria; phylum Chloroflexota; class Ktedonobacteria; order Ktedonobacterales; family Ktedonobacteraceae; genus Paraktedonobacter. The sequence goes on from DAOTTJ010000358.1 coordinate 17,129, forward strand.
CTCTTTAATAATCTCTGTCATACTCGTTTTCCCTTCATTGATATTCATCTATTTTTAGAACATCGATCGTTTACCGTATGGTGTACGGTACAGTCTAAAATTTTTTAGACTACTTCAACTGGTCGATAAAAGCCTGAAATGTGGTGACGTTTATGCTGTCTATATCTTCCAGAACCTGGCTCATCAAGGTCAGGCGCAACATCGCGAGACCATGCATGAGAGACCAGGCGATATACGCTAACTCTTGCGCACCCGCTTCGCTGGCTGAACGAAACTCTCCCGACGTGAGGCCATCCTGAAGGATTTGTATCAGTTTGTAGTAGGCTATATTCTGTCCAACGTCGGTGATTGAACAGGGTTCCGGCGGTTTGTGATTGAACATCAGCAGGTAGATCTGTGGCTCCTGTAAAGCAAATTGTATGTATGTTTTTCCAGCTTCCTGTAAACGTACCGGGGCCGTTTCGCCTAGAATACCATGTTCCATGCGTGTAGCCAGACGCGCAAAACCCTCGTTCGCCAGCGCTTCGATGATCCCTTCTTTGCTGGAGAAGTACTCGTAGAGACCCGAGGGGCTATAGTCGATGCTGCCGGCTATCTCGCGCATCGATAGCGCTTCGACACCATGCTGCATGACGATCTGCATCGCCGCTTCAAGGATGGTCTCTCTGGTTCTGGCTCGCCTCTTTGCCCGAGGGGTGGTCACAATGATATTCCTTTCCTTCCGTACACTGTACGGTAATAGTATAGCCTTCGATTTTCTGTTTGTCAAGGGAAAGGGTGGCTTTTTTAGGATGTTTCTTTCCCCCATAATGCTTTGTCAAGCTTCCTCTGACGCGTCTCCTGCGGCGACGCAGAGGGGGAAGGCTGGCGGGGGCGCAGCCCCAGACCCCAGTCAAGGGGTTGCACCCTTGCATCCCTGCTACCGTCAATCTTCGATTGACGGAGCAATAAGCGCGGACTTAGGCCGAGGGATATCCTCTGCCCTTAACAATCCCGCTAAGTCCGCGCGAAAGGATGTTCCCCAATCCCTGGGGGCGAAGCAATCCATCGCGCTTCTTTCCCACCGACCCGCCCTTTTTTTATACCTAGCTCACATCGGACGTTGGGCAGCTTGCCCAACGTCCGATGTGAGCTAGGTATAGATTGGGGGAGGCGAGACGACAGAGAATGATATATTAGATACATGATATCATTGCGGTGTTAGGCGCTGTGGACCAGGACAATTTTTCCGATAAGGTCGTGGTCGGCCGCTTTGCGGTGGGCTTCAGCTGCCTGCTCGATAGGTAGGGTTTCTGAGATCAGAGGACTGATCGTGCCGCGAGCGATCATATTCAGGATCTGCCATTCATTCTCACGCGTGGTGCGCATCATACCTCCACCCAGCACACTGACGCGTTTTAGCCGCCAGCTTTGTGTATCGACGGTGGATTCTCGGCCGCCGAGGTTGCCGATCAAAACGACGCGTCCGTCGGTCGCACATGCCTCGATGCTCTCCTGCAAGGTCGCACCGATCAGTTCGAGGACGAGGTTGACGCCGTTGACGCTACGCAGTGCTACACCAGGTTGTTGCTCGTTGTAGTTTAAAACCTGGTTGGCACCCAACCGCCGTAGCTCACTGGCTTTCGCTTCGCTACCGGTGGTTGCGGCCACCCAGGCACCCGCCTGTCTGGCAAGCTGGATAGCAATCGAGCCGACGCCACTGGTGCCGCCCCAGATGAGCACACGCTCCCCCTCACGCAACTGACCGATATCAAAAAGACCGGTCCAGGCGGTCGAGGCGGCCAGACCTGCCGCAGCCGCGTTTTCAAAACTGACACCATCAGGGATGCGTACTAACGAACGCGGATCGAGCGCGATCCGGCTGGCGTAGCCACCACCACCGCGTCCACCACTAGCAAATGTAGTAAGCACGCGCTCACCTGCATGGAAACCCTGACTGTCTGCCACGACAACGCCCGCAGCCTCCAGACCCGGCGTAAAGGGCAGCGAAGGGACAGGCCGACTTCCGGCGCGTTGAAAGAGGTCCAGACGGTTGATGGTCGTCGCTTTTACGTCGATTAAGACTTCTTCAGGCGTAGGCTCAGGCTCGGGTACATCAACTACCTGCAAAACTTCAGGACCACCATACTGACTAAATTGTACTGCTTTCATACTCTTTTTTCCTGATATACCGATTATGCTGACCACAAGGCGCAGTCAGGTTATTTACGCTAAAAACGAGCAGAGGCAAAGCAGTAGAGGAGATTGTTGAATCCCTGAGCACATGTTGCATGGCCTTCTGCTTGGTCTGGTAGTCTAGGCTACCGGCCACGATAAGCTTGCTGGTTGCTCTTTTCATTGTAAGCGCATCCGCAAGGATTTGCAATGTTGTGTATTGTGTGTTTATTGGGGGATTCTGGTTGTAAGTAGGCCCCCCCGCCCATAAGCAGAACAGGAGTGCAGAGGGTATCCCTCTGCACTCCTGTTCTGCCTGTTTTGCCTCCGGCAAAACAGGCAGAACAAAAGAAAAAGCTTGTTGGGGACACCCCAGATTACCTGTCCCCCAGACAGAGTGCCGGCAAAGAGCTACCGCCCTCTGCACTCCCGCTTCACTTCATGTCTATGCCCCCACCCCAGGTTTTAGACGATTTCGAGGTTTTCTTGAGCGCGGGAGAGTACGACTGGCGATAGGTAGCCACGCTCGCGGAAGAGTCCGGGCTGGACGCGGTTGGCCAGGGTCATTGGTAGGATAACCAGCAGACAGGCGATGGGCGGGATAATGGTCACCCAACTGATGCCGACTACGGGGATCAAGAGGCCCATGCCTGCGGGGATCAACATTGCGCTGGCCCCGGTGCCGACCATCATGACGCTGTTGACGAGGCTGAGCGCGTAGACAAAGTGGCGCGAGGCGATGGCCATCAGGCTGGGAAAAAGCGGACCATAGAAGCAACCAACCAGACAGCTCGCGATATAGACGATGAGCAACTGGCCGGGAAAGAGTGCGGCGAGCACGCCGCTGGCGGCTCCGCCTATAAGGGCGGTGTAGAGCAGGCGTCTCTCGCTCAACCAGCCCATGCGCAGCACTTGCGCTCCTCCTAGACGCCCGGCGGTCAGACCGAGAAAGAAGGCGGTGGCAACCGGGGCGGCCAGCGCGAGGCTGATCCCCGCACTCTGGCTGACGGTCGTTACTATCCAGTTGCCAAAGCCAATCTCTGCGCCCGCGTAGAGACTGATCGAGAGGACTATCAGCCAGAGCAAACGTTGCCTCATGACGCTATGCTCAGGGTCGACCCCGGCTCCGCGTTGGTTGGTCGGAAGAGGCGACACGATCGATGCTTCCGGCAGGTTCTGGATGAGCGCGAGGACGATCGGGATAAGCGCGACTACGCTGCCAACTATATAGGCCATCGGCATGCTGGCGAAGAACTGGAGGCCAAAAGCCAGGATGAGCGGTCCAAGCAGCGCCCCCAGACCGTACATGCCGTGTATGTTGTTAAGGTTTTCGCTCAAGTTGTCGGTAAAACTGGCGGTGGCGATATTGTTGAGGCCAATATCGATAAAGCCAAAGCCAAAGCCTTTGGCCGTTTGACCGAGCAATAAGAGTGCGAAGGAGTCAGTAAAGGCGGTGATCAATGCGCCACCCACCAGCAGGACAAGTCCCAGGATCATCCAATACCTGGACTTGACGTACCTGGTGAGCGTACCAGCCAGAACTGCGCCGAGCATAAAACCCAGGGCCGAGATGGTGAACATGCTCCCGACAGTTTCGAGCGATACATGGGTGTTGTGAGCCAGTCTCAGCAAAGAAGCCCCCGGCAAGGTCCCGAGGATGCCGACGGCGATGTACGTCAGTCCCAGGGTGATAAAGATCAAACGCCGACTGGGAGTCTTTCTGTTAAGCATAAAAAAAGTCCTTTTTTCCAGCCAAAAGTATGAGAAGATGCACGATAGCATTCATTGAGCAGGGGCGTGTATCCGTTGACACATCCTGTATCACACTATGCCAGACGTTTGTCGTCACAGTTTTGCAAAAGCCACAGGGGAAGCACGAGGACCACACCACATCCGCGTTAAGCACCTTATGTCTATAGTGTGCCATACAAAACTGACGTTTGTCTATGGGGTTTCTGTCTATTCTCTGCTTCGCTCACAAGCAGATTGCAGAGCTATTTCATTCTCGTCATGTAGCCCCAGCCATAAACATGAAGGTAGCAGAGAGGTGCTCTCTGCACTGCTGCTTCACTTCATGTCTATGTCTCGTCATGTAGCCCCACCCTGGAATAAAAAGATCGGGTTGCGGTGAGTTATGGTATACTTGGACGATCAGGTAGGTGTATAGGTGCGATGGTGGCACTGCATCTCCCTCCAATCTATGAAAAGGATACGATAGCCAATATGAATACAATCCCTGTGATTGTTGGACATCAGGATACGCTCCTTAGTCTGTATCTGCCGGAGCGCGGTCAGGGACGCGATTTTTTTGTGCGCAGCGAGATCGGTCATCTGGATCTGCCACGTGCGCGGGAGGGCGGGATTGCCGGTGGGTTTTTTGCGGTCTTTGTCCCGCGCGATAGCTCGTTGCCGGGTGTGGATTTTGAGATGGTAGCAGTCGAGCAGGGCTATCTGGTGCGCCTGGCCGATCCATTGGACTATACGTACGCGACGCGCACGGCGATGGCAATGGTCCATCTGCTTTTTCGTCTGGAGGCGCAGGGGCAGGGGCAGCTCAAGGTTGTACACAATGTAGCTGAACTGGAACAGTGTATACAAACAGGGGTTCACGCGGCTATTTTACACTTTGAAGGGGCCGAAGCTATCGACGCTGACCTCAATGCGCTTGACGTTTTTTACAGAGCCGGTCTGCGCTCGCTCGGTCCAGTGTGGAGTCGATCGAATATCTTTGCCCACGGCGTCCCCTTTTGCCACCCGCACACACCCGATACGGGTCCGGGTCTGACCGAGGCGGGCAAAGCACTCGTAAAGGGCTGCAACGAGTTGGGGATTCTGGTCGATCTCTCGCACCTGAACGAGCAGGGCTTCTGGGATGTGGCCCGGCTCTCCACCGCACCGCTGGTCGCCACTCACTCGAATGTACACGCCCTCTGTCAGAGTACGCGCAATCTGACCGACAAGCAACTGGCAGCCATCAAGGAGACTGGTGGACTGGTCGGACTCAACTTCTCGGTCGCGGATCTCTGGGAGGATGCTAGCCGCGAGCCGCAATTGCCGCTGGAGACGTTGTTGCGCCACCTCGACTATCTGGTCGAGCACCTGGGAAGCGATGGCGTCGCACTCGGCACCGACTTTGACGGCACGACGGTCCCGGCAACCATTGGTGACGCCACAGGCATCGCCGGACTGATGGAGCAGCTTCGCGCACATGGCTACGACGATGTAATGTTGGAGAAGATAGGCTATAAGAATTGGCTGCGCATTCTAGCAAAAACCTGGAAGTAGGGATCGACGCGATACCCGGAGACTCCCTCGATCAGATAATTTCTCTTACCCATTGTCCTTTTCTCGATACGTAGAAGGTCATCTATTCGCGTCCAAACGCCCACGCCACCATCAACGGGAACTCTTTTTGCCAGAACGCGCCGCCATGCGATCCGGTTCGCTCTTTCATGACAACGTCCGCACCTGCATCGCGCAGCGCGGCCGCCCACCTCGTCGCATTCTCAAGGAAGAACGGCTCTTGCGTGCCTGCAACAAGGTACGTGCGCGGCATCCGACTCGGCATCACCTCAGTCGGTTTATAGCCCGCACCCGGCGAAGCGCAGAAGATCGCACCGTAGATGTCGGGATGCCGAAGTCCAAGAGCGAGTGCAAGCTCTCCACCCGCCGAGGCACCGAACACCGCGGTGCGTTCAGTGGGCAGCGCTACTCCAAACCGCGACTCTGTCCATTGGCGCACATCTTCGACGAAGAACTTCTCATGTGCCGCGAACCGCTCAGCGTCAAAGACCGGTGAGTACTCCTGGAGTCGCAGATGCTCGTTCGTTAGCCCATGTCCACCAACGATCATCGTGGGCAGTAGGTCCGCTGCCTCAAGGAACCGGCCCCACTGCGAGATCTTCTGACCGTCACCGACGAAGACAACTGCCTCGGGCGGATCTGGCGGGACGTACACCGTCACCTGCCGACCACCGTCGTAGTCGAACATCTCGGTAACAAACTCTCCTGCGATTGCTCGGTCATTCATTTTCACACCTCTGCCCTCGAAGCTTTTCTGAAATCTAGCGCATAGGTAAAGTGGACCATCCGACGATATCCCGGTCCGTTTCGTCTTTCCTCCTGGTCCACCGCCGGGAATTCGCGGGGGTATTCATCTTACGCCTGGGGTGCGCGTTGAAGCGCAGCACTCCTCTGCCTGGCGAAAGGACACTCCACAACCGAGACATCACTCTGCTTGAAGTGATAGAGGGCAATCGGGGCTATCCCAGAGAACGTATAGTTACCCGACACCGCGGGCTGCTCAAGCAGCCAGCCGATCCTTCAATGAGGTACACAATTTACACGTTTGAGAAACAGTATACCTGATGGAGAGAGCTTTTTCCAGGAAACGTATGTAGCAGCCGGGTTATCCAAAAGTCCGCCCTGCCGCCTGCGGCGGCGGACAAAAGAGGTTTTTCGGGGACACCCTGACCTTTTCACGGGTAGGTTTTTTGTCCTTCCCTCGACGCTTGGTCGGAACCGCCCCACCCCAGGGAGAAGAAGGTGCAGGAAGGGGCTTCGCCACCGCGAAACATTCAGCGAAAAACCTACCTGTGTCAAACACCCCTCTTACCTGTCCCCCGGACAGGGTGCCGGCAAAGGGCTGCGCCCTTGCACTCCTGCTTCTGATGACTTTTGAATAGCCCTGTCTGGGGCCAGAATATGCTTCACAAACGCTGCCTACACGGGTAAATCACAATAAGTAAAAGCAGGCTGTGGACAGTCGCCCATAGCCTGCTTTTACTTTGGGACTCAGGCCCAACGAATCAGGCCCATGTCGTGTTTACTGGCGAGTGCGGGATGGCGGGGTAGGAGGCGTACGCCGTAGGCCACGCTGCCGCTCTCGGTGGGTTGCAGACGGAGTTCATAGCGATACGAGCCGTCCACTTCCTGGTAGGTGTACTCCATAGGCGTGGCGTGCTGGACAGTCCCGTGTTCGTCGCCGTAGACCAGCTCGACGTTGAGGTCGTCGGGGGTCAGTTCCTGCACTTTCACCCAGGCGTGGACGAGAATGCTTTCGCCGAGGCTAAGCTGACCATCACGCCGTCCATCGACATAGAGTTCAAGTGCGGGCCAGCTCTGCTGGACGGTCGCCTTCCAGGCCGCCAGGGTACGCGCCTTTTCGTAGTGGCGCTGCTCTGACTGTATGCCCAGTTGGATCTGAGGAACGTAGAAACGCGTAGTATATTCTTTGACCATACGCCGCATGCTAAACATGGGCGCACACGTCCGCATGGCCTCTTTCATCAGGGCTACCCAATGGTGGGGCAGACCATCTGCGCCGCGTTCAAAGTAGGCGGGAATGATCTCTTTTTCTAGCAATTCGTAGAGCGAGAGGCTGTCGGCTTCGTCCTGCGCATTCTGGTCGTGGTATTCGCGCTCTTCGCCAATCGCCCAGCCGTTCTTGCCGTTGTAGGCCTCGGCCCACCAGCCGTCGAGGATGCTACAGTTTGGCTGACCATTGAGCGCGGCCTTTTGTCCGCTGGTCCCGCTGGCCTCGTGCGGACGAATAGGGGTATTCAGCCAGACATCGGTGCCTGCGACGAGGTAACGGGCCATGTCGATGTCGTAGTTTTCCAGGAAGACCACTTTGCCCAGGAAGGTTTCACTGCGCGAGATCTGATAGACGCGTTCGATCAACGACTTGCCAGGCTGGTCAGCCGGGTGGGCTTTGCCCGCATAGATTAACTCGACCGGGCGGGCGGGATCATTGAGCAGTTTTTCCATACGCGGCAGGTCGCGGAAAAGCAGCGTGGCGCGTTTGTAAGTGGCAAAACGGCGGGCAAAGCCGAGGAGCAACGCATTGGGGTCGAGCATCTGGTCAAACTCGCCGATCTGGCGTGCACCTTCGCCGAGGCGCAGGTGATGCTCGCGCAGATGTTTACGCGCATAGGCGATCAGGGTATTTTTGCGCTCGACATGCACCTGCCAGAGTTCGGCGTCGGGGATCGTGTCGATCTTTGCCCACATCTCTGGTTCGTCGACGTGCTCGGGCCAATCTGCGTGCAGATAGCGTTTAAATAGTGCGTCAAGTTCCGGGGCAAGCCAGGTGGGCGAATGGATGCCGTTAGTAATCGAGGTGATAGGTACCTCATCGGCATCGAGACCCGGCCAGAGGAATTGCCACATCCGACGCGAGACATCCCCGTGAAGCGCACTCACACCATTATACTGGCCCGTTAGACGCAGAGCCAGGATTGTCATGCTGTAAGTTGGTCCCCAGCCGTGGTCCTCACGAGCGACGTTTAAAAACTGCTCGCGCGTCAACCCCAACTGTCCCCAGTAGGAGTTAAAATATTTATCCATCAGATCGTAGGAGAAAGCGTCATTGCCCGCAGGCACAGGCGTATGCGTCGTAAAGAGCGAGTTGGAGGCCACAACTTCGCGGGCCTCTCTGAAGGTCAACCCCTCATCGACGAGTTCACGACAGCGTTCCAGGTTGAGGAAGGCGGCGTGTCCTTCGTTGAGATGCCAGGAAGCGGGGGTAATGCCCAGCGCGTGGAGCGCCCGCACACCGCCGATGCCCAGCACTATCTCTTGCGAGATACGCATGTCGCGATCGCCACCGTAGAGGCGGGCCGAGAGTTCACGGTCGGTCAGCGTATTGGGTGGGAC
>DAOTTJ010000359.1:0-17237 GCA_034437695.1 Ktedonobacteraceae bacterium
CTTGCCTGACGAACTTGAGTATAGCAAAAATCAGCCAGCAGGCACCTAACTCTCGCGGTCCTTGCGTCGAATGACGTAAGCTGTCAGCGCAGCCAGCGCCACAATCGTCCCAACTAACGCCAGCCAGGTCAGCAAGAGATAATTGAGATCGTGGTGATTTATCCCACACGACGCACAGGTACCCAGCAGATTATCACCCACATTAGCCATGTTCAAAGTCGAACCCATTGCAGCCATGCCCCAGCGCATCGAAAAGAACCAGCCAACCACCTGCAAAGGGATATTCTTGAGCGGGAACGTTCCACCCGAAAAGACAATCTCAGGAATCAGCACTAGTGGAACAAAGCTCATCGCCTGATCGTTGCTGCGCACCAGGGCCGAGATGGTCAGACCGATCATCACACCCGCAATCGCGACTAAGACCAGCGTGATATAGAATTCCGCAAAGTCCGGCAAGATGATCCCATTGTAGAATGTCGCCGCCAGGTTCATAAACAGCAGCAGGATCAGACACTGCACTAGGCAGATCGCGCTCAAAATGATGACCTTGGAGAAGAGGTATGGGGCAATCCCCAGATTGACGGCCCGCTCGCGCCGGTAGATATTCGCCTCCTTGATGATCTCACGCGCCGAGTTGATACAGCCGAACATCAAGGCCGCAAAGGACATGATAAAGAGGAAGCGCTGCGCATCTCCAACTCTGACATAGGGAACAGGCGGATGGAAAACATCCAAGTCGTTGAGCGAATGGACCACTATAAAGAGCACTATACCGATGATCGGCGCTTGCAACAAGAGAATAGCCAGGTTGCCTTTATCGTTCCAGAGCAGTTCAAGGTAGCGCCAGCTCAAGACCAGAAATTGTTTCCACGGATTGCCACTCTTCGATGTATGCTCGCGTCCGCTGCGCCTGGCCTGGTTTTGCGTCTCTACCTGCACACGCTGCCCCGCTAAAGGCTGAGCAATGTATTCACGATATTCGGGCGACTGCTTAAAGGCAGTCTCTACCTGCTGAGGCACATCGGGGTCTTCGTCGGTTGGCTCCAGGAAGTTGTAGATCTCCGCAAAGTCTGGCTGCTGAAAATAGACTTTGGCCTCCTCGGGCGGACCAAAGTAGGCTAGACGACCTCCCTGCGCCAGAAAACAGACAGCATCACAGACGTTGATGTTGTTGGTTGCGTGCGTCACGAGAACGACGGTATGACCCTTGTCGGCCAGTTTGCGCAAAAGGATCATCATCTTTCGATCAAGACCCGGATCAAGACCCGACGTTGGCTCGTCCAGAAAAAATATACTCGGCTTCGCCAACAACTCCAGCGCGATTGAGACACGCTTGCGCTGTCCCCCCGAGAGCTTTTTGATCAAAAGCTTACGCCGCGCCGTCATCTCTACGTCTTCCAACACTTCGGTGATGCGCTGCTCAATCTGCTGAGCAGTAAAATCCTCCGGCAACCTGAGCTGCGCCGCGTAGTACAGCGCCCGCTCCACCGTCAGATCACGGTGAATGATATCTTCCTGCGGCACATACCCTAGCTGCGAACGGAAGGCCGAAAGATGCCGATAGTAGTCCTGCCCGTTATAGTAAACCACCCCCTTCTGCGCAGGCCGTGAACCACTCAGCGCATCCATCAATGTGGATTTACCCGCCCCCGAACTCCCAACCAGAGCCACAAACGAGCGCGGCGGGATATTTAACGAAATATTATTTAGCAACACCGCCTGATTGTTGCCAGTTTTTCTGAGATCGACTGCCTCAATACCAATACTCGTGCTTTCGTCGTATTGCCTGAGTTCGCCGCCTGTAAACACCAGGCGAAACGGACCAAGACGGATCTCGTCTTCTGGCACGAGCAGCAAGGTCGAGGCCTGAATACCGTTGACGTAGGTATGGTTGCTGCTATTGAGGTCGGTGAGCCGGTAGGTATCTTTCTCGCGCGTCAGGCGCAGGTGGTGGGCCGAGACTTGGGGATGAGAGAGCACAACGTCGTTATCGTCGGCGCGGCCAATCGCGACCTGAACTGCGTCGAGCGGAAAGGGCGACAACGGAGGCAGAAGAGAGCGCGGCGCTTCGCTGCCGTCGTGATAGATCATGGTGACAAGGTTGCCGTTGCCATCCTCGATACGGAAGACATCCCCAGCCACCAGCGTCTTGCGAAATGCACGCCTACTACGCAGCGTACGTCCCTGATAAAGCAGACCGTTCAGCGTCTCTTGCCGGTCCGGGTGAGGATAGACCAGCACCCACTGGTCGTCCTTACGCACGATCTGTAAATGCACATCCGACACGAGTGGATCATCGATGACTATCTCGTTGCTCTCGGCTCGCCCCACGTTGACTACACTGCTGGCCAGCGGATATTTACGCTTCCCGCCGCTCACGTGGTCGGTCACTTCTAACGAAGCGATCCCCAGGTCGGAGAAGGAAACAATCTCTGTCCCCGATGCCACCATTCGAGCGCTGATCTTCTTGTCTCCAGGAGGCGTGGCGGACATCGCAGGCAAGTTACTGCTGGGAATAGCCAGGGTCGCTTCGCCCTGCACCTCGGGTGAAGCCAGCGTATTGCGGCTGTCATCGGCAACTATAATGGGAGCAGTTTCCTCGGTACCCTTGACACCCACGCTCACCGGCAGCGTAGCGCTAGAGACGACCACCGTCGCGTCCCCCAGCGTAGGCACGTCGTCGTCATCGATCGGGGCAGTCGATTCTTCGACCTCCACATTCGGCAATACAAACAGAAATGAACTTCGGCCCAACTCAACTACATTCAGGTGTTTAAGAGTAGCCTGGGTGACGTTCTCGTGCTCGACCTCTACATCACTGCCGTCAGGAAGTCTCTCAATACGCCATATTCCCTCTTCTAGAATTAAACGGGCATGGTTGCGCGAGACGCGTGGATCGGGGATAACGATGTCATTATCATGATGGCGGCCAAATGTCGTAGATACCTGTGTAAGCGGAAATACTTTTCCCGTTAGTGGGCCACTAAGAAAACGAATCGAAGCAGTCTCGGCTGCTTCTGAACCCATTTGCATATATACCTCGACTATATCTCAATTCTCGCTTTTTGGTGAGGGCTATTGTCAGAACAATTTCTGCATATTTAAAAGTATACCTTATGGGTTGGTGAAAGAGAAGTCCTTCTTTCCCTTTGCATCTGTGCTCAGTTCGCGCAATACAGGCACGATAAGCTGATTGCCTGCGGCGTTCCATTGACTGTACGCGTCAATGGAACGCCGCATCTCTGTCAGCGGTCCATCTTCGTGCGTCAGGGTAGTGAGTAGTGTACGCTGTTCCTGCTCCTTGAGAGCAACCCAACCCAGCCCATAGCGCTGGATAAAGGCGAGATTGGCCTCTTCCTGACCAGGGATGTAGGTGGTCGCGATAAACGGCTTGCCAAGCGTGACCGCTTCGAAGAGCATGTTTGGACCCGCCTTACCCATAATCACATCAGCCGCCGCCATAAAGGACGCAATCTCTCGGGTGTACGCCACAGGTGCCAGACCAGGCACGCCCTGATAGCGCGTCTGCAAGGCCCGGTTAGTTCCTGTGGCCAGAATGATCTGGAGAGCTTCACCCTGCTCGTTAATGCTCAGCATATTTTTAATCGCCCGCTCGACATGGGCCGCACCCTCGCCACCGCCCTGAAGAAAGATGGTAAAACGCTCGGGTGCAAGTCCAAGCTGCACACGTAACTCCCCCTGCGCCGCGCGACTGGTCTGAGCCGCACGCGTGAATTGCGCTCGCACCGGCCAACCAACCTGATGGAGACGCTCAGGAGCAAAACCGACCGCCAGCGCCTGCGCGTACGTCTCACGCGTCGTCGCCAGGGTCGCAGCCGCGCGGCGCTCGCTCAGCCAGGAGGCGTGAACGCCATTCGCATCGGAAAAGAGCAGTACGAGCGGCACCCGCGAGCTACGCCGCTCCAACAGACGCGCCACTTCGTAGGTGAGAAATGGATACGTCGTGAGGATCAACTCTGGCTGCACTTCGTCCAATACACTGCTCAGTTTACGCCTGACAAGACGCGTGAAGACCCGATGCGCCAGCAATGCGCGGCGCGGCGTATCGAAGAATTGAAATTCTGCCGCCCACAGTGGCAGAGCATAACGACTCACCAGACGATAGTGGAGATGAAAAAATGGCGGTTGCGGATCGACTAGCGAAATCGTTGGTACATTCAGAGGGGTCGCCTGGACTTCATCAACGAGCGGCGGGAGATCGGCGATGAGTAGATCACGCAATGCCTCGGCCAGACTGACATGGCCTCCACCGGTCCTGGAAGTGAGGATCAATATGTTTTTTTGACTCAACATGTGTCTTCCTTTGCTAGGGCCTGAACTTTCGTTGCAGGCTGTCTCACATATGGTAGAATGCACATAAACACACCTATAATAAATGAGTTTAGACCCGAATACCAGTTAGCAGGGGGTTTTTATTAGCACAACATTTTCTTATCGGCTAGAGGGGAGCGGTCCTCCTCTTCTTCTTATACACGGATGGGCTATCAGCTACAATGTATGGCAGAGATTGGTTCCACTGCTCACACCGCACTTCCAACTCATCCTGGTAGAGCTACCCGGCCTGGGAGCAGAGCACGAGGCGCTACCCGGTCAGCCTTACTACGAATTTTGCGCCGACACGCTCGAAGAGTTGCGCATAACCCTGGAGATCGAGCGCTGGAATATCCTGGCCTATTCAACCGGGACGCGCGTAGCCGAATTTTATATTCAGCGCTATCCCGAACACGTGATCCAGGCGGCCTTTCTCTGTCCAATCTTTCTGCGCAAATCATGGACGCGAGCGCTGCAAATCGAGGAATGGATCGATTCTAAGCATACAGACCTCGCCAACTGGTTCTTGTCCGGCTGGCGACTCTATGGGATGCTCTACTGGCTCGGCTTCAATCTCCGCCAGCGCTCGTTCGTCAATGAATGGATGAATGAGATTGAGCTTCAGCCGCTAGAGAACCTCAAACGGATGTTGCTTGAACTGCCCGGCAAGGGCCGCGCTCCTTTTATCTTGCCCACGACACCGCCCGTGCCAATCCTCTTTATATGGGGAAGTCGCGATGCATTGACAGCCCGCCCGGCTCGACCACGTGCCAACGATGTCTTTATCTTTGCCAACCACGGCGCACCCATGCTCACGCCCGACCACATCGCCGCGATAGTGGTCCCTTTCTTCACTAGGAAAACCGTCACGGTCTCAAGCAGGGTGAGTAAGCTGCGCCGCCTGAAACGCGCGGCGACTGTCCATAAGGTACTAGGCCCAACTCGCCAGATAAGGACGAGCAAAAGGTCATCAAGCAAAAAGATGTAGCTACCCAAAGGGGGAAAAGTTATGGCCAATGCAGAGATCTCTATCCCTGGAGCTTCTCTTCCCGCCACCAGCGCGGCCCTGAGCGGCCCGGCTGAGCGCAAGTTACGTCGCATCAGCATATGGTTGATGCTCTTTTTCCTTTTTCAAGGCGGCCTGGGCGCGGTCTGGGACCGCGAATGGCACGCCTATGTCGGACGCGATCAATTCTGGACTCCGCCACACACGCTGATCTATTCGTGCGTGGCGGGCGTCGGACTGATGGCCTTTATTCTGGTCCTGGTCGAGACGCTGCGCTTCCGCCGCAAGGCCGCAGGCGTCGATGAAAGCTCGACCGTGCGCGTCTTCTGGATCTTCTATGCCCCTCTGGGCTTTGTGATCACCGGCTTCGGCGCACTCCTCGCGCTGGTGTCCGCTCCGCTCGATAACTACTGGCACGAACTCTATGGCATCGATATCGCAATGTGGGCACCCTTCCATATGATGGGCATCACTGGCGGTCTGATCGGCATCTGCGGGATGATCTATGTCTTTGCTTCTGAAGCAGCGATCGACCGCCAGACCGGGCGTCAGCCCGCTCGCTTCCTCGGCTGTACCGCGCTCGAATGGGGCGCAGTCCTGGTGATTGTCGAGCTGCTGAACTTTACGCTCACAGGCTTTTTGCAGTTTCCTGTGGCAAGCTTCGGACCATTAAGTATCTCAACCTATCCCCTGCCTCTGATCGGCGGAGCGACGTTCTGCTTTATTGGCGCACTGCGCCTCACGCGCCGACCAGGGGTGGCCTCGTGCATGGTCTTTGTTCTGCTCCTCAATACGATCATTATTGAGCTATTTATTCCCTGGGCGATCCGCACCGCCGTCGTTGAGCAGGATCTAAGCTATCGCCTCCCCAACCATATCCCATCCTTCAGTCTGCCATACGCGCTCTTCCCGCTGGTCTTTCTCCTGCCCGCACTGCTGTGTGACGGCATCGCCTTCTGGAACACGCGCCGCGAGCGCCAGTTCGGCCAGCGAACACGCGGCCTTGCACTGACCGGGGCCGCATGTGCAGTGCCAATTGCGCTTCTCTCACCTCCAATCCTGAACTCTTACTCTATCTACGCGCCTATTTTTCTCCCTCAACCCGGCCTCACTGTGCCTTTGACGCTAGAGATCGCCACACTGCTGCTCTTTACCCTGGCCGTCCTCGCAATCGGCGCACTGGGCGCAATCCTGGGCGCTGACTTCGGTGATATCTGGCGACAAAATACACGCTGATACGTTGTTGAAAGGAATTTATGTTAAAGGTCTTTCTACGCTTTAGCTCCGCTATAGCCCTGCTTCTACTCTTTTTTCTAACTACCGCGGCCACTACAGCCGAGACACCGGCTCGCACCCAAACCCTGGCAGTTGGACCCTATATCATCGACTTTAATCTCTACCAGGACCCACCAGCCACCGATACCCCCTTCAAGGTCACGGTGGTCCCACACGCTACCCACCTCCTTTTGCAGGGCAGCGTGACCGCCGAGCCAGGCCTGGGAACCGATGCAACCCCCATCCACTTCCCACTGACCGCGACCGGCGAGGCCAACGGCTCCCTCCAGAGCACAATGCACATGCCAGTGCGCGGAGCCTGGAATATCGCCATCGACCTCAGCGGTCCACAGGGTCAGGGCAATGCGCAGGTCGCGGTCACCGTCGCCGCACCCGGCGCAATCCCGACCTGGCTCGGCTGGCTGATCGGAGCCTCACCGCTCGTCCTGGTCGCCTTCTGGGTCTGGCGACAACACCGCTACAAGCAGACGCTTCTGGCCAAAACCAGCACAGTCGCTCAGAGCGGTTAAAAGCCGCTACTCACTCCACCTCTTGTTTGACCGCCAGCTTTTTTCGCTGGCGGAAGATAAACCAGAGCGGGAGCAGGATCAGGCAAGCAACCAGCAGATAGGAGACAACCGGCAAAATCGTCATCACCAGAGAGGTCTGCTGAGGGGTAGTCCCGATAATGGGAGGATAGAGTCCAGTAATCACAAAACGCGGATCACCTCCCACCGGGATCGTCCTGACGGTCTGGCGGGCCGCGAGATCGAGCATCGCGACCTCGCCCGTGCTCAACGCGACAAACGCAAACGCCCCATCGCTCGTAACCGCAACTGAACGCGGCGTTGCACCCAACTGATAGGTATGAATCGGCTCGTGCGGCGCAGTCGTCGCCCCTACATCCAGGGGGGTCAAGACATCCAGTTGCTTATGGAGCTGATCGGGTACATAGATCTCTCCCGTCACTTGATCAAAATCCATCGTGCCAAACTGATCCCCACTGAGCAGAGCAAGCTGCTTATAGGTATTTAAATCGACCCCGTAGAGCGCCCCTTGCAGCGTAGTCACGTAGACCCAGCCACCCGAGGGAATTGAAAGCAGACGTGGCTGACCCGCCATTGCTATCGTGGCCACATCCCTGCCCGTCTGAGTACCAAAAACCTGCAACCCACTCGCCTCCGCCACCCACAGTTGATTGTCACCCGTCCCAAGCGCAACCTCAGCGGTCGCCATCCCATAGATCACTCCCCGCGCTTTATATGTACCCATAATATGACAATCGGAGGTATCCATCTTACTAATCAGCATCGACTGATTGCCCGCGATAAACAACGCAGAGGTCCCAGCATCAAACGCCAGCAATGAAGGACTACCAGCAATCTGCGCCGAACATATCACCTGACCCGTCTTGGCCCCCAACATCGTCACTCGATTGAGCGTCGGCTGCGCTACATATAAAAAGCGCCCATCGACGCTGAGATAGAGCATCTGCGCATAGGTACCAGCCGCCAACGTGCTCGTGACTCGCTGCTGCCCAATATCAATCACACTTACCCCCCGCGCACCACCCGCAACATACGCCAGATTGGGCGCACCTCCATCAGCAAAAGCCAATCCATGCACACACACAAGACAGCAGAGACCAGCCACTAATCCAGCAAGAGCATAACGTACGATTTTCTGTATCAAGACAGACTACTTTCCATCGGAATATTCTATGCATCTAGCGAAACAAGCACAAGAAAAACAAAAGAGTGGTACATAGTACCATCCTTCACAGACTGTACCATATACCACCATCGACAAAATGGGCCCAGCAGGGATCGAACCTGCGACCAAGCCGGTAGAGTACATAGCCTACACGCGACCCCTTGACCGCGTCCGACTATACCCCTCCGAACCGTGCGTGCACCTTTCAGCGCACACGGCTCTCCAGAACTTCACCTTGCAGACCTCGCGCCGTCAAGCACGTCTTTCTAGCCCGCCAGGCAAAAGCCCCTGCACTCCTTCCCCCTGTACCAGCCATTACACTGGTCATTTGAGTACTATGAGTGCTCCGTCACCATGAGACAACTATCTTTTAGGTGATCCCCACGTTCCCCAACACATCACGTCAGTACACAGGTCCCCCGTTCACCTGGTCCGCTCACGCAGAACACACACGCCCGGAAAAGGTCATTAGCGAGCCTCATAACATACTCACTAATTCCGCAACGCACAGATTGGGGTTCAAGCAATCCAGCCTTAACCATATACAGCGTAGCTGCCTGGAGCCGCAACGCAACCGTCGCCACCACAGACTTTTACAGGTCATGCTACTGTCCCCTTTGGGCTTTCCCCGCCAGGTAAGACCCTGCTTTAGACACCTTGACCTCAGTGCCACCTGCCACCGCAGGCTTGATGTGAAAGAGCTTCATGGGCGCACTTATGAGCGGCCTGCTCTAACCGCTGAGCTATGGGCCCTTGCGGGAGGTATTATACCATACCTCCCAGATCCTGGGAAGAGGGAAAATCAGCTTCTTCTCATTCGCTGTCGCAGGCGGCAGAACCAGGGGGGCAGGGGACGGCCGTCCAATAGACATGAAGTGAAGCAGGAGTGCAGAGGGCGGCAGCCCTTTGCCAGGGTTCGGGGTGTCCCCGAGAAACCTCTTTTTCCTCTTTTGCCCGCCGCCGCAGGCGGCAAGGCATCTGGATTCAGAGCGAACATAGATCACAAGTAATAGAGTTGTGGTATAATAAATCTCGTGAACTATAATCTTCTGCACAAGAGATATCTCAAACGCGACTGCCATCAGAAAGATCGGAGCGAACCCGCAACGCGAAGACCCGACAGACGTTTCGCTCTACGACGAACTGACCGCAGCGCGAGTGTGCTCTCTCTCAATCGAGATTGTATGCAAAGACAAGTAAGTAATACAGGTGCTCTCCTTGCCAGAGCGTACCTGCAAAAATGTGGCCGCCCCATGTCAGACAAGGATATGGCGCGGTCAGAAGCTTTTAGAAGGGCATTCAATGGAGAATGAAGTAACGATTCGAATTGGCGGGGAATCGGGCGAAGGCACCATCTCCGGCGGGGATATCCTCGCCCTGGCTGCGGCTCGTTGGGGATACCATGTCTACACCTTCCGCACTTTTCCCGCCGAAATCCTCGGCGGCCCCTGCTTATTTCAGGTACGCATCAGCGATCAACCAGTTAAATCTATGGGGGATTTCGCCGATGTATTGATCTGCCTGAACGAAGAGGCCTACGACCGGAGCGTCAAGGACCTGCGCCGTGGCGGAGTGATCATCTACGATCCCTCCGATTTCACGCCCGCTGCCGCCGACGAGTATATTACGTATGCTATTCCTTTTAACGACATCGCACGTAAAGAAGTCCAGCTTTTCCAGACCAAGAATATGGTCATGCTTGGCGCAATCTCCGCGCTCTTTGGACCTCCCCTGGAGGCTATCTCGCAGGTGGTCGAGTCCAAGCTCGCAAAATCGCGTAAAGCCAATCCTATCCTGATGGAAAAGAATATCCAGGCGCTCGATATCGCCAGCACTTATATCCAGCAACATATCACCAAGCTCGATACCTACCGCCTGAAACCCGTGGTAAAGGCCGATCGCTTTGTTCTAAATGGCAACCAGGCCGTCGTCGCGGGCGCTCTGGCCGCACACTGCGGCTTCTTTGCCGGCTATCCGATTACGCCTGCCAGCGATATCATGGAAGGTCTGGCCAAAGAGCTGCCGCTAGTCGGCGGAACTTTTCTGCAAGCCGAGGACGAGATCGCTGCCCTGGCTGCGGTCATCGGCGCATCCTTCGGCGGCACACGCGCGATGACCGCTACGTCTGGACCAGGTCTGTCCCTGATGACCGAGCTGATCGGCTACGCTTCGATGAGCGAGCTTCCCGTGGTTATCGTCGACGCCCAGCGCTCTGGACCAAGCACGGGTATGCCGACCAAAATGGAGCAGTCGGACCTGAGCTTCGCGCTCTCAGCAGGCCACGGCGATACTCCACGCATAGTTATGGCCCCAGCCAACGTGGCCGATTGCTACGAGCTGATGGTCCTGGCCTTCAATATGGCCGAACGCTACCAGATCCCCGTGATCTTTCTGACCGATCAATCGCTGACCGCCCGCGTCGAAAGCGTCGACCGCCAAGCCTTCAAACCTCTGGCCCTGCAAGGACGCCTGGAGGCTCTGCTGCCCGGTCAACAGCCAGCAGTCGAGCACTATGGACATTTCGCTGAACCAGTTGCCGTCGCCAGCGATACGCATTCGTATGCCCGCTATGCCTATTCGACCAGCGGCATCTCGCCGCTCTCAACTCCCGGAGCCGGTGCACCGGTCTATACCGCAACTGGCCTTGAGCATAACTCACACGGTCATCCCGACTACGAGGAGGAAGACCACGTTGCGATGATGCAAAAGCGCTTCCGCAAACTCGAAACGGCCAGGGCCGAGCTACCACCTCCTGCACGCTATGGCGACGACGACGCAACCGTTGGTCTGATCGGCTGGGGGTCCACCGAAGGAGCTATCCAGGAGGCTGTCGATCGCGCACGCGCACGCGGCCACAAGGTGGCTGCACTGCATCCGCGTATCCTCTCACCCCTACCGGATGAGGCGATTCAACGCTTTATCGCTTCGGTCAAAACCCTGATCGTGCCAGAGTGCAACTACTCCGGTCAGCTTGCTAATCTACTGGGCGCGAGATACGGCGTACAGCCGGTTCGCGTCAACAAATTTGGAGGTATTCCCTTTACCGCTGGCGAAATCCTGCGAACAATTGAAGAGGTGTATTAACGATGTCTCAATCGACCATTGCGCTAACGCCAAAAGATTTTAAAAGCGAAGTAAAGCCTACCTGGTGTCCCGGCTGCGGTGATTTCGGCGTGCTCAACGCCGCATACACCGCGCTGGCCTCCCTCAAGCGTCCAGTCGACCAAACGGTGGTTGTCTCGGGCATCGGCTGCTCCAGCCGCTTCCCGCATTTCGTCAATACGTTCGGCTTCCATAGCGTCCACGGACGTGCATTGCCGGTCGCGCAAGGACTGAAGATGTCGCGCCCCGACCTGACTATCCTGGCAGTCGGCGGCGATGGCGATTTCTTTAGCATTGGAGCCGGTCACCTGCTCCACGCAGCACTGCGCAATATCGATATCACTGTGGTCGTCATGGACAATGAAATCTATGGCCTGACCAAAGGACAGACATCCCCAACCTCACCAACCGGCCATACCACCAAGTCCACACCCTATGGACTGCTAGCCTCGCAGTTTAACCCGATCGCCACCGCTCTCAGCCTGAATATGAGCTTTATCGCTCGCGGCTTCTCGTCGAAGCCCAAAGAGCTGGCCTCGCTGATCGAACAGGGCGTGCAGCACAAAGGCTTTGCCTTTATCCACGCGCTCAGTCCCTGCCCAACCTTCCACAATACGATGGATGTCTGGAAGACTAATATCCAGCCGCTACCCACCACACACGATGCAAGCAATCGCTTTAAAGCGATGGAACTCTCGCTGGAGACGGAGAGACCCTATGTCGGGATCTTCTATCGTGAGGAACGGAAAACGATGGACCAGGCGGCACAGGAACTCGCCCAGAATGCGCAGGCGTTCGATCTCCAGAAGCATATGGCACGCTACGCTTAATCGGCCTTCACTCCCGGCCTGACCCCTCTCTCTGTCACTGGCGACAATGGGGTCAAGACCCCCGGTAGTCAGGTACTTCACACAATGGTACCTGACTACATAGAAGGTAAAGCTGGATGTATGGGTTCCGCGTGGACTGCCCGCCTGCCTCTGCTTGAGGGCAGGCCATCAGCTGACTCGCGCACGCGGTCGCTTTAGCGCTCCTGATAACGCAACTCGCCCGAGGCCGTTGCCGACCGCACGACGGTCAATGAAAACTTTTCTCCACATTCGCGACAAAAACGCCCGCTATCGTTATGCGAACTGCCTCCTATGGCAGTTAGTCGAAACACTGCTGGCTTTTTGCACCACTCGCATTGACTCCCTTGAGGCACGGAATCGGTTGAAACAGAGCGGCGAAATTCATGTTCGGCCATTTTGAGGTATCCTCCCACATTTACGCAGATCAATCAGGTCGGCGCAAAAATGCTATGGGGTAATTCGCATTTGTGGCTGCGCTTGCGCATAACCACAGCTACGACACCTACGGAACGTGCAACGATGCCCTGGAGCGACACTGCTCCCATCTATCAAGAAACAGAGGAGAATATACACGGATCAATGTAGGTGACAGTATAGCATATTCCCATACGCAATGCTAGTTCGATTGCACCTCTGAAGGCACGTCTGGGGTTGGCGCTGCTTCAAGGGCGGGGAAACGCGAGGAAAGAGCCGATCCCGCGACCCAGCCGATGATCGCCAGCACAGCAGTCAAACCAAACCAGGACAGCAGGTCAAGCGTGAACGGTACGTTGACTACCGCCAGTACGCCCGCAAGAATGATCCCCAGGATGAGACCTGTGGTTACACCGATTAAGCAACCGGGGTGCGCCAGGTTGCGTCCCCGAAATTTATCCATCATAAGCGCTTTCACCTCTCTCTAACACGTTTGGGACACTATGCTACATGGCGGTGCTTCCACCGTCGATGGCGATCACCTGCCCGGTGATATAGCTGGCCCCCTCAGAGGCCAGAAAAAGCACAGTCGGCGCAAGCTCGCCTGGTTGTCCGATACGCTCCATCGCGGTGCTGCTGACGATGATTGGCTCGGCGTAGGCGAGCAGACCTTCGGTCATACGCGTGCGAAAGAAGCCGGGGGCGATGCAGTTGACGCGAATATTATAGGTCGCCCACTCGACTGCCAGCGTACGCGTCATGTTAATCACCGCGGCCTTGCTTGTATGGTAGCCGACGGTCTGAAGCTTCTGTCCGCGCAGACCCGCGATCGAAGCCACGTTGACTATCGAGCCGCGCTGGCGGGCGATCATCCCGCGTCCCACGGCCTGCGACACGAAGAAAGTTCCGTTCACGTTGGTCTCAACCACCTGTCGCCAACGTTCAAGCGGCATCTCTGCGGCTGGCGCTCCCCAGGTCATCCCGGCGTTGTTGACCAGCACATCGATTTTACCATATTGCGCCATTATCTGTTGCACCGTCTGCTCAACCGCAGCGGCATCGGTAATATCGCAGAGCAGGGCCTCTACCTCACTGCCCTGCTCGCGCAGTGAGGCGCTTGCCTCGGTCAACCATTGTTCGCGTCTGGCAGTGATCACTACCTTTGCTCCGGCCTGAGCAAAGGCGCGGGCGATTTCCAGCCCCAGACCGCGCGAACCACCCGTGACGAGCACAACTTCGTCGGTGAAATCGAAATGTATCGCACCCACGCGTCTCTCCTTTCTGCTCCCGAATGAAGCGCCAGAAAAGGCTTTTTTGAGCGTCTTCGCCCTCTTGCTCTGTTACACTCGCCTGCGACGACGAAGAGGGAGAAGAAGACTGGGGAGCAGTTCCAGACCCCAGTTAAGGGGTTGCACCCCTTGCATCCCTGCTGGTCCGGGGCTATGGAATGCTCAACATGTGGCCTCTCCCCTGAACAACTGATCGGGTTGCGAGCATAGAGGCCGTAGCCTCCATGCTCGCAACCCGATCCCGAAACCCTGGGGTGGGGGATCGCAAGCCAGAAGGCGTGCGGAGCATTCCATAGCCCTGCTGTCGTCAATCGATGCTTGACAGAGCACTGCGCATACTTCGCAGAAACAGGCCAGCAAACAGAGAAAGCCATTTAACTTCCGATGCTTGCTGGCCTGCGCTCCCCAACCGGGATTGGCTCTCTATTCTTCGACCTCGCTTGGTTCGCGGGTTTCGCTTTCGTCGTCTTCGACGACGTCCACATCACCAACTTTGAACGAGGATATATTGCCGCGAATCTGCTCGTCGAGCGCCTGGGAGACATCGGTGTTCTGGCGTAAGAAGTCTTTGGCGTTCTCGCGTCCCTGGCCCAGGCGAATATCGCCGACGTTGAACCAGGCACCGCTCTTTTTCACCAGACCCATCTCCAGGCCCAGATCGATAAGACCACCCTCGCGTGAGATGCCTTCACTATACATGATATCAAACTCGGCAACGCGGAACGGCGGCGCGACTTTATTTTTCACTACGCGTACGCGGGTGCGGTTTCCCATCACATCCTGTCCCTGTTTGATCGTGTCGGTGCGCCGGATATCCAGGCGAACCGATGCATAGAACTTCAAGGCTTTCCCACCCGAAGTAGTCTCAGGGTTGCCAAACATCACGCCGACTTTTTCGCGCAACTGGTTGGTGAAGATGACCGCGGTGTTGGATGTGCTGATTGCGCCAGTCAGTTTACGCATGGCCTGGCTCATCAGGCGAGCCTGGAGACCAACGTGCGAATCGCCCATCTCGCCTTCGATCTCGGCACGGGGCGTCAGAGCGGCCACCGAGTCGACGACAACTACATCAAGGGCATTGCTGCGTACCAGAGCGTCCAGGATCTCCAGAGCTTGCTCACCGGTATCGGGCTGGGAGATCAGGAGGGTATTGGTATCGACGCCGCAACGCGCTGCGTAGACGCGGTCCATCGCATGCTCGGCATCGATAAATGCGGCATAGCCGCCCGACCGCTGGGCATTGGCAATCACATGCTGGCAGAGGGTCGTTTTACCCGAAGACTCCGGGCCGTAGATCTCCGTGATACGCCCGCGTGGCAGACCACCGATGCCCAGGGCCAGGTCCAGAGCCACCGAGCCGGTTGGAATCACGTCAACCTGAACCTTAGCCGTCTCTCCCAGGCGCATAATCGCACCTTTCCCAAAACGGCGTTCGATCTGGCTCAAAGCTTGCTCGATGGCCTTTTCGCGCTCGGTCATCGTGGCTGTTATCGTCGAGCTGATACCACCAGCCATAGCTTTCTCTTTTTTGCTGCTACTCATACGTATTCCTGTGTGCAGGGTGCAGGATAACAGGTTTGGCTGTTGCCTTCCCGCGTCACCTCCCTGCATATCTCCTTTTCGTGCATACTGCCAGCCCCTTCAAGGGGAGGGAAACTACCCGTCGATGTCGCATATAACATGTGACCGGGACACCCCGCTCCCAGAGCGTCTTGGGTCCCTCTGTTCTATTCTTTGTGAGGATAAGAAAAGTGGTAATTGCTACCTCCCGCCCGCTCCCGGATAAACCTAGAACAAGAGTACCATAAACCTCTGGTCATGTCAAATCTTTGAGTACAATAGAACGCTACAATGGCCACGCTACAGACTTGTTACAGATTAGAGTTCACGCCGACCTTCGAGGGCGCGGCTCAATGTGCCTTCGTCAGCATACTCCAGGTCGGCCCCCAGGGAGAGACCGCGCGCGAGACTAGTCACTTTGACACTAAAAGGTTTTAGCTCTTTTTGCAGATAATTCGCGGTATAATCGCCCTCAAAATTGGGATTGGTGGCGAGTATGATCTCGTGTACGTTGCTCTCCTGCAAACGCTTGAGCAACTCCTCGATGCGCAGATCTTTAGGACCGATACCCACGACTGGCGAGAGCGCTCCATGCAGAACGTGATAAAGTCCCTTATACGCGCCGGTCTTCTCCAGCGCCAGCACGTCCAGCGGTTCCTCGACCACGCAGATCGTCTCCTGGTCGCGATTGGGATTGCGGCAAATCAAGCAGGGGTCCTGCTCGGTAATATTAAAGCAACGCGAACAATAGACAATACTCTCTTTGACGCGCATAATCGCCTCCGACAGGCGACGAGCCTGGTCGGCTGGACTGCGCAGCAGGAAGAATGTGAGACGCTGGGCAGTCTTCACACCGACTCCTGGTAGTTTGGAGAACTCTTCGATCAGGGCCGCGACCGGCGGTGCTAAATCACTCATCGGCTTAGAACAGTCCTGGGATCTTCATGCCACCGGTCATATTCGAGGTCAGGCGAGCTTTGGCGTCGTTCGCTTTGCCGACTGCATCGTTCGTGGCAGCCAGCACCATCACCTCTAGCTCGGCGATATCTTCCGCGTTAAATGCCTCGGGATCGATCTTCACAGCAGACATTTCAAGATTGCCGTTGACGGTAATGGTCACTGCGCCGCCGCCAGCAGTGCCGGTGAACAGGGTGCTTTCAAGCTCCTCCTGCATCTTCACAAGTTTCTGCTGCATCTTCTGAATTTCACGCATATTCATTGAATGTATTGCTCCTTACTTTGGTTGAATATCGACAATATTTGCTCTGAATGTCCTGATAAATTCCTGGACTACGGGGTCCTGCTGAACTTTTTTGTCAAGTTCCTCTTGCGAGAGAACGTTCTTCTTCTTATTTTCGCTTACCTGCGGCTGGCTTGCAAGGGTAGTGAGTGTATAGTTAGCCGAGTTCTCGGCAATCGCTAGCCCTGGCTGCGAGCGGGCAGAGAGGGTCTGCTGCGCCGGAGCTGCGGAAATAGCAACCGGGGTGACCTTTGGTATGCTGACCGGCATGGCCGCCTGGGAAACTGGTTCACGATAGGCCGATTGCACGTGAGCCGCCTGGGGTACTGGTTCACGATAGGCCGATTGCACGGGAGCCACCTGGGAAACTGGTTCACGATAGGCCGATTGCACGGGAGCCGCCTGGGGTACTGGTTCACGATAGGCCGATTGCACGGGAGCCGCAGCGGCAATGG
>DAOTTJ010000360.1:0-1738 GCA_034437695.1 Ktedonobacteraceae bacterium
CAGCGCATGGTAGATAGCGAGCAGGCCTCGTTGGTTGGAGCAGAGATGTAGGCTAGCATTTGCGTGTATCCTTAGCTGTACTGTCATCGTGAAAGAAGCGGATATCAGTGCAGTGAAAGCGAGTTTCTGAAAGGAGTGGAGAAGTGCCTTATCGTGCAACGAAGGTCTCACAAGATCCACTAGCATATTTTATGCAGACGGGCGAAGACGGTCCGCACCTGCGTATCGCAGATATAGTCCTGCGCGTCAATCACAGCAAAAAAGAGGTCTTTGCTCACCTCATCCGGCTTGCCACGCAAAGCGAATGGACTCATTCGGCGATTGTTTATCTGGTGAACGACCCGCCAAAGGGACTACAAAATACTTTTCTGCTCGAAGCCCGGCCTGAGGGTGTGATCATGACGAGTTGGCGCAACGAAGTGCAGCCTTACGACGAATTTACTGTAGGCATCAAGCGGCCTAAGCTCGACTGGTATCAAGAAAATCCAACCGAACAGACCGAGCACAATCCACGCGACCCGGAAGATACGCACGCCATCGCCTATCTGCGCCATGCACGTGGGATCGCGATGGACCAGATGCACGGTCTGTACGACAATAAAGTTGTCTGGGAACTGAGTTCGCTTTACGTAGAGCGCCTGGCTCGCCACCATTTAGGTGCAGTTCCCCAGGTGGCCGAGGCCGCAGATAAACTTGCCTCTTTTTTAAAGAGATGGGATGCACGAAGCGAGTCGCAGGCTCACGTGATGCGTTTTATTTGCAGCGGACTGGTGCAATATAGCTTTTTTGCCGCGCTCCGCTTCCGCCTTTTGCAGACCTTGAAGACGCCTGAAGACCGTGAAAGCGCGTTAGCTAACCTGCGCAACATGCAGCGTACACTCTACCGCGAAGACCCCGACAAAGTAATGGAGACCTATATCCAGGACATACTCGCCGGCAAACGCGATCTCGCCGATCCAGTGCCGGGCGACCTCCAGGATCTGCTCAATACCGCCTTACCAGCGGATTTTCACAACAGTCCCGAGCTTGAATGGCGCTATATCGTGCTCAATGGGAACGTCTGGCAGATTGACAGTGCGCCGGTTGGCTATACCGCCCAGACGCCAGATGAGCAGGCAGTGTTGAAGATGATTTCTCCCGAGGCGAATCCATTTGAGACTGACCAGGCAGCCTCTGATCACGAGAGCCAGAAGAAGCAAGTAGAAGCGACTTGAGGAGAGAGTAGATAGGGGACAGAGAAAAGCAGCCAGGTGCTTTTCCCTGTCCCGTTGGAGCAATACCATAATGATCAGTCTGAGCAAGACGTTACATAGAACTCGACTGACGAGCCGCTAAAGCTCGCCTGAAGGTTGGGAACGACCGATTCATCTTCCACCAAAACCTCTTCACCAAGATACCTGGCCGCGTCGCCGACATCGACCAGCTGCAA
The DNA here is from genome assembly GCA_034437695.1 of Ktedonobacteraceae bacterium. Taxonomy (GTDB): domain Bacteria; phylum Chloroflexota; class Ktedonobacteria; order Ktedonobacterales; family Ktedonobacteraceae; genus Paraktedonobacter. The sequence continues at coordinate 1,430 of DAOTTJ010000360.1, forward strand.
TTCCTCGATGATTGCCTGCAATTCACTCGTTGTTGCCATAGCGTTATACCTCTTCTATTGGTTATAATGGGGCTGGCTCTCACACCACTCCTACCTATACATCGAGCACCCTCAAGAAATAAAAGTTGTGCTGGATGTTTTATCATTATTCATGTGTTTAGAAATGTGGTTGGACCGGCAGAGTCGCCTGTTTAATCCGGGCCACATAATTACATACGAGCGAGGTTACACCAGACCATCAGAACGGATGTGTACTAGGCTAAATGGGTGAGTGCTGCGGGTATTTGTGCTTCTGGGTTGTCATGTACT
>DAOTTJ010000361.1:0-8698 GCA_034437695.1 Ktedonobacteraceae bacterium
AAAATCGCAACCAATAGCACAGGCTTTCCGACTATCCTTGCTCTCAGGTTAGGTACGGAAGTCAATCTTCTCCCCAATCTTTAAACGTATGAATGTGCCGATGCAATCATCCAAATAAAGGGACTTGCTTCGTCGGCACGCAGAGTTATGCTCGACTGGACAGCCTTCGGTCAGTTAGCAGAAAGCGAGGTACAAACTATGAAACAAAGCAAAAAACTGGCGCTGGCGATCATCGCGCTGGCTTGCGCCCTAGTATCGCTGGGCGGTCAGTATCCAGTGCTCGCGCTGGGCTTTATCCCCCCAGCCGCGCTCTTCGGGCTGTGGTGGTACTACACCTACCGACGCGATACAACGATCATCGCCAATGCTCGGCAGCACCAGCTACCCCGTCCCGCCCCACAACCGCAGATCGACATGGTGAATGAGGCGAACCACTGTTTGTTCGTCCCCGATCCACTCACCTAACACACTAATAGGAGACACTATCATGACGTACAAATCTAACGCCCAGGTGGATAACCTGGGTGGGCGCGAGCTTGCCACATTTTATGCCGAGCACCTCCGCCTCGGCTGGCATCCCAAGACTACTGACGGCTGCTATGTGCTGGATAAAGACCGCTTTTCGGGCGCACGGATTATCGGGAAGCAGGGTGGCGGCAAGAGCGTGCTTATCGCCCACATGGCGGTGCAGGATGCCCGCCAGCAGCGCCCGCTGGTGCTGTTCGATCCGCATGGTGATCTTGTTGATGACGTCGCCGCGCAGTTATCCGACGAAGACGCCAAACAGGTATCGGTGATCGACATCACTGACGAAACGCATGCCCCTGGCATCAATCCGTTTTACGTGCCGACGCGCAAAAGCACCCTCGCCCTGGTGCAGGCCACCGACAGCCTCATGCACATCTTTGGCGTGCTGTGGCCTGATGTGCTCAATCAGCAATACCTGCCAACCCTGCTGCGGGCAGCAACGATCACGTTGTTCGCCAACCCGGGCTCAACGCTGATAGACATGCTGCGGCTGCTCACCGACCAGGGCTACCGCCAAAAAATGGTGGCACATGTCACCGACCAAAGCGTTGTCGATTTCTTCCGCGATTTCGACGCCCAAAGCGACACCGCCAAACGGCAGCAGGCCGCACCGCTCGTCAACCGCTTACAATCCCTGATGATGGCTAGGCCGATCATCCGCAATATCCTCGGCCAGGTGGAGAGCACCATCGACTTTCGGCGGGCGATTACCAATCGTGAGATTATCCTTATTAAGCTGCCGCTGAAAACGCTGAAGCAAGATGCGCAACTTATCGGGCTGCTACTCATGAGCCAACTGTACGACGCGGTGTTCTCGTTCGCAGATACCCCTGAAGCGCAGCGCCCAGGCGTGAGCATCTACATTGACGAGTTTCAGAACTTTGTCACCAAGGATATTGCTGAACTTTTTACGGAAGGACGCAAGTACAAATCCCGCTTAGTAGTTTGTCACCAGCAGCTTGGGCAGCTCCCCGACTACTTACAGGAAGCCTGTGCCACCGCCCGTACCCACATCGTCTTCCAGCCCACGCCTGATGACGCACGCTCACTAGCCGCCTTCTTCCCAAATGCCGCATCGGGTGGCCGAACGGAAATCACCGACCACAAAGTAGTCGAATGGTTGCTCCAACATGAGACGAATGATCGGGTGGTTGCTATCTTCGTTGCGACGTACCTTGCTGCGCTGCAACGCCAGCCCAAGAAAGACGGGTACATCGAGATTAAAAAGCCTGGGGCGCGGGCCGATGTGCTCGTCGGTGCCTTCCTTCAGGTGGATGCCAAGACCCTGCCACCCGTCACCGTCGCCGACCCGACGACCATGCTTAACCGTCTGCTTGTAGAAGTCATGAAAACCGGCGATGCCGACCTGCACATTCCCAGCGAGATCATCGCAGGCTTTGCCAACTGTGGCCGTGGCTACTATCCAGAGTTCCGCCGTGCCAACAAGCGCCACCTGCTCTGGCCGGACATCCAGTACCCACCAGCCTTAGTGGTACCAACCGCGACGGGTACCCGTTGGACGAGAATCCCCGATCATGGGGGTGAGCAACTTTTTCATATGGTGTATCACCTGCGCCATGTTATGGCGTACTTGGCAGCCAACCCCATCGGCAGCAAGCGCACGCTCGGAACGAGCGACGTGGCGAGTATGATGGTGCGCTTACCTCGCCGTGCAGCTTTCGTCCTTTCCGGCCAGGAGATGGGCGTCATCTTTACCGACGACAAGTTACCGGTACTCCAGGGGAAACTGCTTGCTGACCGTCTGGCGCTCATCCAAGCGCAAACCCGCCTGCGCTACTGCAAGCCCATACCCAATCCGAACACGCCGCCCCCGCCACCACAACCTGACGATGACCCGCAGCCACGCTGGGAGGTGCTCTAATGGAAGATAAACCAGAAGCAGAACCCTTCGTGCTGACCCCTATTCATGGACGTCTGCTGCGGGCGATCTACCTGCTGTACGTTGCCAGCGCCGTACAACTCTGCCGCCTGTTCTACAGCGATGGCTCCGTCAAGCACATCAAAAAGCTCTTGCGGCAACTGGTCGATCACAGCTATCTTCAGCACGACTTTACGCCCACCTGCGAAGGACGTTCGCCCTACCATTACGTGCTCGGCCCTGCCGGCATCCAGGGGCTCCGTGAGCTTGGCTGTGACATGAACCCGTCGTTGCGGATCAGCCAGGAGACTGACAAGAGCTACATCTTTCTGCAACACACCCTGGAGGTCAACGATGTTATTATCTCCGCCATGTTGCTCAAGGAGCGAGCACCAGGCTGCTGCCTCGACAGCTTCACCCATGAGCGCGAACTGAAGCGCAATCCGTACCATACCCTCCAGCAAGGCCGCAGCGTGCCGGTCATCCCCGACGCTGTGTTGGATTTCCGCTTGACGCTCCAAGACAGCAAGCCAGCGCGTTTACCCGTCTTCCTGGAGCATGACCGTGGCACTGAGGAGCGCAAGTCGTTCCGGCGTAAGATCCGCGCCTACGGCACGATGATCCAGGCTAACGGCCACACCACGCACTATGTCATGAAAAGAGCGACGGTGCTCGTCACCACCTTTCTGGGTGAAAAGCGCCGCGACCAACTGCGCGGCTGGACACTGGAGGAGTTTCATGAGAATACAGCACTTAGTAAGAGTTTTCTATTCGCCGCACCTGTTCGTCCGCCTGATCCGGCGCAGCTATGGCGCAATCCGTGCTGGTATCCGTGTGGTGTGGAAGCTCAGGCGGTAGAGCTGCTCAGAGACTGACAGCGAGCCTGACATAGCTAGTAGGGTACAGATAGTGATAGAATGTACCCTACTGGCTCTTTTATCAGGTGGGATTATTTCCCTTTAGGAAAAACGCCGTGTAAACGCACCGGTGTTTTGTGACTTTCGTATTTGGAAGAAGAAACATCCAGAACGGCTACAGGCCCAATAATCACTACACTCCTTCCTTAAAATGGTGCACACTGTATCTCGCCTCCATCCCTGCTTTTTCAGGGGTGCGAGGCGCAGATCTGTCACCAGTTCTACGCCTTTCCTCTGATTGTATAGAGCGAGAGACGAGAATTGACAATCATAAATGTATCTATTATGGAGAAGAGGATACATATACAGATAGCCAATAGTGCTATAATTATAATCCGAAACTTGACCCTGGCGGAATTTCTTTGGTATTATGGTAAAGTCGAGGTCTAGAGAATGCGCGAGAACAAGGCGATAAAAACCAGGGGCAACCCTGTCCATTTCTTCACGCAGATCGTTGCACAGAGAGGTCGGTGATTTTTCGTGGCTCAAGCAAATCCAAACGCTTTCCGCTCCCCGTGGCAAGGATCACTGTGGGACCTCACGCGCATTATCATCACTATTCGTCGTTCGCGCTCCTTTGGACGCCTGACTCTGCGCAATAGCGATCGCATGGGCATCGCCCATTTCTATTTTCAGGGCGGCAAACTGGTGGGGATTGTGGGGAGCAGCGGGAACGCCGAGGCGACTTTACAGGATATGCGCCGCTGGACACACGCGGCCATCCGTTTTGAGCGCGGACCCGTAGCTCCTGGTGCGACTATCTCCAGGGAACAGGCGCAGGCAGTTGAGGAACTGCTCGCGTTCTATCAACAGATGGGCTTGATCGCTGCTCCTGTTGCGCCTCCGCCTCGCGTGGTTGAGGGGAATGTGGTGAGTACCGCAGGGGGTGAACCACTAGTTACGCCCCAGGAATGGCGGTTGCTCGACGAGGCTACACGCCGCGTCTCGATAGCTGTGACCCACTTGATCGGACCCCGCGAGGCGCTCAAGGTGTTGCGCGATATTCTAGACGATTGTTCTTCGGCGTTCCCGGCCTTCGCCAGCTTGCAGATCGCCACGACGGGTCACCTGCATATCAGCGATACCTCGCAGTTGGACCGCCTGCCGCGCAAGGATCTGCTCGATGGCTTTAGCGCGTTGATCGCTACCTGCCAATATTTCTGTGCGCCGATCATCGGAGAAGCCGACGCGCATAAACTGATGATTCAGGCCCTGGGCGATGTCAGTCCGGCTTTGATCAGCCTGGGTGTATTCCAGGTGAATAATGGCCTGCTGGCTTCGCGCAAGCTTTACTAGCATATTACTCTCCATAGGGTATCCAGATGTTTTTAACCTGCGTGGCCTCACGCAGGAACTCTTCGCCTTCGCCCTGCTCACGTGTCAGCCAGGCGCGTACTGCGCCGTTGCTGACCCACGTGCGCTTCATATTGCCGGCTGAAGCCAGTTCGACCATCTGACTCCCTGCGCGGCTCCCGAAATACCACATGGACTCGATGTCGTCGTGCTCGGCCAGCACTTTGCTCAGCTCGTCACGCGCCCCAGTGACTATATTGACCACACCGGGCGGCAGATCAGATGTCTCAAAGAGCTGATAACAGTCGGTGGCGCTGAGCGGCGCTTGCTCGGCGGGGATGACAACGACGCAATTGCCCATTGCAATCGCGGGCGCAACCAGAGAGAGAAAGCCGAGCAGTGGATAGGCGTCTGGACAGGTCATGCCGATCACGCCAACCGGCTCGGGCATGGCCAGGACGGCCCCGCGCATCGGTGGCAGATGCAGCCGTCCCTCGTACTTATCGGTCCAGGCCGCGTAGCTGAAGAGACGCGAGATAGCGACCTGCACCTCGCTCAGACCCTCTGATAGCGTACGTCCGCTCTGCTCGGCGCTCCGCCGCGCAAATTCCTGTTCGCGCGTCGCCAGATTCTCGGCGATATAATAGAGGATCTGTGCGCGGTTATGGGCGCTGCGGCTGGCCCAGCCACTGGCCTGGTGCGCGGCCTCGACGGCGTTGCGAATGTCTTTGCGGTTGCCTGCGCCGACCTGGCCCAGCAAGCGTCCGTGCGGCGTATAGACGTTGAGACTATAGCCTCCATCAGGACGCGTCTGCTTGCCGCCGATAAACAGGCGGGGAGTGCGATCGATGGTCGGGAGTTGACCGACGGCGGGTGTCTCTGGCTCTTCGTCTGCCTCGGCGGGCTGGACTTCGTCGAATGGATTTTCCTCACTCGCTGTGTGTGGAGCATTCTGCCAGGCCGGCTTGAGGTATTCATACAAGCCTTCTTTGCCGCCCTCGCGTCCAAAACCGCTCTCGCGATATCCGCCAAAGCCGCTGGAGGCGTCAAAGAGGTTGGTACAGTTAATCCAGACGCTGCCGGCCTTGATTTTGGGGGCGATATCGAGCGCCAGGTTGATATTCTCGCTCCACACGCTGGCCGCCAGACCGTAGCGCGTATTGTTCGCCAGCTCGACGGCCTCGGCGGGCGTACGAAAGGTCATAGCGACCAGGACAGGACCGAAGATCTCCACCTGCGCGATGGTCGCGGCGGGCGAGACGTTGGTGAAAAGGGTAGGCGGGAAGAAGTAGCCCTCGGAAGGACAGCTCCACGAAGGCTGCCAGAGCGTCGCGCCTTCCTGCACGCCCTGCTCAACCAGGCGCTGGATCTCCTGGAGCTGACCCCGCGAGACGATTGCGCCGATATCGATGGCCTTGTCGAGCGGCTGACCGACGCGCAGGTGCTCCATACGCGTGCGCAGGCGGGCAAACAGACCCTCAGCCACGTTTTCCTGCACGAGCAGACGCGAACCAGCACAGCACACCTGACCCTGGTTAAACCAGATAGCATCGACTACCCCCTCGACCACACTATCGAGGTCCGCATCGTCAAAGACCAGGAACGGCGATTTCCCACCGAGTTCGAGCGAAAGCTTCTTGCCGGAGCCGGCGGTTGCACGTCTGATGCTGCGACCGACCTCGGTCGAGCCGGTGAACGCGATCTTGTTGACATCGGGATGCCTGACCAGAGCCTCGCCGACCGCAGAGGCCTCGCCAGTCACGATATTCACTACTCCCGGCGGCAGACCAGCCTCCTGGACGATCTCAGCGAACTTTAAGGCACTGAGCGAGGTATACCGCGCTGGCTTGAGCACGACTGTGTTGCCCATCGCCAGCGCCGGAGCAATCTTCCAGGCCAGCATCAAGAGCGGAAAATTCCAGGGAATGATCTGACCAACCACCCCGACAGGCGCGTAAGCGGTCAGCTCGCTCTCCATCAATTGCGCCCAGCCGGCGTGGTAGTAAAAGTGACGCGCAACCAGTGGGATGTCGATGTCGCGCGTTTCGCGAACTGGTTTGCCGTTATCCAGCGATTCAAGCACGGCCAGCAGACGCGACTGTTTCTGTACTTGACGGGCAAGGGCGTAGAGATAACGCGCACGCGCATGACCGGGGAGCGTACTCCATCCGGCAAAGGCCCGGCGGGCGGCTGCCACCGCTATATCGACATCGGCGCTACCTGCCGCAGCTACCTGTGTCAGCACCTCGCCGCTCGCCGGATTGACGCTCTCCAGGTAGGCCTCGCTGGTGGGTTTAAGCCACTGGTTATCGATAAACAGGCCGAACGGCTGATGAGCCTTGAGCCATTCCAGACCCGGCGCACCCGCTTCGGGGGCGGGTCCGTATTCCATTGTCGCAAAGATGTCCATCACATTCATTTCAGCGCCCCCTAGACCAGCGGATTATGATGCGCGGCGGCATAATGACCGGTGACAAAGTACGAGAGTTGACGTTCAATATCCGAGAGCAGACCACTGGCCCCGAGTCGAAACAGGCGATTATGCAACCACTCGTCGCCCAACTCCTCTTTGATCAGGATCAACCAGTCAAGGGCATCCTTCGCGCTGCGAATACCACCGGCTGGTTTAAAGCCAACGCTATATCCCGTGCGCTCGCGATACTCGCGGATAGCCCTGGTCATCACCAGGCCCACGGGCAAGGTAGCATTGACTGCCTCTTTGCCGGTCGAGGTTTTGATAAAATCTGCGCCCGCCATCATACAGACCAGGCTGGCCATGCCGACGTTGCGCAAGGTGGCGAGTTCGTGGGTAGCCAGGATGGTCTTCAAATGCGTCTGGCCGCAGGTTTCGCGGAAGGCCCGAACCTCATCGTAGAGCGCCTGCCAGTTGCCGGTCAAGACATGGGCGCGTGAAATGACTATATCGATCTCGCTCGCCCCGGCCTGCACCGAGGCGACGATCTCAGCCACCTTCTGCTCGAAGGTATTCTGGCCAGCCGGAAAACCAGTCGAGACGGCCGCGACAGGAATCCCAGAACCCTGGAGAGCGGCAACTGCACCTGCGACCAGGTTATGATAGACGCAGACAGCCCCGACCTTGAGGTCGGCCCCGCCTGCGCCCAGGGCGTCCAGGATCTCCTGGCGGACTGGATGGCGGGCTTTGGCACAGAGTCTAAGCACATTGCCCGGCGTATCATCGCCCGCCAGAGTAGTCAGATCGATACAGGTGATTGCCCGTAAAAGCCACGCAGCCTGCCACTCCTTTTTAACCGTCCGGCGTGTCGGCAGCGTCGCCGCACGCCGCTCAACGGCGCTGCGATTGATGCGCACCTGGCGCACCCAATCCATGTCGAGTGGCATACCCGGATTGCGCATCGCGTGCGCTGAATATTCTGGCTGCTCCGCCTGTTCATCCGTGGGGGATTTGCTGGTAGTGGTCATAGGGGCCTCATTCACTCCATATCTTTACTTTGCACAACAGGGATGACTGAAATCAGGCAAACTTTGCTTTCTGGCTCTGGTGGTATGGCTCAAGCGCGGCATTGGCCGCGACAATCACCTCCAGGCGCTCAACCAGACCGGCGAACTCGCCGCCAGGAATCGTTAGCACCAGTTCGCCGGGCGTCAGATCGATGTAGGTTCGTGCACCTATACAGCCGAAGCTGAGCGAAGTCGTGCCGGTCTTCAATGTACGTGGGATCACAGCGCAGGTAGGTCGACCAAAGGCCGCCTGACCGTTCCCCTCTAACCAGCTTGCATTGCCCATCGCTTCGGCGATCAACATAGCCTGCTGGGTATCAAGAATAGCCAGGACGATATCGGGCTGACCGGGAAACTTGTCGAGCCGTCCATAGACGATGGAACTATGCGCCTTATCAACTATCGGCAGAACGCTGACCTCGGCGGGTGAAAAATACTTCACGCTGGCCATTGTCCCGACCAGCTCTTGAGCACGTTCCTGCGAGGCCGCAGGCATGGTAAAGCCCATTGTCATCATACCAATCGGACATTCCTGGTGGTCGTCGGCGTTCGCATAAAAAACGCCTTGCTCTGCCAGACGCCAGAAGGTACAGGCCGACGG
>DAOTTJ010000362.1:0-21343 GCA_034437695.1 Ktedonobacteraceae bacterium
GATCAACTCCTGACCCATATTCGAGACATCAAGCGCCACGATGATCAGGTGGCTCGCCGCCCCAAGCTCAGAGCTATACTGCGGCGCAAACTCTTGCACCAGCGACTGAACATAGGGCCGATTAACCATATCCTGGAGTTGCAGGAAATCGTCTTTGGCTTTAGACAAATGGGTTTTAGCCTGCTCCAACTGCTGAACATTGAGGGCCGAACTCAGGTCGTTTTTATTCGCCGGGACGAGGCTTTTGATCGCCATCAGGTTGGTTATACCATCGTTAGCTACAGATTTAACATTGTTATAGGTGCTATAACCCATCAAGCCAACGCCCAGAGGAACCAGGATGAGCACTAGTAAAGCAACGACGACGCTTGCACAAATGACCTTAATTACGCGCCGCTGTCTCTGCCGCTTGTCAGTGCGTTCCCAATGGCGCACAACCGCACGGCGCACAGCAACCTGACTTCCCGTCAGACGATAGCGCCCATCTTCCACTAGCGAACTCGTTGGAGGTGTCAGTAGCCGCAGGTTAGCAAGTTGTCGGCTATTGCGCCTGCGCATTGCTGCAAGCAGAAGTGCAGTTTTGGCGGCGACCTTTGTGCCTGGAACTTCACCATCGTCGCTCGACGGCACGGACGCCGCTTGCGCTTTGGCTAGCTCTGGCGCTGAAGCCTTTGGCGAAGCTCCAGGGGTTTCTTCTTGCGCTGTTTTCTGCGGCTCATCGATACGCTCAACTAACGTACCTGTCGCCACCTCTAAGACTTCTTCTGTCCGATCTTCGCCTGGAGCCGCCGTCACTTCTACTTCTACCAGCTCATTTGTCACCCCTAACGCTTCAATCCCCCCCTCTGGCTCCGCTACTACCAATTCGCTCACCACTACTACCGCTTCGTTTGTCACTCCTACCGCTTGACTTCCCTCATACTCCGCTCCTACCGGCTCACTTATCTCCAACTCCGCCACCACTGCTTCACTTGCCACCGCCAGTGCCTCACTCCCCTCTGGCTCCGTCACCACTGCCGGCTCACTCGTCTCTGGTTCCGCTGTCACCGCTGCCTCGCCCTCTACTTTTTTTGGCATAAGAGACTCTGTTTTAGCCGTCTGGTCGGCGCTCACCGTAACCAGTGCAGGGTTGGGTAGAGCTGCGGCCTCCACCAATACATGCGCAGCTAGAGATACAGGAGCTACGCTGTCTGCCGCCTCTTCAGACTCAGGGGAGGGCGCTACATCAACTACAGGTTTGACCACAGAACGTTTTGCCGTAATGTCCATCTCATTCATGATGTCCGCCGTCTCTTCGGAAAAGTCTGGGGTATCAATCTCTGCACAGGGTGCTACAGGCTGATCCGCAACCGCTATCCTGGACGCCCCGTAATCCACAACCTTCACACCTGGCACCAGCGCACGAAAGCCCCAGGGTTTGCCGTCTTGATAGAAGAGCAGGCAGGACTGCGCCATCTTTTCCAGCGATTCAGTAGGCGAAAAATGATAGCGCAGAGAAATCTCTTTAATGGATTGATTTGTTGTAAAGTACTCTACGATAGCGGACCTGCGTTTACGATAACGGTTCTGCGCACGTGCAGATAACCGTGTTATATCTCCCTCCAACCAGGAGGTGATATCCTGTTTACGCTCGATTCCCATCGGAGAAAGGTCTATTCGCGTGCCGGACAAAGTCCACCTCCGTTATCTCGGTGAGTAGAGAGAAACATATATAATTACGTATATTCATGTATTCCACAAAACACTCTAGCTTTCAGGCAAAATAAGATCTATAGATATTACTACTATCTCTTGTAACTCACGAAAAGGTGTAAAGTCAAGTGAGCTACTTCACATTTTTCGTAAGAGGTAAAAGCGACGGAGAAAACTAGCCATGAGATTTGTGCTTCGCTGGAGCGAAGCATCCAGAAAAACCTATCCGTTCCATCTTCAAATCTTCATCCCCTATAGAGGACGTAATTTCTCAACCAAAGGTTGCACGGTATCACGGTTGTACTAGCAAACACGAGGGAGGCGATCTACTCTAAAGTCCTCTCTCTCTATATCGTTTGAGGGAGAGGTTTTCTAACACATTTTGTCTGAAATAGAACCAATACCTTCTTTGGCATATGTTGGACATCGGTGACATAAACATTATGCAGGAAACGGACACCACAACCATTTTGACGAAAGCGCTGACTTTCGTTCCTACCCCTGTCGACTTTTGTCTCTGCCCAGAGGTTGTGAGACGAGGATGCGGCATCCACTCCTCGCCTCATCTATCCCTCTCTTTAACGCCTGAAAATCAGACGTAGGCTACTCAAACCAGAAAGACCCAGGAAGAGCCATGCGGGCAGCATAAGATGCGAATTGAGCATCAGAAAGATGCCACCGCTCATCGTTACTGCTGTAAGTAGCACCCAGGAGAAACTATTGGTCTCACCCGACGATCCCGCGAGGCGACCACCATTGCGCCTGCGCCGCGAACGTCGGCCAGGCATTGGAGCATCGTCGGCCAGGCGCACCGAGATCTGCCCTGTTTCCAGATGAGTCACCAGTTGCTCAACAGCTCCCGGCAATTTGAGCAATGTACGCCCCAGGTCCAGAGCCTGTCCGGGCAGATTACGCAACATCTGCTCGATACCACCGGCATCCAGTCCCAGAAACGTGCGAGCGTAGGGAGTAGCCAGATCAACGAAATTAAACTGTGGTGCCAGCCCTGTGGCCACACCAACCAGCGTACCCACCGCTCGCCCCATAAAAGCAAACTGAGCCGGGACCTGAAATGGCTGACCATAGAGCAATTTATTGACATCCTCCGCAACATCGGGGATATCTAAGTCGCGAGCCTGCCCGAGGGTCATACCGTAATACTGCTCAAGCATCAGGCCCAACGCCTGCTCAATGGCGACAAGATTCGCCCCGGCTCCAAGAAAGCCGAGCCGCTGCAAAGCCGTAGCCAGCGCATGCGAATCGCGCATGACAAAGCTCAGAAAGAGGTCTTTAATCGCGTTCTTGGAGGACTTGTTCAGGTGACCGATCATCCCAAAGTCGACAAATGCGATGACTGGCCCACTTTCAGATGTACCCTTTTTAACAAAAATGTTGCCTGGATGAGGATCAGCGTGAAAAAAACCTTCGACAAAAAATTGGTGGAAATAGGCCTGAACCGTGCGGTTGGCAACTTCCAGGCGGCTGATATTCGCCGCTTCTAATGCTGCATAGTCGTTGATTTTGATCCCATCAATCCACTCCAGCACCAGCACGCGCCGGGCGCTATACTCAAGCTCTACCTTTGGAATAAAGATGGTCGGATCGTCGGCAAACATTTCCCGAAAACGCTGGGCGTTACGCGCCTCTGTCAGATAATCAATCTCTTCATAGATACTGCGTTTAAATTCTTGATACACCCCCATCAGATCTATAAATTCGCTTGTATCGACAAAACGATTGATAATCCAGATCACAAATTTTAATGTGCTCAGATCTATGCGCACAAGCTCTTCAATATTTGGCCGCTGGATCTTGACTGCGACCTCTTTGCCGCTAGCAAGAAGTATGGCCTTGTGAACCTGGCCCAACGAAGCCGCCGCTGCCGCTTGAGGGTTCAGGCTACTAAAAATCTGCTCGATTGGCTTGCCCAGTTCCGTCTCGATGATGGTTGTGACATGGCTAAAGGATTCTGGTGGAACCTCGTCTTGCAATGAAGCCAGCACTGCTAGCGCCCGCTCCGGCAAGAGGTCAGCCCGCGCACTCAGAAACTGTCCCAGCTTGATCATCAGGACGCCCAGCTTCACGGCAGTCTGGCGAAAAGCTACGAGCACACGAATCAAAACCTCGACATTAGGTTGTACATCCATGTTGCCGCGCTGGTGGGCGCGAATCACGCGACGGCGCTCGCGATAGATGACCCACAAGGTCCAAAGAAGGAGACGGAGCACGCACCAGGCTCGCCACCATTTACGCCACCACGCCAGAGGCACAGGCTTTGTCCCCTTGCGTTTCTGTTGCGAGCTTTGCTGCATTTCCAACATAAATCGTACCTTTCCACAATTGTACGTATGACCTCCAAAGGGGTCAGAACGCCTGGAGAAATCTATCTTACCGGTGGCCTGATCTTCATCTGGAAGTGCCGATATGAGGCTAAGCAGAGGCTTTTACTAGAGACTTATCAATGAAACTCCTCAGCTTCTACCCAATCTTCTACGTCTGGCACGCTAAAAGGTTGCTTGCATGGGAGCGATTGATCGCGCTCATAGTCAGGCTCGTGTGCGCGTCTCCAGCGCAAAGCAAAGGACAGAGAGCGCTAATGTCTTGATTGTGCTCTCTGTCCTCTTTTTCTTAGAAATCCCGTTATTAACCTGGAAAAGGACAGGCTAGCAATGTGCCTGTGGTAACGGTAGGATTGGGGGCGTACTTTTCCACCACCTTCCAGACCGCTGGCGTACTGGGGCTAACCTCGTAGCTTGTATCTGCCATCTCACAACCCATGTTCCAGAAGATAAAGCCACTGACTCCATTAGCCTGCCCAGCGCTATAGACACTCTCAAAAAATTGCGAACGACTGACTTGAAGACCATTATATGTTTGCCCGCTTGCCACCGCGTCACCCTGGTTTTGCGGCATCCCAAATTCTTCATCGATCATCGGTTTTGCCAACTGATTTGCGTAGGCAGCAATCTCAGGAATAAGAGCCAGATCGTGATCGGAATAGGTCTTGAAGCCGATAATATCGCTGTGCGGCAGGGCAAAAACTTTATGCCACCAGGGAAGGGCTGCTGTCTCCGCTTCCATATGTATCAAAGCCCCGGCCATAATAAGATGATGTGGATCTGCCGTATGCAACTCGGTAGTTGTCTGGTCATAGAAATTGACCAGGTCATTCATTTGCTGAACATTCTGAGGCGCAGCAGGCTCGCCAACCACCGAATAGAAAGCAACCGTCGGTTGACTGCTATACCGCGCGGCTACCGCGTCCAGAAACGCCTTCCAGTTTACAGCATTAAATTCTACCTGGCTCTGGCTAAGCAGAAACCAGCCAAAGGCCGAGATATCCATCTCGACAAAGATATGTTTTTGCTTGGCAGCACAGACCAGGTAATCAAGATTTTGCCAGACGGTGATATCGGTCTGCCGGACATCGGTATAGGATTTATCCCAGAAGTCGGTTGGGCGCACGAGGTTTTGTCCGGCCTGGACCGCAAGGCCGAGGATATAGTCGATATAATGGGTAAATGTCGGTTTGCTCCATGCCGATGATCCGCCCTCTAACGAGGGATAGAAAGTAAAACCAGAGAATTTGATCGGCGATCCATTATACATAAGTTGATTGTCCTGCCGAGTCACATAGGAATTTACCGAGCCACTCTGGTCACCAGGGCAAACAAGCGGAGTAACTGTAGGATAAGCATTATCAATATGAAATCTGCTGGCCGGTGCCTTTGAAGGGCCGACGGGGGTTGAAGAGTTAACCTGCACCGGATTTTGCGTGGAACCTGGTTTTGGTGCAATAGGCAGATTAGGAAGATTGTCACAACCTGTCAGAACAACTAGAATGGCTACAAGAAGTATGCTAAAGTAAGTATAGTGGCGGCGAGTTTTATCGTGTTGTTGCATTAACTATATCCTTCGTCATCAGCCAGGCAACCCCGCAATGGAAAGATGCTTCAGTACGTCCCGCATAGGCATCTGGTCCCAATCCTTCATCAGCCAGCCAGAGTAGGGAGATCGGCAACGATAAGCCAAGCTCCTGAACGAGCAAGCTTACGTTGCCAGTAATTTCATCGATTACGTACAAAGCATCTCTCTCCATCCACCCCTCCACCAACCTGGAATACCTCGATTTTACGTCGACCTGCCTCTTACTTTACGCTGAGTATCAGGCCTCTACTTTATATAACTCTCTTTGAGGCAATTCTTCACGCTGCCATTTGCGAGCATAGGAGAACATCTCGCCCATAGCACGAAGGATTACCGCCAGTTTTGCGCCAGTCGCTTTACCGCTGGTGCGCGGAAAATGATGGACGCCCACTTCAGTCGAGGTACAACCACAACGTTTTAACTTATAAAGGATCTCCGCATTGATCATCGCCCCCCGCGTTTCCAGGCGATTCTTACGGAAGAAGTCGGCTCGATAGAGTTTAAAGGCGCAATCAACATCACGCACCTTCACCCCAAAGATCGTCGTTACCAGCAGATGCCAGCCCCAGGCGTTGAGTTTGCGCATCCATGTATCCTGGCGATCTATACGATAGCCCAGCACAGCATCGTACTGCTCAATCAAAGGAAAAAAGGGCTGGAGATCCTGGATATTAAACTGCCCATCGGAATCGGTGAAGAAGGCAAGATCTGTGGTGACCGCTTCAAAGCCTGTCACAAGAGCTGCTCCATATCCTTGATTCGCCTCATGGGTAATCAGGCGTACGCGTGGATCTGCCTGCGAGATCGCCTCGACAATAGCTCGGGTCTCGTCTTTGCTTCCGTCGTTGACCACAATGACCTCAAATTCGGGGACCCAGGGCGTGAGTACTTCTACCACGGATTGCACAGTTGTAGCGATGACACCTTCCTCATTATGGGCCGGCAAAATGACAGAAAGGCTACGCGTTGTTAAGAAGGTGCTGGTCTGTTCAGCCACAAGATTCTGCATCGCACTCTGGCCCTGAACCAGTGATGCCTGACTCTGTGTATTCATAACCGTCATCGAAATTCCCTCCGAGTGGTGATATTCCTGCTCATGAGCAGTCTTTTTAAAAACCCAAAGATGCATGCCAAGATATGAAAGAAGTGCAGTGCCAAAGATTGCACTGATTTTCGAGGCATTCGTTAGAAAAAGGAGGTTGCTCAGTGAAGGATGCAATAGCTCCGCTGCAATCCAGAAAATGCAGTCGTTACATACAATGCCAGCTACATTGACTATAATAAAGCGGAGAAGTTCACCGCTACTCACTGACCCTCCACGCCGGAATGTCCAGTATTTGTTTAACATATAGCTATTAACCGCTCCCAAAAGATAGGCAAACGTGTTGTATGCCACGATAATATTGGGATCAGCCGTTGGAAAACGCCATAGGAGAAAGTTTAATGCCAGGATATCGATGAGAGCATTACAGCCCCCTGTGACGCCAAAACGCATGAGTTGGATACTAAACTTTTTTATAGACCATGTGCTACGACGAGAGGCTGTACCTCGCATATCGAGCGATAACTTCACCTGGAGTTTGGATGATTGTTCCACAAACCACTCTCTTTCCTAAAGGAAATCCCTTAACTACAAAACTTGCACGAAACTCCATTGTTTTTTATTGTTGTTTATACATTGAAAACTAGTGCTCTGTAACATGTCATTTGACGTGTCGCCTGCGGCGACGCGAAGGGGAGAGAAAGACTGGCGCACAGCCCCAGACCCCAGTCAAGGGGTTGCACCCCTTGCATCCCTGCTGTCGGCAATCGAAGCGTGTCGGACCACTAGTCTTCTGGTCCTCCTCTTCATTTGCTCTGCCACCTGCGGCGACAAAGAGGGAGGGGGCCGTGTCCCAGCCCCAGGGCTATCTCGTGCTCCGCAAGCCTCTGGCTTGCACCCCTGCTTTTCACAACAAGACCAGTCCACTAGGACTTCCCTACCTTAACCATGTTGAATGTGACAAGGCTGAGATTAGAGCTACTATGCGATGTTACAACTAAGCCCGCCAGAACGGTCGACCCCATCGTCAAAGAAATCTGTGAACCAACTATAGCCTGCCAGACCACACCATCCCGAGATGTGTATGTAGTAAACAGGTTACCCACACGTGCCACTTTCAGGTATACCGGCGTCGGCAATGGACCAGTACTGAATTGAAGTTGAGCATCAAGACCAGGAAGCAGGCGATATTGCACAACAAACCCCTGGTCAGGTTTGACGAAAGCAGCGTAGTAAGGTGCGTTGGCGTCGGTACCTGCACGCAACATCACACCGGCTTTAGCATCGGCATTTGTATTTCCCTGACTCAGCAGATGCGCACTCATGGCTGCGTCACCGGACACTGGCTGCCAGACAAAATGGAATTCATCCTCGTTGCCCCACACATCCTGACCAGCGCCTTTGACGGTAAATGTACCGTTCAATAGAGTCTGATCTCCGACTGTGACAGGGTTTCCAACGTCGCTACAATTCCAGGGCGCGGGACAGGGAGAAGGTGATGCGGCTGCGACGGGCAGCACGCCAGGCCTGCTCAGGACAATCGCACTATATGTCGCCAGGCCAGCCGTTCCATTGATACCAGAGCTAGCGGCCAGACCAGTAAAGGTCCTGATAGGCAGAGGAAGGCCAATCGTACTTCCTGGAACCAGTGCATACGTCTGGCCATTTTGTGCAACGGCGGTGTCGAACTGGTCGCCGACGCGTTGGATCTCCAACGAGGTAGATGCCGTGACACCAGTAACGCTGCTGAGTACGGTCAGTGCTCCGCTGAACGCTGTACGATACTCAACCGTGAGCACACCTGCTGGAGAGAGCGAAGCCGCGTAGAATGGGGCATCCTGAGCCAGACTTTGGCGTATCATCAAAGCCGCCTCAGACCCTCTACTCGTCGCCTGCTGAGTAACTATATTCGCCTTGAGCTGGATATCACCGCTAATAGGCTGGTTAACAAAATGGAATTGATCAGAGACATCGGCAATACCAATGCCGTTGCCCGCCAGGCTCCAGCGATCTCCAGCATACGTCCCTGTCCCTCTGGCCCGAGGATTGCCTACATCCTGGCAGAACCAACTCGCCGGACAGTGAGCATCGGAGGCCAGCTCGGAAGGGGGTTTCAGTCCAAAAGAGTAGAGATAGCCGTCAAGAGCACCGACAAAGATCTGACCGTGGGAGAGGCTGGCAGGAGCCTCGATACCTGTGCCGATCTCGTAGTTATAGAGTCGCGCCCCCGTCTTTGCGTCGAGCAGTTCCAGGTCGTTGCCTTCGCTGGCGATCACCAGACCGTTAACGTAGGCCAGCGAACTGACGATCGGCGCAGGATCTCCATGCTCCCATATATACTTGCCCGTAGCTGGATCGAGTGCTCGCACAACACCTTTGTATCCGACACCGTTGATCAGCGTTTTTCCACCCGCAACATACAGTAGACCATTGCCAAAGGCCGCCGACGAGATATGCGGATCTGCACATGTAGTACAGAGCGTGCTAAGTCCAGTCTGCACTCGCCACAGGGGACCAGCACTCAGATTAATCGGATCGAAAGCGTAGGTAAAGCCACTTTCATCGCTGGCCTCGATCAACTTGCTACCCCATCCATCGGCGATCAGGTTGGGCGTCGTCTGCCAGGTATCGTTACCATCAGCCAGACTTGAAGGAAGCTGCCAGGAACTCTGGACCTGCATGGTTGTCGCGTTAATCGCGACGATTGAGCGGACCTGAGCCTGAGCATCGCTTTCACCGCTCCCGGTTGTAACGTAGATCGTATGTGTGGTTATGTCAATGACAGGAGTTGTCGCAATCCCACCCCCGACCTGGCCATCGGGAACAACCTTGAGAGTACTGACGATCTGATGAGAACGGAGATCTACTTTAAGCAATTCACCCTGAGCAAGCGGATTGCCGCAGTCGCTCGCGGTCCCAACATAGGCAAAACCGGCATACACCAGTGGACTGGACCAGTTATAGTATCCGCCATCAGCGCTATTATCGCCGGTCATTACGCGCCAGAGCACCTGACCTGTATAGGCATCCAGGGCATACCAGTAAGCATCTCCACCACCTACATAGACGACATTATTTACAACCGCCGCCGCAGATGTCACGCCCAGAACGGGCGGAGCACAAAATGCTTTGGTCTGACCCAGATACGTCTTCCACTTCTGGTAGCCCTTGAGCGCATCAAGAGCGTACTCGTACCCATCCCACGAGCCGAAATAAACAGTTCCATTGACAACCGACGCCGAAGCCGCGACTCCTGCCCCCGTTTTAAAAGCCCAGAGCCGGTCCAACGAACCCGCATTAGCGGGTGAAAGAACTGTCTCAGAACTTGCGCCACTCCGTTGTATATCGTGCAGATAGGTAGGCCAATCTTCGCCCGGCACCGATGACGACGTTCCTTTGAGCGTAAACACCTGTGGCGTAAAAATGAGATTGAGCACAAGTGCAACGGTCAGTCCCGCAGCCAGCACCAGGAGAATGCGCACAAAACCTGCACCTGGTCCTTGACGTTTCATGATAATCGGTCTCTCTTCTGTGAAACATTTGCTAGTTCTTACATGCTTACATACTCAATAAAGGTAGTCAGATTACAGGATGAGCTAACCCTGGAGAAGACCAGGAAAGATCCTGTCTATAGCAAAACCTGTCAGTCAGGCTATCGCACCTTCCTGGCGCGTAAACGACCCTAGAAGGCTCGCGTGCTTCTGCCAGAGAGAGGTGCGGGGAGCGTCTGCGATACCCTTCAAAGGAACAGTGTGGGGGTCCGGCGCTGGAGCCTGTCCAACATCCAGGCAGAGACTATGCTCGCTGGCCAGATATTGCGGGACCGGCCGGGTCGGATAGACCAGACCAACGCGGTGATAGAGACTTAACCCGCTGGGTTCTTCGATATCGCGCACAAACTGGGCATTAAATGCCGGAGTCAAATTTCTTGCCACAAGGTCTGAGAGATCAGCGGGATTCATGATAATCCAGTTCACCATAGCCGAGGGATTGCGTAAAGCCTGCCTCCAGAGCATGCCAGATCCTTCATAGATCATATTGCTAAAATCGATCTGGGCAACCGGATTTAATTCATCCATCTTTGTCGTATAGAGATCTTCTAAAATCTTGCCACCACCATAGTGCTGAGCCATGAAAATGATAATCTCGTGGCCATGAGCGCAATCGAGGCCATACTGACCATCCTGTAACGAAATGATCCCACCCAGGGCCAGCATGCTAGCCTGCACCAGCATCACTACAATCAGAGCACATTGACCAAACTTACGCAGGAAATTGGGCTTGATCGCACTGATCAGCGTAGCAATAAAGATTGCGGCCGGAGCCACCACCTCTACACCATAGCGGGCATTGTAGATCTGGTGGGCAAAGTTGCCTGGCACAGCGATCGGCACATAGATCGCCGCCTGACCCGTATAGAGCGAGATCACATAAAAGACAAAGGGACTCAAAAAGCCCAGCGTTGCCAGCATCTCCGCAGTAATACGCTTGCGTATCACAAGTATGACCACCGCCACGACCGCGATGCAAAACATCACTGGTCCCAGATTCTGCATAGAATCAATCGTATAGTAGCGGAAAGACTGCCATATATCGTGGTAAGTGAACAGTACATGTGCATTGATCAAAGACTGTTGTTGAGCCTGTGAAGAGAACGGACCATTCTGGAAGTAGAGCGGTTGTCCGAAAATGACCAGGCACCAAGCAAACCAGAGGACTATCCCCAGACTCCCAATTGTACCAAATGAGATCAGGTTGCCCTCAATCTGATGCCAGCGCTGACCTTTCAACAGGCCCACAGGCAGGATCAATACCAGCAATACGATGAACAAAAACCAGCCGTCGTAGCGCGAGAGCGAAGCCAGGCAGGTGGCCAGGCCAGCAAGCACAAGGTAGTTGAGCTTATCTTCCTGGACCCACGCGAGGAAATAATACAGGGCCGCGATCAAAGCGGCGATCAAGACTATCTCACTTAGCGCGGTTGTCTGTAAGTACAGCACGTTGGGGTTGGTGATAAAGAGGAGCGTCCCGATAAAGCTGGCCACGCTATTCTTTGTCAAACGTCGTGCCGAGCGAAAGATATAGGAGGTAGCGATCAGGTAACAGATCATCGAAGGGATCGAACCAGCCAGGCCGGTCTGCCAGAGGTAATTCTGCCAGATAAATGGCAGCATCACCATATGCGGCAACGGCAACCAGACACCACCCAGTTGAGCAGCGCCAGGCGTTATATTGTCGAAAACACGGCGCGTAATCAGCATATGAGCATAGGCATCGCCGTACAGGATCGTCTGGTGATGCTGGAAAAAGTACCACAAGGCCCCGATACTAGCGATATAGGCCAGCAACATAGTCACTGCATACCACGGATCAGTGCGCCGGGAATTGCGGGCAGGCGTAGGTCGGACCATAGGTAAAGGCGCTGTATAGCCACGCTCAGCCGACTTTTCTTTCGCCGCATTCATGACCAACGTCGAAGAGCGCGTCGTACGCTTGACCGCCAGGAGACGCGAGGCGGTATCGCCCTTTTCAATACCCTTGAGTACTTCCGCCAGGGCGAGTGCTCCCTCTTC
Organism: Ktedonobacteraceae bacterium; assembly: GCA_034437695.1. Lineage (GTDB taxonomy): Bacteria > Chloroflexota > Ktedonobacteria > Ktedonobacterales > Ktedonobacteraceae > Paraktedonobacter. The sequence goes on from DAOTTJ010000362.1 coordinate 12,235, forward strand.
TTCAGAAAGCGTATGTAGCGGCAGAGCATCGGCAGACCTCGGCAAGGACTGGGGGGTCGCCCCATGTGCGAGCTGCGCGGTCTGCTCCCCCAGAGACCTCTGAGCCAGTACATCCTCGGTACTTTTCTCTGGCTCCTGTCCACCTTCCGGTTGTTCAGAGTTCAACCTATCCGAATGTATAGTCATCAACTACTCCTCTTCATCGACGAAAAACTCAAGCTCCGGTAGAGGTGTCACAGGAAGGTTGGATAGATCCTCACTCGGCGAAGGTAAACTGGCCACAGTTTTGGCCTCTGGCACAGGGGTCATACGCACTGCCTGCATGCCAGGATTGGTATGCACTTTGATACGCGTGCGCTTTTCGGTTACTTCCAGCTCAAAATCCTCGCTGGCCATTGAGAGATTCGCGGAACGCCTGGTAGCAACAAACTCGAAATCGTCGCCTTCCTCCGAGAGCGTTCCAGCCAGCGTCTCCTCTGTAATGATCGTCACCCCAGCATTGGCCGACTGCTTGCTTAGATGCAGACCATGTTTGGTCTTCTCCCAATAGTGCGGCTTAAAAATCAATTGCTGGAGCGCCATAAAGGCCGCGACGCTGGCCATGACCCAATAGAGAAAGATTGGCAGCGTCCATTTCACCAGACCGTATTGTTCACGCTTCATGCACCCGATGAAATGAGAGTAGGTGTAAAAGAAATTGCCAAAGATCAAGCAGGCAACGGCCATATACAGGATAGGGCCAGGAAAGAGCGTGTGATAGAGTTCTACGGGCCGCAGGATCAGATAGATGATCAGGAGCGCCCACATCAAAGGATTGACCAGCAATACGCCCGTCTTGCCACCTACAAAAAGTTGCAGGGAGAGAAACTCGGTCAGGCGACCTTGCCGCAAGTAGTTGAGGGGATGGCGCATATAGACCAGGTAGGTCTGCATATATCCCTTGATCCAGCGCGACCGTTGGCGAATCCAGTTTCTAAACTGTGAATTGGCCTCTTCATACGTCGTAGAGTCCAGAATAGCCGTTTTAAAACCGTAGTTAGCCATACGCAGTCCCAGGTCGCAGTCTTCAGTCACATTGAAGGCATCCCACGCTCCAAGCTCACGCAAGAGCGAAGCGCGAAAATGATTGGAAGTACCACCCAACGGCAAAGGTACACCTAACTTTTGCAGACCAGGCAGCGTCAAATCAAACCAGAGGGAGTATTCGGCGGTAAACCAGCGGGTCAGAATATTCTGATTCGCGTTGTAAAAATTCAATTTAGCCTGGACGCAAGCAGTCTGCTCGCCCTGATTGGCAAAAGCGAGCACCGCTTTTTTCAATTGCAGCGGATCGGGGATATCCTCCGCGTCGTAGATCACGACATAGTCGCCGGTTGCTTTAAGCAGGCCGTAGTTGCAGGCTCGTGGCTTGGTGCGAGGCTTGCCATCGGGAACCGTAATGATGGCGAAATGCACAGGTAAATGCATCGACTCAAGCGCCTTACGCGTAGACACATCGTCCTCTTCGGTCAAGAACAGGATTTGCAGCTTGTCCAGCGGATAATCGAGGGCCAGCATTGCACTGACAAATTGTGGAACAACCTCGACTTCGCGGTAGAGAGGACAGAGAATGGTGTACGAGGGCCACTGGGCATCGGCCAGCGCATGAACGACGTTTTCAGCAATCCGTTCTTCCGACGATGCGCTCAACGTGCGTGCCGAGAGAACTAGGCTGAGGAGCAGATCGCTCAGGTAGATCAACGTCACCAGCGCAATCAATACTACGACCATCCCGATGTGCAAAAAGTAGAAGCCGGCACCACACGCCAGGGCAATCAGGCATAAAACAGCTATCTGCTGGGGGGTTATCACACGCAGAGCAGAGAACTGATAGCGAAAGGGAGCAAAGAGGTTGACTTCCCGCTGGCCGACGTAGGCAGTAGTAAGCGATTCCTGGGCATATTTTTCTATCTTCTCACGATTTGCCGGAGAAAGATTTCGCCTGGCATCGGCAATCAGCCATTTACGGTAATACAGTGTTTGATCTTCTTCAGCAATATCCGCGATATCGTTGATGTAATCTTCAATAACTTGCGTATACGCCATGTACGCATTTCCCTTCCATATGTATATACCGACTGTATTGCATGTATAAAGCGCCGGCACTTACACATGCAGCGGCTACGTTTGACCACGAAGCTTCACAGAAGGTATAATGAGGAAGCCCTATAGTCGCGCAATAACGATTATAAATGGCACTGGTGGGGCGTGCAGAATGCTTTGGCCGGCGTCAGCGCGTCCCACAGCCATATAAAATTTTTAACGTGTTTATTTTAGGTTGCTTCTTTTTTAAGGAATGACCAGCCTCCCGTTCTTGCTTACGGTTTCTTTTTGCACAACAAAACCAACGTACTACTTACTGCTTGCACATAAAAATGCTTTAAAAGCCCGTGCATGTGGTCAGCCGAAGAGTCGATAGATTGGAACGTTAGTTTACAGTCCCTCACGCTACTGTTACACATTACTCTGTAGTCGTTACAGAATAGACCCCCATCTTTGATAATGTGTTTAGCGTGCTTTCGTAGGGATCAAGTGCTCTACTCAGCACTCGTGCAAGAATCGAAAAGGGCCACCCTGCCCATGCAGAAAAACCTCCTACCACTTCGCATCTACGTAAAAACGGGTCTCTCTCAGGATGAAAAGAAAGGTGTTTCATCCAAGAAATATACCTAGAGCATCCCCGCGCCACTTTACGCAAGAGCACTCTTTGTTTTCACTATCCATATCTCACTATCATTTTAACTAGATTCATTAAGTATGTCAATGTTAGCTGAATAGTTTAACCAAATAGTCAGGTCTCAAAGGCGGTTTTTGGAGTAGAATGGTGTAAAGCTGAAGCGTGCTCTCAAGCCTGCTCACATATGTTTGCTATACATCCAAAATCCATTTTTATAACCAATATACATTTCTTTTTCTAACTTTAGAAGATGTGCCTCTATTGTATGAGCCGCAGCAAAATGAAGCTCGGGATTGATTTCCTGATAGATCTCCGTCACTAACTGCGAAACTGTCACGCCCACGTCAGACCTTTGCAGGATCTTGAGGATCTGTTGTTCGCGTTGCAATCGATGGAGTAGCGAGTTAGCTATCTTCTCCTGGGGATTGTCTACGACGGAGCCGTGGGCTGGAACGAGCTGGCTGATCGCCAGCGTTTGCAGACGTTGTAACGAGTGGAGATAGTCTTGCATATCTCCATCAAGCGGGGAGATGACACTGGTGGTTACGCCTGAGAGGTGATCGCCGGCAAAGAGGATCTGCGCACCTTCGAGCAAGAAGCAGAGATGGTCAAAGCGATGGCCGGGCGTATGGATTGCGCGTAGCGTATCTCCACCCACCTGTAAGCTCATGCCATCAGACAGCTCGTAATCAAGGACAGGCACGCCTCGACGATTGAACGCGTAAATGGGCGCGTGTAGCTGCTCACGCAACTCTACGGCCCCGCCTAGATGATCAGGATGGCCGTGGGTGATCAAAATCTTGCGGATACCTCCCCGCAGCTCACCAGACTGGATAATCCTGGCCAGGTGGGCGGGGTCGGCATCCGCGGGATCGATCACCAGCGCCCCGGCGCGATCAGGAGCGCCGACGACCAGCGTATTGGTCCCTGGTCCAGTCATCAGCGAAGCGTTGGGGGCGAGAATGCTGGTATAGATCGGCTCCATCGCTCGTTATTTTCCTGTGAAATTAGGCGGGCGCTTCTCAACAAAGGCCTGCATTCCTTCTCGCGCATCCTGCGAACTGAAGAGCAGAAAGAAATTCTTTCGCTCGTACTCCAGACCAACCTCCTGAGAGGTCTCAAAGGCTGCAAGCACCGACTCTTTGGCCAGGCGTGCGGCCAGAGGCGCTTTGGCGGCAATCTCTTTCGCCAGTTTGACTGCCTCGTTCAGGTGCTCTCCGGCGGGAACCACACGATTGACCAGACCTTGAGCGGCCAGTTCACGCGCAGTAAACAGCTTGCCCGTTAAAACCATCTCCATCGTCAGAAATTTGCCCAGTGTACGCGCCAGACGTTGCGTACCACCTGCGCCAGGTATAAGGCCCAGATTGATCTCTGGCTGGCCAAAGGAGGCATTTTCTGCCGCGATGATGAGATCACAATGCATGGCCAGTTCACATCCACCGCCCAGCGCATATCCTCCAACCGCCGCGATCAATGGCTTATGCACGCGACGCAGCTTTTCCCACACATTGAAATCACCGAGCGCCATGTCAACTGGCGTTTTATCGGCCATCTCTTTAATATCCGCGCCCGCCGCAAAAGCCTTGTTCCCTGCACCTGTAATCACCATACAGCGAATAGCTGCATCGCGATCAAACTCATCCAGAGCGCTGGCAACCTCAGCTACCAGCGCCGTACTGAGCGCATTCAATTCTTTGGGTCGATTCAACGTCACAATTCCGACCTGCTCGTCGCGCTCAACCAGAATATATTGATACTTCTCTGACATTGCTCTCCTCGCACGTAGCTCTCATAGCCTTGTCCGCCTGACCTCTCTGTCCAAAGAAAAGCCAGGCGTCAGGGTAGATCTATGACCTGCTTAAAGGGGTTGCGAAACTCGCTGGACAGACAGTCCATGTAGATCACATCGTAGAGCTGATTACCCAGACGGGCGGCCTCGCGGCGGCGACCAATCACGCGAAAACCGGCACGGGTATAGGCTCGTACTGCGCGTTCATTGTAGCCATAGGTGCTTAGTAGAACGTTGTGCAGACCCAGCACAGTAAATCCGTAGTCGAGCAAAAGAATGACCGTCTCCGTGCCATAGCCCCGACCCCAATAATCCTTCTCGCCAATCGTAATACCAAGCTCAGCAATCTGCATAGTTTTATCGATATCGCGTAGATGAGTAAAACCGATGAGCTGCATGCTTGCCCGCTCAAAGATAGCAAATTCCCGCTTGGAATCTCTCTCGTCTTTGCTATGCCGATCATAGCGAGCCTCAACAGTCTCCCGACTGATCGGACCAATAACGTCGCCAGACATCACGGTCACCGAGAAATCGTTGAGCCAGCGAAAGAGCATGGGAACCATCGCACCTGTCATCGGTCCAAGCGCCACTTTCTCACCAATGATATTCAATACCGGCTGATCGGTCTGGCGGTCGGCCTCGGTCTGTTCCATCGCGTACCATTTTCCTCTCAAAATAAACGGGCTACAATCGTTCAAACAGCCCGTGCAACGGTCCGCCAGAAGACTCGGAAGCCCGATTTTTCAGCCAGATGCCCTCAGTTATGCATAGTTTAACGCTTCCAACCTCTGACAGGATAAGTCAAAGCCCATCAGCGCACTTCTGCCCTGGACAGACTCATTCCAGGAAACGTCTGCATGCCTTTGCTTTTACTTTAATAGCGTAACCAATCGCTGATAATTGGTAAACGGTAGTTTGGCCTGAAGAAAGCCATGACCATCAGCCAGATCGCCAGAACGATAATGACCCAGAAAATGATAGTAGACAGCAACCCTAAAGCCCAGGCAATCACGCCACCAAGCAATGGAATCGGCCCCAGGAGAGCTGCGATTATACCCACTAGCCACCAGATAATACACAACGGCCCAAAGACAGCCATCGATTGTTTAGCATGCCACTGCACATTGCGATTTTTACGTTCAATCAGAAACAGAATCAGACCGCTTACCCAGAGTAGCGGGTAGGCCAGGACACGTTCCCAGCGTTCGCTCAAGCCGAGCGACGTAGGCCCATCTCCCGTCATACTACGACTATTCCTTGTCATGCGCTCTCTATTCATCATTCGAATCCTCATACTTTCTGTGACGCCCGGCAAGGTTTCATTCTCACAACAGAGTTTTTTTTCTTGCATCGACGTCTTTTCAATTTGTCCCTGCAATCTATACGAAACTAGTCCCGACATGTTGCATCTCTCCCCACACTTTTCTTCAAAGCGCGAGAGCTTTCGCAACCTTCTGAAATATGCTATAGTATACGTATGCGCATTACTGCTCTCGAAATACAAACACATAATCCACAACGTATCAACCTGTATGTTGATGGCAAGTTTTTGCTCGGTATAAGCGCCGAAATTATGCTCAAGTTGAGCCTGCACATCGGTCAAGAACTTGTACCCACCGATATTGCACAGTTCAAAGAGGCCGAAGAACGTCAGGCGGCCATTGAGCTTGCCATCAACTACCTTTCTTTCCGTCCACGTAGCCAGGAAGAAGTACGCCGCCACCTGCGTAAAAAAGCCATCCCTGATGAGGTGATCGCTGAAGTCCTGGTTCACCTTCAGGAGCGCAACTACCTGAATGACAAGGATTTTGCTTCCTTCTGGGTTGAAAGTCGCGACCAGTTTAATCCACGTGGATCACAGGCATTACGCAGTGAATTGCGCATGAAAGGCGTCGAGCGCGAAATCGTCGATGAGGTCGTCGATGACGAGCAAGATAAAGAACTGGCACTGCGGGCGGGCCGGAAGAAAGCCAATCTGTTGATGCAAACCAGTGGTATAGTCTATACTACCTTCCGCACCCGTTTAAGCGGTTTTCTGCAACGACGTGGCTTCTCCTATGAAGCCACCGCTTACGCTGTCCGCACGCTCTGGGAAGAGATGCAGGCGTAGGCTGACCAGTAAGCAAACAGGAGTGCCGGAGCGCGAGATGTAGTCCTCGCGTAAGCTCTTATTTCAGGATGGGTGAGCAAAAGAACTTTTGCAAAACCCTGAAAAAACTCCTGATTTATTGACTTTTTCACAAAGACCAGATACAATTGAAAGAGATAAGAGCCGTCGTGTTAGGAACAGGAGGCAGTTTCATGGCCGTCGTACAACCGGATTTCTATCGTCATGACAGTTTCGTCCGCAAATCGATACAAATCCCCTCAATTCAGCATAAAGAGCTGAAAGCCCTTGCAGTAGAACTCGAATCCTCTCTCGGAGATGTGGTAGAAACCATTATGGAGCTAATGCGCCAGGATAATTATGAGCAGCTACGAGCAGCCATTCTCCAAAAACGTGAACACGAACTCTCCACATTCGATACCACTTTAGACGAAGCTTATGCTTACCTCGGTTCTCTCCCAGAAACACTCGAAGACGCCCGCTTCTTTTTCTCTGCTGGTCAGGAAGGTATGGTTGCCTGACGCACATTTCTCTTCATCCCATCAATAAGCAGCAGAGGACATGTACAAAAAAAATATATAAGGTTTATGCTGATGAATAGTGAGGCGAAGTCACCTGCGCCCAATTCTCAAGGAGAGTTGCACCGCTCGGCGCTTCCCAGCCCCCGGCGGGGCGAGATCTGGGATGTCAACTGGTCCCCTGGCCGGGGAGCCGAACAGCAAGGGACACGCCCGGCTCTGATTATCCAGAATGACCGAGGGAATGCTTCTTCTTCTTACCCTCTGACGATTGTCGCCTCGATGAGCCGCCCGGAGCGCGAACTGCCCTTGCATGTGCGGATCACACCTACAGCCGAAAATGGCTTGACCGATTATACCGATGTCAAATGTGAGCAGGTCATGACAATTGAAAAGTCACGCCTCTTGCGCAAACGCGGCGCAATTAGCGCTGAGGAACTAACCCGCGTCGACAATGCACTCAAGTTGAGTCTGAATTTACTTGTGTGAATATCGCCCTTTGACTTCTGCGAACCCTGGTTTTTGTACAGCAAAGGTATTGACACGATCCCTGAGATCTGTTATATTCTCTGTGCGAACGAGAGTTATTCCTCGATAGCTCAACGGTAGAGCATCCGGCTGTTAACCGGAGTGTTCCAGGTTCGAATCCTGGTCGGGGAGCTACTTATAAAAGGGCCACCAGTACGGTGGCCCTTTCTTTATGTCTAATAGCGGCTATGCCCTCAGGCATATTCCAGGCAGTAGCTTTTTGCTCTCCACAGAAGGAAGGGACGCATGAGTCAATGAATACCGACACACACATCAGCTATAAACTTTTTTTTCAGAAGCTGGTCGAAACCGTACCCTGGCCTATGCTGATCGTTGAAACGAATCTGCATATTTTCCACAGCAACCAGTTGGCACAAACATTGCTCGGACTACGCAGTCCGAGAAGCAAGTTGCGACTCGACCAGCAGCTCGACGATCAGGCGATTATTCAGTTAATAGAGTCGGCCATCAAAACAGCCAGTCCCCTTTCCAGCGAGTTTAAACGCCCCGGCGCAACCGGAGCCTGGCGCGTCTCGATCAAACCGGTCGCTCACCGCGAGATGAGTCCTGCCGAAACAGCCGAACCGGCAGAAACGGCAACCACAGAAAATCCTCGTCCCGCCTATGCCTACTTTGCGATAATCATCGAAGACCTCACCGAGCTACGCCGTCTAGAACGCGTCCGAAGCGACTTCCTTAGCAATATCTCGCACGAACTGCGCACTCCCCTGGCCTCTGTCCGCCTGCTGGCCGAGACGCTGGAGGATGCTATCGAAACCGATCCCGACAAGGCTCAGGTTTTTGTTGAAAAGATTGAAACCGAGGTGCAGTATCTCAGCGATCTCGTGGCCGAGCTACTTGAGCTTTCGCGCATCGAGGCTGGACGCGTGCCGATGAGTATCGAGCCGATTCAGTCGGAACTGCTCGTGCGCGAGGTCATGGCCCGCCTCCTTCCACAGGCACAACGCCAACGCGTTACACTGCGTACCCAGATCGAACAGGGCGCAGTTATGGTAGCAGCCGACAGCAAACAGATTGGCCGCGTACTGGTTAATCTTGTTCACAACGCGATTAAATTTACTCCCTCAGGCGGCAGCGTGGTTATCGGCACACACAATCTGCCCGATCAGGCTACACAGAGCTTCTTTGTACGCGATACAGGCACAGGTATCCCACCGGAAGATCTGCCCCGCGTCTTTGAACGTTTCTATAAAGTCAGCCAGTCACGCTCACGCGCCAACTTTATCGGTCCAGGCGGCGGCGGCAGCGGACTCGGCCTCGCCATCGCTCGCCATGTGATCGAGGCACACGGAGGACGTATCTCAGCCACTAGTGAACTCAATCAGGGTAGTACTTTTACCTTTACTCTGCCAGTCATCACTCCCTCTACCGATACCTAACAGGCAAACCCCCTACAAGCGTGTTTATCTGGCCCAAATGCAACATTT
>DAOTTJ010000363.1:0-4188 GCA_034437695.1 Ktedonobacteraceae bacterium
ACTTGAAATAAGCTCTTTTAATAAAGTGCGCCTGTATGTGATTAAGGTAGTGAATGCGGAGAATATCCCGATTGACGAGAACGAGTACAGGCCGTATCCCAACTTCAGATTCCAATCGGAGTATGCACATCCTGTTGTGCGTGCTGCTATTCATCTGACTGGCACAGAGACATTTCTTTTACCGAAACTCGAAGAGCAGAAGTAGCAGTTGAAAGAGATGGTCGAGATTGACGAAACACCGGGACAGACCGTGATACTCAAGCCGCCTCTGCTCAACCCACGTCAGGCCATCCATTTGAGAGTTTTGTTAGAGGCGAATGGTCCAAAGAGCACGACGATAAAAGAAGCTGGTCAGATTGTAGGAGGCGATGTCATTAAGGAATACATCGCGCCGCCGACACGCCTGACCGTGCGTTTCGTCGTGACAGGCGTATTGATAGCTTTTGTGCTGGGTCTGCTCGTCTCCAATTCCATCGGACTGCTCACAGCTTTTACGCAGGGATCGTGCTCGTTTGGCTCAATTCAAGATAGTGGCTCGACCTCATTTTACAATACGGCTATCCTGGAAGCGCAGCACTACAATGCAGTGTGTTCCAGCCAGATTGCGCATCTTGTGGTGAGCGAGAGTTCCAGCGGAACTGGTATGGCTGCGCTAGAAAGCGGCTCAATCCAGATAGCTAACTCTGAATTGGACACGCCCTATACCAATCTAGTTGACCACCCGGTGGCAGCGATTGTCTTTGCACTCGCTCTTAATAAAGAGGTGATGGGCATCAGTAGTCTGAGTACAGCTCAGATCAAGGAGATCTATATAGGTACAGTCACTAACTGGAACCAGCTTGGATCTGCGTTGAGTATCCCTATATACGTCATTGGGCAGGCGGCAAATTCGGGTACCCGCGCAGCTTTTGCCAGATATGTCCTGGGAGGACGCGATGCTCTCCCATCAAGCGCCGTGATTGTAAGTAGCTCAAGCGAGGTGATTAATACGGTTGCGGATACGCCTGGCGCGATTGGCTATGCCGATCTTGGCGATGTGAATCCGACACAAGTTACTCTGCTCAATATCAACCAGTACGCACCTACATCTGTATACCTCGATAAAGGTATCTACCCGTTCTGGGCGATCGAGCATATGTACACGTTGGCCAATCCCGATGCGCTGGCTACCTCGTTCATCCATTACGTCATCCAGGATATTCAGACAAACGAGACGTTTATTCGCCTGAATACGATCGAAGCCACCGTGCTGGCTCAACATACATAAACCGTCGCGAGTCTTGCGGAGCTTGCCCACATCTTCCACCACGTGCGAGCGAGGAGCGCGGGGCCGCAAGCCGCAGCATAGGCATGAAGTGAAGTGGGAGTGCAGAGGGCGGCAGCCCTTTGCTGGCCCCCTGTCCGGGGGACAGGTAATCTGGGGTGTCCCCAATAAACCTTTTCTTTTGTTTTGCCTATGGGTGGGGGGTGCAAGCCGCAGACTTGAGCCGAACTGGAAAGCACTGAATCAAGGCGAAGCTGAACTTGCGCTTATGGACTTCAAATGATATCTTGGAGATACCTCTACCTTGAGAGAGAGCCAGAATGCCGCTAGCTCGCAGCTAGTGAGAGCGCCTGGTTTCGTTCTTTTTGTGGCTCAAGTAAAAGATCGAGGGAAGCGTGTGTGCTCAATACGTCGCTCAGACGCTTTCTTCCACTCGTTCGGCAAAGGCATGACAGGGCAGGCGCTGCACTGTCGTGAATATGAGGTTTCGTTTATGAATGTCTGGTACCCTGTGCAGATTCGTTTTCGCGATCTGGACCCCCTGGCGCATGTCAACAATTCTGTCTATTTTATTTATTTTGAGGAGGCCAGAAGCTATTATTTTAATCAACTGAATCTTGACCACTGGCCATCTGCATCTGTAGACCAGGAAAGCCAGGAGCAGGAGAGCGAAGTCCATACGTCGCGCATTAGCACTACATCTATGGGTGCGCATTATGGTTTGCTGATCAAAGAAAATTCCTGCACCTATAACCTGCCGCTTATCCATAGAGACAAGGCCGAGATTGGTGTACGCACTATCCATATTGGTCGTACGAGCTTCACGCTTGAGCAGCAGATTCGCGATACGACCGACCACGAGCGGGTATTTGCCACTGGCAAAACCGTGGGTGTGTGGTGTAACTACCATACGGGTCGACCTGTACCGTTGCCTGCGCTGCTACGTACCGCCATTGAGCAGTTGGAAGGGCGACCTTTTCCGCCGCGCTGAGCGAGAGAGATTAAAAGAGACGCGGCTGCTGGATGTCGGTCTCTGTGCCAGGCGGAGTCCAGGTCAACGGCGGCAGCGTTACCAGTTTGCCGACGCGCTTGTAGAGCGCCACGCAGATCTCGGGCGAGTGCTTTTCATAGGGACAGTGGCAGAATGCGTAGACTGCGGTTCCCTGTTTGAGCCATTGGCCGATCTGCGCGGCCCATTCGTCGAGCAGCGGGTCGTTGACCTCCATGCGCGGGTGACCGATATAGCGCAGAAAGACGAAGCCAGCGGTGACGGCGATCTGTAAAGGCAGATCGGGCTTGCGTTCACGTGCCTGGAGGACCTCCTGCTCGGCGGCTGGTCCGGTGCGGATTGGGCGGGTGTCCATCATCACGCGGGCCGTTTGCTGCTGGTCGAGCAGAGCGTTTAATTGCTGCGCGTGCGATGCGTGGTAGAACTCAGGGTGACGTACCTCGACAGCCAGGGGGAGATCGGCTGGCCAGTAGTGTAGGAAGGCTTCAAGCTGCGCCAGGTGAGTTGGACCAAAGGTGGGTGGGAGCTGCAAAAAGGTCGGCCCCAGGCGCGTCTCCAGGCCGCGCAGACGGTCGGTGAAGAAGAGCGTCTCGTCGCGGCGATTTTCCAGGTGGGCTTCGTGGCTGATCGTGCGGGAAACTTTGGGACAGATGCGGAAGGTAGCGGGGGTCTCCTGACGCCAGCGCGTAATAGTTTCGCGCGAAGGCAGCGCATAAAAGAGCGTATTGCCCTCGACGACGTTCAGGCGTCTGCTATACAGACGCAAGAAATCGCTGGCAGGTGTGTGGGCGGGGAAGAAGTTGCCAATCCATTCTTTGTATCCCCACATCGGGCAACCGATAAAGAACATGCCTTGCTTTCCTCCATGCTTTTCTTGATTATAAGGATTTGTGTGGGGAGTTGCAAGTTTTGCTCTTTCGTGATATCAGTCATCCCTGATTTTGTCAAATCAGGCCAAACATCCTGCGTGTGTTGCCGGTCGCCGCAGGCGACCGGCAACACACGCAAAAAAGGTTTTTCGGGAGCACGGCCCCAAACCCCAGACAGAGGACAACTGTCCTCTGCACTCCTGCTGCTTTTCTTTGACCACATGTTTCAGCAATGATAGGGATGACTCATGTCTGTGGATTAGAGCTTAGTGTCGCTCATCTTCGGTTGGTTGAACGGTGTTCTGTGGGATTGGCAGGACCTCGTCGCGGTGGTAGGAACCGGCGGCGTCGGTGTTGATGCCTGGCCAGTGTCGACCGTAGTTATAGTGTCCAGTCTGCGCGGGCGAGAGTGGACGGCGGGCAAACTTAGGGACGCCCGAGAAGATCTGCGGGATGCCTGGGTAGACGGTCTCTTCGTAGAGGGTGTCCGGCACCTGATTGAGCTTCTTTGCGCGTAGCTCTTCTTCGCTCAACGAGACATAGAGCACATCACCCGTGTTTTTGCTGATCAGGGTGTGGGGAATATAATATGCTTTCACAAATAGATTGCCGCGTTCTACCAGCAAATAGTGCTCAAAGCGTGCCTGCACCCGGCCGAGTTTATTGCCATCGCTATCAAAGACTGTCTGACCTATGTGAAAAATATCCTTAGATGTCTGTTCTTCGGTCGTCATGCGCTTACTCTCCTTGTTGCATAGAGATAAAAGAAAAGAGAATGAATCAGAACGTAAGGCCCAAAAGCCGGGCCATTTACTCATAAACAATTATAGCGCAAATTGCCAACTATTGACCCGGTGTGCGACCAATCTCCTCTGGCTGAACCAGCCGCCCAGGGTCCATGCCACCAGCAATACGTTCTTTGGCCTGCGCGAGGAGCGAGGCAGGCTCGGGGGTCTTCTGGGTGATCGAGACCGGATGAGCGCGTTCAAGGGGCAACTGCTGGTGGTGATAGAGGCGATTCGAGAGGAGCGCGTGGTTGGCGGTCA
>DAOTTJ010000364.1:0-3733 GCA_034437695.1 Ktedonobacteraceae bacterium
GGGCGCTGCTGGAACCCGAGCCGGGTCAGTACACATTTACCGATCTGGACCGCATGATGGATCTGCTTGCCGAGCATGGCATCTTTGCCGACCTCGCCACGGCGACTGCTTCGCCGCCGCCGTGGATGAGTCGTGTGTATCCGACGATGTTGCCAGTAACCAGCGAAGGTTTGCGCATGTCGCACGGCTCGCGCCAGCACTATTGTCCAAACAGTCCCGACTTTCAGCGCTGTTCCGCCGAACTTGTGCGCCGTCTAGCCGAGCGCTACGCACAACATCCGGCTCTCAAGATGTGGCATATCAACAACGAGTACGGGTGTCATATTTCGCGCTGTTATTGTGACAACTGTGCCAGTGCCTTTCGCGCCTGGTTGCAGGCTCGCTATGGCACGCTGGAGCAGCTTAATGTTGTCTGGGGAACCACCTTCTGGAGCCAGCACTATACGCACTGGGAAGACGTGCTTCCGCCCCGACTGGCTCCAACGAATACCAATCCTGGTCAGACCCTCGATTACTGGCGTTTCATGTCCGATGCTTTGCTCAAATGTTATCAGATCGAGGCCGATATCCTTCGCGCTGTGACGCCCACGGTGCCGCTGACTACCAACCTTATGGTGGGCTTCAAGCCGCTGGACGCCTATGCCTGGAGTCAACACATGGATCTTATCGCCTTTGACATGTATCCGCCCAACGACATGGCGAGCGCCGAGGTCGCGCTCACGCACGCGCTGATGCGTTCGCTCAAGCGGGGTCAGCCCTACCTGATCATGGAGCAGAGTCCCAGCCAGGTCAACTGGCGCGAACAGAATCCTCACAAGCGTCCTGGACGGATGCGTTTGCACGTTATGCAGGGCATTGCGCACGGTGCGAACGGCGAGATGTTTTTCCAATGGCGTCAGTCGCGGGCGGGGGCAGAGAAGTTTCACGCGGCGGTTGTCACGCACGCGGGTGCCGAGCAGACGCGTATCTTTCGTCAGGTGGCCGCGACGGGGGCGGAGCTAAAGCGACTGGCACGCGAGATTGCCGACTCGCAGCTCGTCGCCCACGCGGCTTTACTGATGGATTGGGAGAACTGGTGGGCGCTTGAATACCTGCCGGGACCCAGCGACCGCGTCAACTATTGGCAGCAGTTGAGCCTCTACTATAGTGCGCTTCACCGCTTGAATGTCGCGGTTGATATCGTGCCGCCCACCAGCGATCTGAGCAAATATCGCCTGGTGGTTGCGCCGCTGCTCTATATGGTGCGTCCTGGTGTGGCGCAGAACCTCGCCGACTTTGTCGCCGACGGTGGGACGCTGTTGAGTACCTATTGGAGCGGGATAGTCGATCAGAACGACCATGTGGTGCCGGGCGGTTATCCGGGCGAGCTGCGCGAGTTGCTGGGCATTCACATCGAGGAGGTGGATTTCTGGACCCCTGAGGTGCACAACTCACTGGTTGTGAGCGAGGGTCCATTGCGCGGCGTCTATCCCGGCGCGTTGTGTGGCGAGCTATTGCACCTTGAGGGGGCGCAGGCCCTGGGCGTCTTTGCCGAGGACTACTACGCCGATCAGCCGGCCCTGACTGTCAATAGTTCGGGACGTGGATACGCCTACCACCTCGCGAGCGAACCGACGCCAGCTTTTCTCGTCGAGCTGATGCGGCACCTCTGTGCGCAGGCCGAACTCGCGCCCACCCTGGCAGCTCCCGCAGGCGTAGAGGTGACCTTGCGCAGGCGTGCTGACGGACGGGCCGTCTACTTTTTGCTCAACCATACCGAGCAGACTCAGGTCGTCGAACTGCCTGCGGGGAGCTATCGGTCGCTGCTCGACGAGAGACGCGTTGCGGGATGCGTGCAGATCGATGCGGTCGATCTCATGGTGATCCTGGAAGTATAAGATAAGATGAGAGTGGTGCAGGCGGCAACTCACCCGCCTGCACCACTCTCACCAGAACCGTAGGAAGTCGAAAGCTGGAGACTTTCGCATGACATCTAGAGTAGAAGAGTATCTGGCTGGCCGCTACCTAGTCGCCCTGATCCCGATCACCCGTTGCACCGTCTCAAAAAGCGCATGGCTCGCGAAATAGCGGGCCGCTGCGTGGTGAAACTCGTGCTCCAGCGTCTCGTCGTAGAGTCTGCTGACGCTCCAGCAGGCGTGCAGTGCTTCGGGCGAATCGAAGCGCAACGGCTGTTCATAGCGTCTGATCTCGACCTCCGCGAAGAGATCGCGGGCGCATTGCAGGCCAGTGCTCTCGATAAACGTCGGTTCGCGTTGCTCGTAGGGCGAGGTTGTCTGCGAGCGCAACTCGGCGTCGAAGCGTTTGAGTTCCGCGTGGTCCAGACGTGTCGGACCATAGAGAAAAAGCACTCCGGCCGGTCTGAGCGCCTGGTGGATGGCGTGAAAGACGCTCTGGGGGTGTCTGACCTGAAAGAGCGAGCGCGACCCCAGAGCGCGGTCAAATGACTCGCGATGGAGATGGCCCGCGAAGTCGTCCAGGCCGACCTGCAAGAAGCGAATGCGCGTTTCGAGCCGCGCATCCCGACTCTGCTGCGAGAGCGCACTGAGCGCGTCAAACGAGCGATCGACCGCCAGCACATAGCCGCGCTCCCCCACTTTGTGGGCCAGCGGAAGCGTGCGTTTGCCGTTTCCACAGCCGATATCGAGCACCGCTTCGCCCAGGCGTGGCTCAAGTTGCTCGACGATCCACGTAGTCAGATCGGTGACGCCTGCTAGCTTTGGTGCGACCTGCGGCTCCTGGAGTGCGGCAATATTGCGATAAAAATCTTCATTCACGCGGCTTTTCCTCTCTAGCGAAGCGCTGAAACGCCCTGACGGCGGACCGCAGGTACAGTTTTTGCCAGGTCTATATCGAAGAGACCCGCCTCACGTGGCTGTTTATCGTATGTGGCGATATCAAAAAGCTCTTGCAGGCGTTGCTGCGCGGACAGATTGGTATACCCCCACCAGGCGGGATGGAGAATAAGCTGTAGCAGGTGGCTGCGCGGGTTTGTAATCGTCGCCAGCGGCTCACCCTCGCGCCATTCTCCACCGGCGTCCGAGATATACCATTGGCGCAGTTCCTGAGCATCAGCATTGACCAGTTTTTCGAGCATCAGGGGTCCATTAAAGAACAGCGGGAGCTGGCGTTGCAGCGAGATGGTACGGACTGGTCGACAGATAATCTGTTCAATACGTTCACGGGCGACACGGATGCGTAGTTCGATGATGCGCGAGAACGACTTACTCTGGTGTTCTGCGCTGGGCAGATCAAAGTGCAGCCCGATCTCATGTCCCATTTGCAGCAGTTCCAGTAGATGCACGCGTGCATCGCGTGCGCTGAGCGAGTAGAGTGGGGAATCGGCTCGTATCATATAGGTCGCGGGCAGATTATATTCCTGTTCAATTTCCGCCAGGGGGAGAGCGCAGTGTAGCGCGATCTTGATATCGTGGCGCAAGAACAGCGTCGGGCGCTGTTCAGGGTTTTGCAAAAGAGCGGGGGCGTCGCTCAAGCAGTGAGCGGTAAAATGTGCTCGTGTTGCCGAAAGAAGCTGACGAAAGTACGTATAACTGAAATCGGCTCGTCCTGGATGCATATACTCCTCCTCCTCCAAATCCAACGACAAGATCCAGCCGGGTATCTTGTATCCACATCACCTATCCAGGGATAGACATATTTATGCTTTTACAGCTATAGCAATTCTTCTCTTTTCCTACCTCCTTCTCATGTAAAACCTGAGATCACTATTCAGTAT
>DAOTTJ010000365.1:0-12013 GCA_034437695.1 Ktedonobacteraceae bacterium
CGGGTCGCAGATGTGCGCCCGACAAACACCTTCCTGCACGTGAGAAGTGAATTTATTGTGGAGCCTGGCCGGACTGCGGCGGGTAAGGATTATTCTGTGGTGGTTGTGGGTAGGTTGCGCCCTGCGGTGGATAGGGCTGATATTGACCGGGCTGGCCGGGCTGTGGGGGATAGGGCTGGTATTGACCAGGCTGGCCGGGAGTTGGACCCTGCTCTCCAATCGTAAAGCTTGTCGCGGGTTGGGGCTTTTTCACAAACAGCGGGAGCAAGAGCACGACAAGGAACAGGAGCGCTCCAAGTATAACCAACCAGATCGCTTCTGGCCACGAGCTTTCATAGAAACTCGTCGGGTGAGCGAGGTATTCGGCTGTTTTGTAGGTTTCGGCAACCTGATTATTGCTATCGTAAAGCACTAGTTTCTCGATCACATGGGCCTCACTGATAGTCGTACCGTTGAGATCAGCATCGACACTTATCGTATCGGTGCGTGCCGTAAAATCAAAGGTCTGCGAGGCATTAATCGCGCTATCGGAGATGGCGGGATTAAAGTCGCCATCGCGTGCAATAAAATAGTCGGTTGTATTATCTGTATAAAAATAGATATTATCCTCGGTCGTGCGTACGATATGATAGTGAGCATTGGAAGCGTTTTCATAGCTGACCTGATGTGATCCCGAAAACCCCCAGATCAGACCTCCGATCACCAGAGCGACGCCGACGAGTAACAGACCCCAACGCCTGCTTAAAAGCAGAAATGCCAGTCGAACCATAAAATGGGACTCCTTTTGTGTACAGGTTGTCTCGCATAGCCAGAACAGGTTATGCTCGACCCTCACCAGGTTTAGCTATCAAATAGCAAAAGCAATACTATCATAAATTGATATGCATGACTATGATTTTTTCACACATCGGTATTTCTTCTGATGCCTTGCAAGCCTCTGACTTGTGTGGGGTCAGTTTTCACTCAGGGCTATTTTATTCTCAGCGTGTGGTCCCGCCCCCTGAACAAAGGATCGGGTTGCGAGCCTGGGCGGTTTGCACGGATAGGTTTTGTTCTGGATGCTTCGCTCTAGCGAAGCACACCATTGTCCATGTAGGAAGGCGTTTGTCGGGCGCAGACGTGCGCCCGACAAACGCCTTCCTATACCTTCATCTCTTTGGGGGTGGGGCAACCTTGCCCGACAAGCAGGGAAGGACAAAAAACCTACCCGTGAAAAGCCTGGGGTGGGGGTTACTGCGGAGCATTAAATAGCCCTCTTCTCAAAAGCTGCCCTCTCTGGTATACTTCATCTCTGGATGATGTTTTTCACCATTGAAAGGAGGTGTGATCTATGAAGAATATGTTTATCCCTTGCATGAGACACTGCACCTGGCGAGCGAGAAGCCGTGGCTGATTTGCCCATGCATCCTTGTGTGTCAGAATTGAGGAAGAGAGCCGCTTCCACACTTCTTTGAGACCCACTTTTGATGTTCTTCTCTCAGGTGCGTTGCCTCTGCTGCTGCTATTGCTCTCTGTTCTCGCGGCACGGGCGACATCAGCCCTGTTTTTGAGACAATTCACCACCAAGAAGTGAGAAAGAACATTTCATGACCCGACCCCCTTTTAAGCCTCTGCTCCTTGATCTTTTACGGCAAGCCCAGATCAGCCAGAATGCCTTTTTCCAGCAGTTGCCTGCTGCTGAACTAGCGATTATTGGCACGTCGGACTGCTGGTCTGCCAAAGACCATGTGGCCCACATGACATTCTGGCGTCAACGCCTTGTGCTCAGATTGCAGGCAATCATTCAGAAGGAACCGCAGCCCACGTCTGCCAACTTTGAGCAACTCAACCCGGTCATCTTTGAGAAGCAACGGTATCGCTCCTGGTCTGATCTTCTCTCAGAATCTGATGCTGCATATGCTGAGCTTATTGCACTCACTGACCAACTCACAGAGGAAGCGTTGACGGCTTTCAAGCGTTTTGACTGGACACACGAGGGAGCGCCGCTCTACAGTGCCTTCATGGGCAATTGCTACGAGCATACCCAGCAACATCTGGCGCAGTATGCTCTTGACCGCCACGATCTCGAACAGGCAATAGATACCTATGAGGTCTGGGCCAGCAAAGTCATTGAGGCTGAGGTGCCGGACCCTTTGAAAGGCTCCATTTTCTATAACCTGGCCTGCTTTTATGCCACGCACAGTCGGTCTGAACAAGCGTGGCCACTCTTGCAGCAAGCCTTCACGCTGTACCCTGCGACTCGTGAATTTGCCTTGACCGACCCTGATCTGGTCGCATTTTTCGGTCGCGTCGACCCCACGCCTAATTTATAAATTAGGCGTGGGTGGGCGGGGAAAGGAGCGCGATGAATTTGCCAGCAGAGTTCTATCTATAGGTGGGGGCGCAAGCTGCAGGCTTGAACAGAACTGGAAAGCCCTGAGTAGAAGAGGCTACACATTGACAGAGTCTATTCTAGAAGGCGTATAATAGGGGAGAGACGCAAGGCTCTTGCGTTGGGATATAGAGGTCACCACAAGCGAGATTGTCAAGGGTGGCAGCTCTTAACTGGAGTGTGAGCTATGTGCGCACTCTCTCTCTTTATTATAGTCGAATTACGTTCCTGGAGAACCACAAGAGCGATCTAAAGAGGCGGACTACCGGGGCAATGAAGGAGCCAGTTTCTATGAGCAGTGGAACCATTCACCCGACCTTTCCTGGTGAAGGCAACCAGATATTTGCAGGTGGGGGCGAGATGGGGAAGTTGTTTCGCGAGCATGACTGGTCTGCCACTGTGTTGGGAGCGGCGGCGAACTGGTCTCAGAGTTTATGTACGGCCTTGAGTATTTGTCTGGCGTCCCACTTTCCGATGCTTATCTGGTGGGGAACTGACCTTGTGATGCTATACAACGACGCGTATCGTCAGTTGATCGATGATAAGCATCCGGCCTCATTTGGTCAGGCGGGCAGTGAGTGTTGGCCGGAGATCTGGGATATTATCGGGCCGATGTTGGCGGGAGTGCTTGAGCACGGTACGTCGACGTGGTCTGAGAACCAATTGCTTTACCTCAAGCGTAAGGGGTACGCGGAGGAATGCTACTTTACCTTTTCATATAGTCCAATTCGCGATGAGACTGGACAGGTGGTGGGAGTTTTTACTGCGGTCACCGAAACGACTGGGGAGGTGTTGGGTGTGCGGCGTCTGCGTCTGTTGCAGGCGTTGACTGCGGCTACGGTCGAAGTCCATACGCTGGACCGCGTGTGTTTTGAGTCTGCTCGCGTGCTGGCCAGCGACCCTGACGACATTCCATTCTCGCTGCTCTATCAACTCACGTCCGATGGTCAGTCGGCGGTCCTGGAAGGCGACGGTGGGCTGCTCGCGGAAGGGTTGCCCCGTTTTAACAGGCTGGCTGTTACCGGCCAGGATGCCTGTCGCTGGTTTAGCGAGGTGATGAGCACGGGCGAGGTGGTCTTTCTAGAGACGCTGGCTCCCTTTGCTGAGCACGCTGGAGTCGCCCTTGAAGCTCTGCCTGCCAGCACTGCGCTGATTCTGCCGCTGGTTTTGCCGACTCAGCAGGGGCAGCTCTATGGTTTTCTAGTCGCGGGCATCAGCGAGCACCGGCAATTGGATGACGACTATCGTGGGTTTCTCAGGATGATCGCGACGCAGATCGCCACTTCCTGTGCCTCCGCCAGGGCTTACCAGGACGAGCAAGAGCGGGCCGACGCCCTGGCAGAGTTGGACCGCGCAAAGACCGTTTTTTTTAGCAACATCAGCCACGAATTTCGCACCCCTCTGGCCCTCTCGCTCAGTCCACTTGAGAACGTCCTGAGCGACACCGCGCACCCCCTGACCGAGGATCAGCATTTAAACCTGGAGATGGTCTATCGCAACCAGCTTCGTCAACTCAAGCTGGTCAATACCTTGCTCGACTTCTCGCGCATCGAGGCGGGCCGGGTCGAGGCTATCTATCTTCCCACCGACCTTGCGCGTCAGACGCGCGACCTGGTGAGCGCGTTTCACTCGGCGATTGTAGAGGCAGGCCTGGAACTGGTGGTGGACTGTCAGTCCTTGAGTGAGCAGATCTATGTTGATCGCGATATGTGGGAAAAAATTGTTCTCAATCTGCTCTCGAACGCGCTGAAATTTACCATGCAAGGCACTATCCGAGTTTCCTTACGCTTGTGCGAGACGTGGGCGGAACTGTCTGTGCAGGATACCGGTACAGGGATAAGTGCTGAGGACCTGCCGCACCTCTTTGAGCGTTTTTACCGCGTGCAGCGGGTGAAGGCTCGGACGCAGGAAGGGTCTGGTATCGGTCTCTCGCTCGTGCAGGAGTTGATCAAGCTTCACAATGGAACTATCACGGTCCACAGTACACAAGACGTGGGCAGCACCTTTATTGTGAATATCCCGCGGGGTAGTGCTCATTTGCCGCAGGAGCGCCTGGGGATTGAGCGCATAGATACAGAGAACGCGCCGGGCAGCGACCTGTACGTAGAGGAAGCCTTGAGCTGGTTGCCCAGACGTGATGGTACAACTCCACGCACGCAGGCACCCTACCGCGAGCGTGAGGTTCCTGTAGGGCGGCCAGGAAGCGAAGCGGTGGTCTATCGACCAAAAGTACTGATTGTCGATGATAATCGCGATATGCGCGACTATCTGGCTCGCTTGTTAGCGATAGCGTACGAAGTGCGCCTGGCAGTGGATGGGAACGACGCGCTTGAACACTTGCGGCAGTGGGTGCCAGAACTGATTATCAGCGATGTCATGATGCCGGAGCGCGATGGGATTGAATTGCTCAAACTGGTGCGTAGCGATCCAGTTACGAGTAAGATCCCCTTTTTGCTCTTATCGGCGCGGGCGGGTGAGGGAGCGGTCTTAGAGGGCTTGCACAACGGAGCCGACGACTACCTGACCAAGCCTTTTTCCGCGCGTGAGCTGCTAGCGCGGGTGCAGTCGCGCCTGGAGATTACCCAGCTCTATCGGCGGATAAGTAGCGCGGACAACCACGTGACCGCGACCATCGAGGCGATTGCCGATGGTGTGCTGGTATTCAAGCAAGATGGCTCGGTCAGCTTTATGAATGAGGGCCTGCGTGCCTTCTTAAAGCTCGATCCGGCGGTTGACTATGCACATCTTTCGCTCAAAGAGCGAGCCGAACTGATGGCTTTGCGCGATATCCACGGGCGTCTTTTACCTGAAGAAGAGTGGCCTCACTGGCGTCTGTTGCGTGGTGAGACGCTGACCGGGAGTGATGCGGTCGATCTGACCATTCGCGTCGATGGTCAGGATCGTCAGATAAGTCTGACCGGTGCTCCGATCCTGGATGCGACGGGGCAGGTGTGTGAAGCTATCTGTGTCTTGCGCGATATTACCGAGCGCCATCAGTCGCAATTAGCTGTGGAACAGGCGCGGCAGCACCTGTACGATCTCTTGCAGCAGGCTCCGGCGGTGATTTGTATGTTTCGTGGTCCGCAGCACGTCTACGAGTTGGCGAATCCGCTCTACTTGCAGATGATTGGGCAGCGCGATATCGTGGGCAAAACTATACGCGAAGCGTTGCCTGAGTTGGAAGGTCAGGGTATTTACGAACTGTTGGATCGGGTCTATCAGACAGGTGAAGCCTTTGTCGGCAATGAAGTGCCAGTCATGCTTGATCGGGTGGGCAGCGGAGAATTAGAGGAAGTGTTTTTCAACTTTATCTACCAGGCGTTTCACTCTTCGCATGGAGATGTTGAGGGTATCCTGGTCCACGCCGTTGATGTGACGGAGCAGGTGCAGGCGCGGCAGCGGATGGACGTTTTCCTGGGGATTGCCAGCCATGAGCTGAAAAATCCCTTAACCTCGATCAAGGGAAATATCCAACTGAGCAAGCGCCAGCTTCAACGCATCGTCAACGGTCTGCCGGATGACGTGGTGGGTCTTGAGAAGCGGCTCAATGATGTGCGTGGTATGCTTGATCGTGCCGAGCGACAGATCGATTTTCAGAATCGTCTGATCGGCGACCTGGTCGACACGACGCGTATTCAGGCCGAGAAACTCGAATTGCGTGTGCAGCCGACCGAACTCTGGCGGATAATTCGTCAGGCCGTTGAGGAGCAGCGCACCCTGCATCCGCAGCGGGTGATCGAACTCGACTTGCCGCCTGTCGACCAGCTAATCCTTTCCATCGACGGAGATCGTATAGGCCAGGTTGTCACCAACTATATGACCAACGCGCTCAAGTACTCGGAGGTAGAGAAGCCGATCGCGGTTCAGATTGCCCTTACGGCCAGTCAAGTGCGTATTGCCGTCACCGACCAGGGGCCGGGTCTCTCGCCGCTCCATCAGAGGCAGATCTGGGAGCGTTTTTATCGGGTCCCGGAAGTAAAGGTCCAGAGCGGCTCGGGCGTTGGACTGGGACTGGGACTGCATATCTGTCGGACCATCATTGAACACCATCGAGGTCAGGTCGGCGTGGAGAGTCAGGTGGGTGTAGGTTCGACCTTCTGGTTCACATTGCCGCTGGTAGCAGGCGTATAATTGGTGAAGAGTCAGGGATGTCTGGCTCATACGAGAGAGAGGTAATCTATGATTACGCCGACACATCAACAGCGTGTTCTGGGCGCGTCGGAGATCGTCGTGCCTGCCCTGGGATTGGGTACAAACAGGTGGAAAGGCAGTCGCAGCAAGCCCAACGACGCCTTTTTTGCGACCTACCAGGCCTATATCGAAGCCGGGGCGAATTTTTTTGACACCGCCGAACTGTATACCGGAGGGAATTCTGAGCGGCTGCTCGGTGAGTGTATGCGCCGCGATATGCGTCCAGTGATCGTGGCTACCAAGTTTGCCCCCTGGCCGACGCGTCTCTCGCCCCACGCCTTGATGGACGCGCTCGACGCCAGCCTGGACCGTCTGGGTGTAGAGAGCATCGACCTCTACTATGTCCACTGGCCTTATACCCTGCTGAATATCGATGCCCTGATGGATATGATGGCGCTGGCCGTTCACACGGGCAAGATCCGTGCAATTGGCGTGAGCAACTACTCGGCGAAACAGATGCGCCAGGCGGCGGCGCGACTGGCGCGTTATAACCTGCCGTTGGCGGCCAACGAGGTCCACTATAGTCTGCTGCATCGTAAGCCCGAGACCAACGGCGTGCTCGAAGCGTGTCGCGAGCTGAACGTAGCGTTGGTCGCGTGGCGGCCCCTGGAGAGTGGACGCTTGCAGAACAGAAGCGATCTGCCGGCCCTTGAGAGCGCGAAGCAGGGAGAGACCGCCGTAGAGCAAGCGTCCCACAAGCAGTCAAATAAACAGCTAAAACAAGAGCAACTGGTCAGACTGCAACAGACGCTGCAACAGATCGCGCTGGCGCGTGGACGCTCGGTCAGCCAGGTCGCGTTAAACTGGCTGCTGTGCCGCGATGAGCGGGTCATTCCGATCCCTGGAGCCACCAGTACGGCGCACCTGCAAGACAACCTCGCGACGCTTGAATGGGAGCTGAACGAGGACGAATTTGACGAGATTAGCAAAGCCTCGGCTCCCTGGAAAAAGTAGCGTATGTTCCGCGCACATTCTGCCTGCTGCAAAACAAGTGGATGTATAACACTTATCTGACGTTCTGGCCCATATGCGCCGCCGGTCTGGATGCTTTCTTTCGCCGGACCTTGTTGGGTGGTAGAGCTGATGTCTTTCTTCCGTGCGTTTGAAGGAAGAGCAAGCGTCTTGAGAAGAGAAGCAGAACGAGCGTTGAAGAGTACAGAGAACGAAAGGAAGTGAGCATGGGAATGTTAGATGGCAAGGTCGCGATAGTTACCGGAGCCGGGCGGGGGATAGGGCGAGCCATTGCAGAAGCGTATCTTCAAGAAGGTGCATCAGTGACGATAACAGCGGCACGGGAACAAGCGGAACTCGATCAGTTCACGCAACAAGGGTGGTCTGAACGCCTGCTCCCACTGCTTGCCGATGTGACTGACCCGCAAGTATGTGAACGGGTCGTCGATCAGACGATCCAACGCTTTGGGCCAATTGATATTTTGGTGAATAATGCAGGTCGAGGGATGAAGTACGTCAGTTCGTCTTTTATGACAGAGCCTTCGCACTTTTGGGAGGTAGAGCCTTCGACGTGGCATATGATCATAGAAACCAATGTTAACGGTCCGTTCTACATGACTCGTGCAGTTGTGAGACACATGAGAGATCAGCAGCGCAAAGGAAGTATTCTCAATATCAGTGTGAGCTATGAGACGATGAAGCGGTCAGGTTTCTCTCCGTACGGTCCCTCGAAGGCGGCACTGGAGGCTGCCTCTGCCATCTGGGCGCAGGATCTCGCCGCTTCGCGTATTCGTGTGAATATTCTGTTGCCGGGGGGGGCAACCAACACCGGCATGCTCCCTTCTGCCGCTCCCGAAGATATGCGAGTACGCTTGCTCCAGCCAGAGATCATGCAGGCTCCTGCGGTGTTTCTTGCTTCAGATGCCTCAGAAGAGGTGACCGGTCGTCGCCTGATTGCTACAGAATGGAACGAGGGGCATCCCCTGGGAAGAGCCATTGTCGAGGGGATCGGCTAATGTTTTCTGATGATACTGTGTAGATCTCAGTATTCAATTGATCTTTCTTGTCCAACCAGTATGGCAGTGAGCAAGCCACGTTAGAAACGCTTGTTCACTGCCATACTGGTTGGATTTACCTTTAAACAACGTCGTGAGACGGTTTCGTTAGCTTACAGCACTCACGAAAAGTGCATAGGCGTCTTCTCTGCTGTCTCGCGGGTACTGTGGCGGAAGCCCATTGCGTAGAGCGTAGTATACGTGCCTTCCAGTTGGAGAAGCTCGCTATGTGTCCCCTCTTCGATGATGCGACCTGCCTGGAGGACGACAATTTTATTTGCCCCCTTGATGGTCGAGAGGCGGTGGGCGATCACCAGCGCGGTGCGTCCAGCGAGCAGGCGCTTGAGTCCTTCCTGTACGAGTTGTTCGGTGAAGGTATCGATGCTGGCGGTTGCCTCGTCGAGGATCAGAATATGTGGATCGGCCAGCAGTGCGCGGGCGAAGGAGATCAACTGACGCTGACCGACGCTGAGGTTGCGGCCTCGTTCGCGGATAAGCGTCGCGTAGCCTGCGGGGAGTTGGCTGATCAGCTCGTGAGCGCCGACTGCGCGGGCTGCGTCCTCGATCTCCTGCTCGCTTGCATCCAGGCGACCATAGTGAATATTCTCGCGGATAGTGCCGGTGAAGAGAAAGGGTTCCTGGAGAACCACGCCGATCTGACTGCGCAGCGAGTTCTGTGTGACATCGCGCACATCGTAGCCATCGATCAGCACCGCCCCTGCCTGAATCTCATAGAAGCGCGTCAGCAGTCCGGCGATACTACTCTTGCCTGCGCCGGTTGGTCCGACGATCGCCACGGTCTCGCCGGCCTGGATATGCAGATTGAGTTCGTGCAGGACCGGGATATCGCGGCTATAGCCGAAGGTAACGTCGCGAAACTCCACCTCGCCGTGGATCGGTGGGAGGTCGATGGCCCCTGGCTTATCGGTAATCTCGACGGGCATATCAAGGATCTGGAAGATGCGTTCTGCGCCGACGCCTGCCCGCTGGAACTGCGAATACTGCTGGCTGATATCGCGGATGGGGTCGAAGAAGCGGTTGATATACAGCGTAAAGGCGACCAGGACGCCGACTTGCAGTTTATTTTGCGAGACCAGGATGCCGCCATATAGGACGGTGATCGCGATGGCCATCGCTGCGACGACTTCGACCAGGGGCAGGATCAGCGCGGCGATGCGGCTGGCCTCGTGGTTGGTATCGCGGTTATAGGCGTTGAGCAGTTCAAACTCGTCGCGGTTGCGGTCCTCGCGCACCAGACTCTGGATGACGCGCATCCCGGAGATATTCTCCTGGAGCGTGGCGTTCACCACCGAGATAGCGGCGCGAGTGCGGCGGAAGGAGCGCTGGGCGTGTCGCTGCCAGACAAAGGCGATAATAAACATGATAGGTAGAACGGTAAAAGAGAGCAGCGCCAGGCCGACATTCATCACGAGCATTGCTATGATCACGCCGATCAGCGAGACCAGCGAGCCGAGCATCGAGAGGAGGCCAGAGTTGAGCATCGCCTCCAGCACATCGATATCGCTTTGCAGGCGCGACATCACGCGTCCCACCTGTGTCTTATCGTAGAAGCTGAGTGAGAGACGTTGCAGGTGTGCGAACATATCGGTGCTGAGCTGTGAAAGGATCTGCTGTCCAGCCCAGGACATCGTCCAGACCTGCCAGTACTGGGCCTGCCACATCAGGATATTGATCACGATCAGCGTGATGCCAATCACGGCAAGACCGTGGAGATCGTTACGTCCGATAAAATCGTCGATGGCCAGCCCGATCAAGAAAGGGTTGGCCAGATTGAGGACCGTGTAGATCAGCATCAGAAGGATGCTGGCCGACGCCCAGCCTTTATAGGGCTTAATATAGGGGATAAATTTGCCGGTGACGTTCCAGCTAAACTGGCCCGAGAGGTCTTCATCAGCGCGTTCCAGACTATTTTCAATCCAGTGACGGCGCTGCTGGAACAGCAAGGTATCGGTTTTCTTCATCGTTTTTCCTCGTATTTCTGTTCGCTGGCAGAGACGAGTCGTTGGGTTTCGGATTCTTCCTGTTCGCGCAATTGCAGGTCGTAGAGTTTGGCATAGGCCCCGTGGAGCGCGAGCAGTTCAGAGTGAGTCCCGCGTTCGACTATCTCGCCGTGTGCCAGGACGAGGATCTGATCGGCGTTTTTAATCGTGCGCAGACGTGAGGCGACCACAAAGCTGGTTCGGCCCTGCATCACCGCTTCGAGTGCCTGCTGGATCAGATACTCGGTCTCCATATCGACACTTGAGGTCGAATCGTCGAGCACGAGGATCTGTGGATTGAGCAGCAGTGTGCGGGCAATCGCCACGCGCTGTTTTTGTCCACCGGAGAGCGTCACGCCGCGTTCGCCGACCCAGGTATCGTAGCCCTGCGGGAGGTCGAGGATAAACTCGTGGATGCGTGCTGCCTTTGCTGCGGCCAGAATGGCCTCTTCGCTGGGTTTCTCCACGCCGTAGGCGATATTCTCGCGGATAGTCGCGTTGAAGAGAAACACATCTTGCAGAACGAGGCCGATATTGCGGCGCAGCGAACCCATTTTGATATCGCGCACATCGTGGCCATCGACCAGCACGCGTCCGCAGGTAGTATCGTAGAAGCGCGGCAAGAGGTGCAGGATACTACTTTTACCGCTGCCCGTTGGACCCAGGATGGCGATAATCTGGCCGGGTTGGGCGTCGATAGTGATATCGTGCAGCACCTCGCGTCCGCTGCCGTAGGCGAAAGAGACGTGTTCGAAAGCTACGTGACCTTTGATCCTGTCCAGTTCGCTAGCCTCGGGTGCATCGACCAGCGTGGGCTGTGTATCGAGAACGCGGAAGATATTCGTCCCGCCGGAGAGGCCGCGCATAAACCAGTTGACCATAAAGCCAAAGGTACGTACAGGCGTTGCCAGCAGGAGGATATACTGAGTGACCGCGACCAGCACGCCCAGGCTGAGCTGATGGCCGACCACCGCGACACCGCCGATCCAGACGATCAGCACAGTCACGATATTGAGTACCAGGACCATCAACGGCTGGTTCCAGGCGGAGAGGCGCATGGCGTCCATATTGAGTCCACGCAGTTCGCGGTTCTTGACGCCGAATTTCTCGATCTCGAACTCCTCGCGGGCAAAGGCCTTAACCACGCGCATCCCGCTCAGGCTCTCCTGCAAGATCGTCCCCAGCGAGCCAGTTTCATCCTGCACCTGCTGCCAGATTGGTCGGATCTGGTTGGCGACATGGATTGAAAGAAAGATCAAGACCGGGACGCAGACGCTGGTGACCAGTGCGAGCTGCCAATCGAGCACGAAGAGAATAATCGTGATAGTTGCAAAGTAGAAGATAGCCAGGATAGCGCGTAAGAAGGCGAGCGGGAAAAAGTTGCGCACCGCCTCGATATCCACGGTCAGACGCGACATCAGTTGTCCTGTTTCGGCCTCGTCGTG
>DAOTTJ010000366.1:0-11268 GCA_034437695.1 Ktedonobacteraceae bacterium
GGAAAAGATCTTTCGCCTGCGCCTGGAGAGAATTAGAGGTAGTGGCGCGGGTCGGTGATGTGGCCGGTGATGGCCGAGGCCGCTACTGTGGCCGGACTACCCAGGTAGATCTCCGCCGTCGGGTCACCCATGCGTCCGGTGAAGTTGCGGTTCATCGTTGTGAGTGCGCGTTCGCCGGGGGCGAGGACGCCGAAATGGCGACCGATGCAGGGACCACAGCCGGGCGTGCCGACCGAGGCTCCGGCCTCGATAAAGATTTCGATGTAGCCGCGCCTCAGGGCCTCTAGCTGGATCTCGCGTGAGGCCGGGATGATCACCATGCGCGTCTCAGGGTGGATCTTGCGGCCCTTCAGGATGCTGGCCGCGATCTCCAGGTCGTCGAGGCGACCGTTGGTGCAGGTTCCCAGGAAGACCTGGTCGAGCTTGATATCTTCGACCTCGGTGACCGGCACGACGTTGTTGACATCGGGCGGACAGGCGATCAGCGGCGGCAGATTGGTGGCGTCGATCTCAAAGGTCTCGTCGTACTGTGGGTTCTGCGCCTTGAGCATCGGATACGCTTTGTCGGTGCGTCCGCTCAGCCATTCACGGGTCTTTTCATCGGCGGCAACCAGTCCGGCCTTGCCGCCCATCTCGATAGCCATATTGCAGAACGTGAAGCGTTCGCTGATGGAGAAGCTTTCGACCAGTTCGCCGGTAAACTCGATGGCCCGGTAGTTGGCTCCATCCACACCGACGCGGCGGACCATCTCCAGGGTGACATCTTTGGCGTAGACGCCGGGCTGGAGTGTGCCGATCAGGCGGATATTGATAGTGGTGGGGATGCGAAACCAGGCTCGCCCGGTGGCGTAGGCGACGCCTATATCGGTCGAACCCATGCCTGTCCCAAACGCGCCAAACGCGCCATAGCTGCAACTGTGGCTGTCTGCGCCGATGATGATCGCGCCAGGGGTGACAAAGCCCATCTCCGGCAATACCTGATGGCAGATGCCCTGCTGCAAGATCTCCAGACCTTGCTCTTTGGCAAACTCGCGCGTCTTGCGGTGGAGACTGGCAGCCTGAATCGTGGATGCGGGAATGATGTGGTCGAAGATCAGGTGTGAACGCTGACGATCGAAGACCTGACCACCGGTCTGGGGGGCCAGTTTGTGGAAGGCCTCGATGGCCAGTGGGGTGGTCGTGTCGTGGCTCATGACGTGGTCGACCTCTACGACGACGGTTTCGCCCTGTTCTACTCGGCGTCCGAGCTTGTGGCTAAAGATTTCTTCGGTTAAGGTTCCCATGTGTTTGTTCCTTCTTTCTCTGTATTAGCTGCGTTCGATGGTGATCTGGGCGCGTTGCTGGACGTACCAGGTACGGATAAACGTGTCGACCTCGTCGATGCTTAGCGCTCCGCTTTCGGCTCTGGCCTTGAGCGAGCCGGTGAGCTGGCTGAT
Source organism: Ktedonobacteraceae bacterium (assembly GCA_034437695.1). Lineage (GTDB taxonomy): Bacteria > Chloroflexota > Ktedonobacteria > Ktedonobacterales > Ktedonobacteraceae > Paraktedonobacter. Next base: position 1,437 of record DAOTTJ010000366.1, read on the forward strand.
CTCGTCTTCGCTCAGGCGCATGCCTAGCTCGCTGGCGCGTTGGCCGACGGCGTGGCGTCCGGTGTAGCGCGAGCCGATATCGAGGCGGCGGTCGAGGCCGAAGTCGTTGGGGTTGAGCGCTTCGTAGGAGCGTGGGTTATTTAACACGGCCCTGGTGTGGATACCGGCACGGTGGGTGAAGGCTCCAGGCGCAGTGATCGGCATATTAAAGGGAATCGGGACTTGCAGGCAGTCGGCGACGTAGTGATCGAGCGCGGCGAGCTGTCCCAGGTTGTAGTTTTCCAGCAGCGTGGGGTAGTGGACATAGAGGTGGGCAAGCAGTCCGCTGAGTGAGGCGATGCCGTTGCGCTCGCCGATGCCCAGGACAGTCACATCCAGGCAGTCGGCCCCGCCGGCCAGCGCGGCAGCGGTGTTGGCCACGGCGCATCCTGTATCGTTATGTCCATGAAATTCGATGCCCACGTGGGGGTAGCGTTCGTGGCAGAGGCTCACGATGCGCTCGACCTGGCGCGGGGTGGCGATGCCTACAGTATCGGGCAGCCCGATGCGCTCGACGCCTGCCTCGACGACCGCGTCAAAGACTGTCAGCAGGTCGACCAGGTCGCTGCGAAAGGCGTCTTCCGCCGAGAAGCGCACATAGCGACCAGCCGCCCGGATGCGCCTGATGAGCGGCACCGCCTCGGCGGTGATCTGCGCGATATTGCGTCCGTGGCTGTGGGTGCGCATCTCAGGCGAGGTCCCATAGAAGAGGTTGAGACCGTCGACCGGCGTGCTGAGCGCGGCCTCGACATCGGCTTCGACGCAGCGCACATGCGCGACAATCTGCGCCCGCAGGTTGAGTGCGCAGATGTGTTCGATGGCCTGGCGTGTGTCGGGTGACGCGATCGGCGAAGGGACTTCAAGCATATCCACGCCGATCGCATCAAGCTGGCGAGCGATGGTCAGGCGCTGTTCGAGGCGGAAGTAGGCCCCGATGAATTGTTCCCCCTCGCGCAGGGTGGTGTCGAGAATAGTCAGTCTGTTCATGCCTCTGTCGTTCTTTCGGGCTGCGTCAAAGTCCGCAGCACACTCTCCAGTACGTCGATAGCTTGCAGGTACTCAGCGAGCACAATATGTTCCTGCGGAGTGTGGTCCAGGCGCGAGTCACCGGGTCCGTAGGCCAGGAGATTGCCGCCCCAGGTGGGTGCGACCACATTCATGTCGGAGGTTCCGGTTTTGAGTTTAAAGGTTGGTTGTATGCCCAGCTCGCGGAAGGACTGCGCGAAGGCGCGGCCCAGCGGAGTCGTGCGCGAGCATTGAATGGCCTGTTCTTCGCCGCGCAAGGTCAGGCTGATCTCCATCGCGCTAGCCCAGGACTCCAACTGGCTGCGCAGGTCGGCGATGTCGAAGCGCGGTGGCAGACGATACCCGATGGTAAAGCTGGTAGTCTCGCTCAAGCCGTCCTGCTGACTGTTGAGCGAGCGCAGCGAGGGCATCAGCGAGGCAAAGAGCGAGGCGTTGGGGATCTGCTGGTTCCAGGTTACGCCGTGTACACGCACACGCTCCCAGAACGCGGCGGCGATTTCGCAGCTCGGCTGCTCGGGTCCGGCTGTATGACTGAGCGATCGGCTGACGTATCCATCGACCAGCAGGCGACCCTTGTAGCCCAGCGTCACCGCCTGGCTGCCGCTGGGTTCACCGATTACGCAGGCGAGGGGCTGGTAGCGTCCAACCACGGCCCGCGCTCCTTTGGAGGTTGCGGACTCTTCTTCGACTGCGCCGATCACCAGTAAGGGGCGCTCCAGTGGACCGCTGGCGGCCACGCGAGCGGCTGCGCACAGAAAGGCGGCGAGTGGACCTTTGGCATCGACCGCGCCGCGTCCGTAGAGTCTCTCCTCTTCAATGCGGATTGGCACTACTCCGCGTACGGTGTCCATGTGGCCGAGCAGGATCAGCGGCTGTGAACTGCTCTCTAGACCCGCTCCCGCCACGAAGTTGCCCGCTTCGTCGATGTGCGCCTCCAGACCCAACTGGCGAGCCTGCTCGACCAGGTAGTGTGCGGCGGCGTGTTCGGACCCCGAGTAGCTGGGGATGCGCAGAAGGTCGTGCAGGAGTGCTACTTCCGGGCGCATCTGCTCGGTCGTCGCTGCGCTGGTGGCCGGCGAGGTATCGCCCAGGATGGTGGCGAGCGCGTCGAGCACGCGGTCGAGCTGTTCGCGACTGATGACCAGGGGGGGGAGTAGACGCAGGACGCGCGAGCCGGCGGGCAGGGCCAGGATGCCCTGCGCAAGCAATTGTTCCAGGTAGGGCTGCACGTTAGCTTTCAACTCGATGCCCAGCAGCAGACCGCTGCCGCGCACCTCGCGGATCAGTGGCGATTGGATCTGACGCAGACGGTCCAGCGCGTACGCGCCGAGTTCGGCCGCTTGTTCCGCCAGGTGTTCGTGCTCGATGATATCGAGCGTAGCCAGGGCCGCAGCGCACGCCAGTGGATTACCCCCAAAGGTCGTGCCGTGTGCGCCTCGCGTGATGCGTCCGCTCTGCTGGACGCGCTGGCCCAGACAGATTGCGCCGATCGGCAGACCGCCGCCGAGGGCTTTGGCAAGGCAGAGGATATCTGGCTCGACCCCGTAGAGCTGGCTGGCGAAGAGGCGGCCGGTGCGACCAAAGCCCGTCTGCACCTCGTCGACGATCAGGAGTGCGCCGCGCTCGTGGCAGATCTCCGCCAGTCCGCTGATATACTCCTGCGTGGCCGGATGAACCCCGCCCTCGCCCTGTACCAGCTCGATCAAAACGCCAGCCGTCTGCTCGCTAATCGCAGCACGTGCCGCGTCCAGACTGTTGTAGCGCATGTGGGTAAAGCCGGGAACCAGAGGTGCAAACGGCTCGCGGTAGTGGGGTTCCCAGGTGGCCGAAAGAGCGCCCATGCTGCGTCCGTGGAAGCCGCGCAGCGTGGCGACGATCCCGGTGCGCCCGGTGGTCAGACGGGCAAACTTGATAGCGCCTTCAACCGCCTCGGTGCCACTGTTGCAGAGAAAGATGCGCGGCTGTGTCAGCGGGACCAGTCTGGCCAGGCGTTCGAGCAGGCGTGCTCGCGTATCGTTGTACAGGATCTCAGGACAGGTCGTCAGGCGTTGCGCCTGCTCGGCGATGGCCGCCGCGACCTCCGCGCGACCGTGGCCGATGTTGGCTACCCCATGTCCGGCGATGCAGTCGATATACTCGCGCCCGGCCTCGTCCCACAGCAGCGCACCTGCGCCGCGTACAATCGTCACCGGGCGCTTGCTGTAGACCCCACTAGTGTAGCTATCTTCGGTTTCAATGGTGGTATTGGTTACTGCCAGCATAATTTTTCTCTACTCCCTCATCCCGGCTGCGACCGCGACCGGGGCTGCTTCGATCAGCGTGCCAGCGCCCGCGAGCAGCGCCGACAGTTCGGCGTTACCGATCAACACACGCTGCACGCCATCCTCCAGGGCTTCTCTGGCTCCAAGCAGCTTCTTGCGCATGCGCCCACGGGCGTACGCGTTACAAGCGTCGATCTCGGCCAGTGCGACACGGCGGATCAGCGTCGTGGGGTCGGAGGGATCGCGGAGCAGACCAGGCACATTCGTCAAAATCGCCAGTTGCTCGGCGTGCAGTGAACCCGCGATGGCCGCCGCCGCCCGGTCGCCATCGACGTTCAGGCGTTCGCCTTCATGACTCAGGGCCAGGGGCGCGATGACTGGCATATAGCCGGCATCCAGCAGGGTATTCAGCAGCGAGGCGTTGACCTGTTCGATCTGGCCGGTGTAGTCATCGCGCACGACCATCGTGCGTCCCTCGGGCGTGACGTGACGGATGGCCGCCTTGCGTCGGGCCACCAGCAGGCGTCCGTCCACGCCTGCCAGTCCGAGCGCGTTGATCCCGCGCTGCTGCAACTGCGCCACCAGCTCAGTATTGATCTGTCCGGCCACAGCCATCGCGTAGACGCGCAGCGTTTCCTGGTTGGTATAGCGACTTGTCATGCCGTTTGGCAGGGTCAGCGTGCGTACCTCCATCCCCAGGTCGCGGCTCAGTGCATTGGTCAGGTCGGAGCCGCCGTGGACCAGGACAACGCGGCGGTCGGAGCGCGGAGCGTCCAGGTAGGCGGTGATCTCGTCCAGAATGCGGTCGGTGGCCACTCCAGCCGCGCCGCCAAGCTTGATTACCAGCGTCATAGGTGCTTTCCTCTCTCTCTATGCCGGGTGCAGGCCAGGGAAGGTTAACCCCAGCGTCTCATCCCAACCATACATACAGTTCATACATTGGACAGCGTTGCCAGCCGCGCCCTTGACCAGGTTATCCAGGGCCGCCATCACCACGATGCGTCCCTGCGCCAGGTCCAGCTCAAAGCCAACGTCGCAGTAGTTGCTCCCGGCCAGGATCTTTGGTTCCGGGTAGCGATAGATGCCCTGGCGTTCTTTGACGATGCGCACAAATGGCTCGTGCTGGTAGACCTCGCGGTAGGCTCGCCAGAGCTGTTTCTCGTCGATCTGTTCGTGAGTAAAGACGTGCGCAGTAATCAGAATGCCGCGTACCATCTCGATAGCGGTGGCCGAGAAGGCCACAGACGGATCTGACTCCCAGCCAGCTTCGCGTCCAAGCTCCTGGATCAGTTCCGCGCTGTGGCGGTGACCAGTGGGCTGGAACGAACGTACTGCGCCGCTGCGGTCGGGATGGTGGCTGCTTGCGCCCGGCGTGGCTCCCGCCGCCGAAGAACCGATCTTGCCCTCGACCACCAGCGGGAGCGTGCGATCGACCAGGCCGGCGCGGTAGAGAGGGGTCAGACCCAGGATGGCAGCCGTCGCCATACAGCCGGTGCCGCTGACCAGCGTGGCCTCGCGCAACTCAGCCCGGTGCAGCTCGGGCAGTCCATAGACCGCCTCACTCAGCAGCGCGGGCTGCGCGTGTGCGTGACCGTACCAGCGTTGGTAGAGTTCGGGCGAACGCAGGCGAAAATCGGCCGAGAGGTCGACAATGCGCGGCGCAAGAGCGCGGTACTGCTCGATACTCTCCGAGGAACGTCCATGTGGCAGGCAGAGAAACAGCAAGTCGCAGCCTGTCAGGTCATCGGGACGACAGTAGCGCAGGCTCGTCAGCTTGCGCAGATTCGGGTGGGTGCTGTAGACAAACTGGCCAGCGTGGCTGCCGGATGCGACCTGAGCGACATCTACCTGCGGATGAAAGAGCAGGATGCGCAGCAGTTCGCCTCCCGTATAGCCCGAGCCGCCGACGATCGCGACGCGTAGCTGGCTCATCGCGCCACCTCCACCCGCGCTCGTGAGCGCACGTACTCAAGTATCGCCAGAGGAATATTGACGCCCGTCGGAGCGATGCTATTGCGAAACTCCATAGTCGCGTTGATCTCATTGACCAGGTAGCCACGCTCGGCGTCCTCAAAGAGATCAACTGCCAGAATACCGCCGCCCACGGCCTGAGCAGCGCAGACACACAGTTCATCGAGTTCGGGCGTGAGCGGACAATTGCCGGTTGTCGCGCCACGGGCCGTATTGGTTACCCAGTGGGAACTAGTGCGATAGATCGCGCAGATCGTGCGTCCCCCGACCACAAAGGCGCGGATATCGCGCTGTGGCTTATTGATGTGTTCCTGGATATAGTGAGTATGGTGTTGATAGCTGCCAAGCGTCTCCTGATGCTCCAGAATGGCCTCGGCCGCGTCGCGGTCATTGATGCGTGCCAGCAGGCGGCCCCACGAGCCGACGATTGGTTTAAGGACAGCCGGATAGCCCAGCTCCTCGATCCCCTGGAGCGCGGTCTCCTGCTCAAAGGCGAGCAGCGTGCGCGGCGTCGGGATATCGGCGTGCAGCAGCGCCAGAGTGGTCAGCAATTTATCGTTGCAGACAGTGGTGACGTGGGCCGAATTAAAGACCGGGATGCCCCAATGTTCCAGCACATGCAGGGTGGCCAGACCCCGCGACTGACTGACGCTCCGACACAGGACCGCATCGTACGTGCGCCAGCTCTTATCCGGCTGCGCGAGGTCCAGCAGCAGCCGACTATCGGAGACCATTTCGACCTCGATGCCCAGCTTGTGTGCGGCCTCAAGCAGGAGCTTCTCTTCGGGGCGCAGGTGAGTGATCAGGATCGCTAGACGCATCTTTTTACTCCCCGTAGTCCTCAGAACGCTCGGCCTCTACAACCGTGCCACCCTCCTGGACTATCAGATCCTGGTTGCACTCGGGACAAGGAAAAAGTTCGTCAACCAGCAGACCCGTGAGATCCAGATCAGCCGCGCATGTGGGACAGCTTACCATTGTTTTCTATCCTCTCTGTGTTGTACATACACTATGTTCCAATAAAAAAACGCCCATCGTCCCTGCTCGTTTTGAGCGAAGGACGAGGAGCTATCACGTTGCTCTCGTGTTACCACCTTCATTCGTAGATGCCGTCAAGCACCTACCTCGTCAGAGTGCAGTGCGACCTCTGGGCCGCTCTGTTCCCTGTTGCCCGATCACGGGGGCGACCGGCAAGTTCTACTCTGGCTCAATAGAGACGTGAGCCATTTCTTCTTGCGGCTTCTGGTTTTTTTTCACGATCCCCGACATACGGGCTTTACAGCTTGCGCCCGCTCTCTGAATGCCGGCGAGATCGTTACTCGTCCGATCCTGGCCTTTAGCAGTATGCGATTGTTCCTGTCGTCTGTTGGCAGCGATGTGGGCAATAAAAAACGCCCTTCATCCTCCAATTCAACCATTGGGAAGGACGAAGAGCGGCAATTTCTATATGAGGAAAGTGCCAGGCCTCTCGTGATACCACCTTCATTCGCCAGCACTTTGCAATGCCAGCCTCTGTGGGCATGTCTTACGATGCACCTGCGCCCGTTCACGGAGGCTACCGGCAAGTTCTACTTTTGCACCAGGCAATTTCTTCTTGCAGCTTGGGGTTCTTGTTCACAGTCGAAAGGCATATAGGCTTGCACCGTCCGCCTACTCTCTGCATGCTTCGTGCTGTTACTTGTCCCCGCAACGCTTTGTACGATTCGGTTGTTTGATTGCTGTGCAATTTATACCATAGCTTATTGACCTCTGTCAAGCCTTTTATCTCTGCATTTTTCGAGGGGAGATTTTTTCCCTTCCATGGGCCTGAAGTTAGCAGAGAGCACTTCTCTGCACGCCTGTTTTGCCTCCGGTAAAACAGGCAAAACACAATAAAAAGTTTGTTGGGGACATCCCAAACCCGGCAGAGGGCGGCCGCCCTCTGCACTCCTGCTTCACTTCAGGCCGATGGGGGAGGGGGTCCTGAGACAATTTATAGCTGAGTATGCAAAAAGGGGGAAAACATGGTATAGTAGAGAAAGTCACAGAGGATACACGATTTTTAGGGAGACTGTCTGGGAGCGAGTGAAGGGAAGCGCGAGGATGGGAGTGGAGTACTTTACGGATCATCTGGACACATCTGCGATATTGGCCGCACTGCTGGACGAATTTAGTGCAGCGACGGATTACTGTGCTTTACGCGACGATCTTCCTCTACGGTTAACCGATCTGTTCCATTGCCACGCGATTCTTTTGTACCAGCGTATCGACGAGACGTTGCAGTTTGCTGCTGGCAGTTTTGCCGATCAACAGGGCTGGTCCTCGACCTTGCTGGCGGTCGCGCATATTAATCCGATTGAGCTGACGAGCGAGGTTCCTGAGGCGCGGGCCTGGCGCACGCGTCAGGCGCTGCTGGCCGGGTTGATGGACAGCGAGTACACACTGATCTGTGCGCCGCTGATCTATCGTCAGCGGGCGATCGGCGTTCTGGTGGCGATGCGTGCTACGTCGGAGCGTGAGCAGTGCCTGACCCTCTGCGCCCACGGCTGGACGCCCGAGGATCTGCCTGTGGTTGCGGTGGCGGCGAATGTGGTGGCGATGCTGCTGGAAAATACGCGTCTGCTCGAACGCGACCGCGAGCGCATTCATGAACTCTCCTTGCTCAACGGTATTAGCAGTCAGATGAACGGCTCTTTGCGCTCTCCTGGTCGCGTACAACGTATTGTGCTTCAACGTACCCACGAGATTGTCGATGTCGATCTCTGCTCGCTTCTCTTGCCTGAGCTGGCGGGCGTCGATGAGCAGGAGGCGTGGATCTCTCCGCTTCTGTATACGCGTCTCTGGCAGCACTGGCAGAGCGATCCCTCGGCTGCGCCGCTGGTGCTTGAGCGGGTTGGCGAGCAGCATGTGGGCGACTACATGAGCTATCTTGCCCCGCGCATCAAGACCTTTTTTGCGCTTCCATTGCTTGGCAATCGTGAAGAGAGTCATGTGCGTGCCGTTGCGCTGCCCTATGTTGTGCCGCTTCGCGAGAGGACGGAGCCGCGTCTGCTTGGGGTGATAGTCGGGGCATATATGCGACCGCGGAGAATGCGGCGCGAGGAGCTGGTCCTCTTGCAGGTGTTGGCCAATCAGGCCAGCGCGGTGCTGGACACTATCGCGTTGATGGACGATGTGCTGGAGGCTCGCAATGAGGCCCGCTATCTGTTGCACCAGGCGCTGGATGACCGCCGGCTCAAAGAACTTATCCTTGAGAGTATCCCTAGCGGACTTATGACCATGAACGTCCAGGGCGAGATCATGACTTTTAATCGCGCTGCTGAAGCTGTCCTGGGCTATCATCCTCAAGAGATTATTGGCCAGTCGGTGTATAAGATACTCGATCTGAGTAAGCTGGCGGAGGTTCTGCGCGGTGGGCAGACGCGTCACGAGACACTGGTGACCAGGGGACGCCACGGACGCGAGCTGGCCCTGGACCTGACGCTGGCTCTGTTGCGCGATGAGCAGGGTCAACCACGCGGTGTGCTGGCGACCTTTGCCGATGTGACCAGCGTCTACCACCTGGAAGAGGAGAAGCGCCGCCTCGATCGCCTGGCTTCGCTGGGCGAGATGTCGGCCTGCGTCGCTCACGAGGTGCGCAATCCACTGGCCTCGATCAAAACCTCGATGCAAATGTTGCGCGACGACCTGGGGGGTGAGGAACTGCTGGCTCAGTCGGACGCGAACGCGCACGAGTCTATTGCGGTGGTGCTGAAAGAGGTCGAGCGGCTCGATAGGATTGTGCGCGACCTCTTGCTCTTTGCGCGACCTGGCCGCCTGCATCGCGTCGAGTGTCGGTTGGATGAATTGAGCGCACGCGTGTTGCATTTTCTCAAACCGCAGTGCGACGAAATCGGGGTGCGGGTGCGCCAGGTGTACCAGGATCTGGCACCCACGCAGATCGATGCCGCCCAGATGGAGCAGGTCCTGATGAACCTGTTTTTAAATGCGCTCCAGGCCATGCCCGCAGGCGGGGTGCTCTCCGTCTTCTGTCACGTGCTGCCTGCGGATACCAGGATAGGTCTGCTGGCAGCAGCGCCAGCGCATTATCTGCCTGTGGAAACAGATCGATGGGCGGAACCCCAGGGGATACAGCCCCGGCCTGGTCCGAACGAGCAGACAGTTTCCGAGCGCAGCGTCCGCGCTGGCTGGCTCGAACTGGTCATCAGCGACACGGGCGCTGGTATTGCGCCCGACGATCTGGAACGCATCTTTCAACCGTTTCACACGACCAGAGCGCACGGCATCGGTCTGGGCCTGCCGATCACCCGGCGACTTATCGAAGACCATCACGGGCATATCTTTGTCGAGAGTCAGCTTGGCTACGGGACCACCGTCTCGGTTCGCCTACCGCTGAGTAAAGAGGACAAGCATTGAATTTATGAGTCATCCCTGATTTTGTACAATCAGGACAAACATCCTGCGTGTGTTGCCGGTCGCCTGCGGCGACCGGCAACACACGCAGGATGTTTGTCCTGATTGTACAAAATCAGGGATGACTCATAAATTCAATGCTT
>DAOTTJ010000367.1:0-17773 GCA_034437695.1 Ktedonobacteraceae bacterium
GACGGATTGGGGATGATCAAAAACGCGATCGCCCCGTCGTTGCAGCACCCTGGTTTCATAGCGGCAATAACGTGTATAGTATCCATGAAGACTACACCCCGTCTCTTCTATATAAGCGCCAGCTTGATCGAGAGCCAGAGGGAGTCCATCAAAGGCTTCGACAATCTTCGCAGCGGTGCGATAATCTTCAGGAGCACCATCTGCTAAAGAAGAGGCATGGATAATCGGCAATTTGGCCCGGTGGAATAAGAACAGTATGCCCTCTTCAGGTGTCATACGTTCAATGTTCAGTCTTTGAGCCAGATCCCCTAGTGCCTGAAAGCGTGTGGTCAAGAGCAGCGAACCCTGGACGGAAGTTGGGAGAAAGGGTTTAACAATCCCAGGATCTTCCACATTGTCAAAAATCAATAGCCAATCCTCATGAGTATGCAGCCAATGCAGGACTGAGGCAACGATAGAATGAGAACTCGACCCATGTTCTTTAGGGAAGTCCAAAAGATCTGCTATTGAGAGAAAGCTAGCAAGAAGAGTTTCGTGAGTCTCGGCGGTAACCCAGAAGATTAGAGTATACTCATGCGCATACCGATAGGAGTACTCAAGTGCGATTTGTGTTTTGCCAACTCCCCCTGGGCCAACCAGTGCATAGGGCCAGGCGAATGTTGTTACTTGTTTGGGTCTGAGTACCTTGTGAAGCTGGTGGAGGGTCTGCTGGAAGCCTGTAAAAAAGGGATTACGATTATAGGGAATGTTTCTATGAGAGACAGGTGCAGAGAAATCACTGATTTTTTGATCAATGGCACCGAACAAAGCTGGAAGTTCAGTATGAAATATGCGAGATAGATGCTTTTGATGACAGGGATAGGGGAGAGCTTGATCGCATTCCCAACGACTAATACTGCGAGTAGTGACTCCGACCATTTCCGCTAAAATTTCTTGAGAGAGACAAAGGCGAAGTCGTTCTCGGCGCAACCTATGTCCAATGCTCATTTTTTGGCTTTCCTTCCTTCAAATAAACTATGGTTTAGTATCGCAGGTATCGGATAACCTTTCCCCCTTTCTCCTTTACTATATCAGGCAAAATGCTATAATTGTAAGGACAGATCGGACACATTTTCGGACATTCTGGCTATTATGGGTATCCCTTCCTCCTATCCGATTTGTTTTGTTTATTTTTTGGAAAATAACGAAAAAATGTCAGGGAGCGACTATGGATCGAAAACTAGAGATAAGCGTCGGGCAACGGCTTCGCCGGGAACGGCTTTACCTCAAACTCTCACAAGAAGTCCTCGCTAACACACTTGGAACTACCGCCAGAAGTATCCGCCGCTGGGAACGCGATGTGGTACTCCCCCAGCCCTTTGACCGCGAACAAATTTGCCGACTATTCAAAAAAAGCGAGGAGGTATTGTTTGGCACAAAAGATCAGGAAAGCGAGAAGTATCCAACACTCTCGTTTTACTGGAATATTCCCTGTCGACGGAATCCTTTCTTTACGGGGCGGGAGCAAATCCTTCACCAGTTGCACAAAGCGCTCGAAGAAGGACAGGTAACAGCACTCATTGGTCTGGGTGGTATTGGTAAAACCCAGACGGCCATCGAATATGTCTATCGCTATGCGCACACCTATCAGGCTATTTTGTGGATCGAAGCTGAAAGCCGAGATACACTCCAGACCAGTAGTGCAAGCTTCGCTCCCCTGTTGCAGTTGCCGGTGCAACACATGCAAGATGTTAAACAGATCATAGAGACGCTCAAGCAGTGGCTGATGACCCATAAAAATTGGTTATTGATCTTCGACAACGTGGAAGATCTCAGCATAATAGCAGAGGTACTGCCCACGCGGTGTGAGGGTCATGCGATTCTAACCACGCGCTTGCAATCGACAGGCACATTGGCGCAGCGTATTCATCTAGAGAGTATGACACCCGAAGAGGGAACGCTCTTGCTCCTGCGCAGAGCTAAACTTCTTGCCCATGATGCCTCGCACCACGAAGCATCTGAACAACATTGGGCGATGTCTAGAGAAATCTGTGCGCTCCTGGGAGGTCTTCCCCTGGCTCTCGACCAGGCTGGCGCGTATATGGAAGAAACAGGGTGTAGCCTGCAAACATATCGCGACCTCTATTTGCAACGGGCCTCTACCCTGCTTGCACGTCGAGGAAAACCGGATTCGGTTTATCCGTATTCTGTCAGTACAACCTTCGCGCTCTCCTTCAAGCAGGTCGAACAAATCCATCCTGCCGCAGCAGAGCTGCTGCGTTTGTGCGCCTTTTTACATCCTGATGCTATTCCTGAGTTACTTATTGTGCAAGGAGAAGCACATTTAGGTTCTGTGCTCGGTCCGGTCGTGATCGACCCATTGCAGTTGAACGAGGTTTTTGCGATCCTGGGTCGCTTCTCGCTCATACGACGCTCTCTCGATACCCATACAGTGGCGCTCCACCGGCTTTTGCAGGTGGTGTTGAGAAGCCTGATGGATGAACAGACCCAGCAGATATGGGCTGAGCGTACGATCTTGATAGTCAACCAGATGCTCCCAGAAATACAAAAAAACCACAATTGGTCCAACGAACAGGTATACTTTCCTCAAGTCCACGGTTGCCTTGCTCTCATTCAAAGTTTCTGCATAGTTTCTCTAGAAGCTGGACGCTTGCTCTGCCAGACGGGCATATTTTTGCGAGAAGTCTGCCGCTATCCAGAGGCCGAAGCAATGCAGAAGAAAAGCCGAGAGATCTTTACACAGGTACTCGGTACCGAGCACGTGCTCATAGCTCTTACCCTCAACGAGTTAGCAACTATTTACGCCAGACAGGGGGAGTATCCCAGGGCTGAACATCTGTATGTACAAGCCCTGGAACTCTACAAGCGACTTCCAGGCTCTGGACAAGCCGAGATCGCTCAAACGTTAAAAGATCTGGCAGAAGTCTACGCATACCAGGGAAAGTTTGCTCACGCAAAGGAATGTCTGGTACAGGCATCCGCAGTAGATAAAACCGACCTTGCGCATTTATTATCTGCGGTACAATCTGCATCTCGATGAGATCCCTCTGGCCTTTGCAGGTTCGTTTGCCAGGCAAACAAACCCTGGAAATCCATGTAAGACTCGTTATAAGTTTTCAATAGTGATCGGCTCTATCGCATCTGCGAGAGAGAAACCAAATATGCGGGAGTAGAAATAAAGCTCACACTCCAGGGATCTGGTAATATTCTCGGCATGCTTGAACACATGGCCTTCGTCTTCAAAGGTAATCGAGGCGGTCGGTAGCCCTTTCTCGCGCAAGGCCGCCACCATAAGTTCAGTCTGCTCCGGGGAAACGATATAGTCATCAGCGCCCCTGAAGAAAATGACAGGACAGGACAGGCGATCTGTCGCGTTAATTGGCGAACGTTCAATGTAGAGGTCACGGCATTCCGGGTAGGGACCGACAAAGGTTTGCGGGTAGTACGCTTCAAATTTGTGCATGCTCATCGCGAGAATCTCGCCGTTGCTAATACCGTAGTAGCTAGCACCGGCCTGAAAAACATCCTTGAAGGTGAGCGTGCAAAGCGCAGTGAAACCACCAGCGCTACTGCCTGAGATAGCCAGACGATTGGCGTCTACTTTGCCAGCCTGAGCAAGGTAGAGCGCACCATTCGTGCAATCTTCGACATCAAGGATGCCTATCTGGCCGTTGAGACGTTGACGATAAGCACGCCCATAGCCGGTACTGCCCCCAAAGTTAACATCGAGAACGCCGAAGCCACGGCTGGTCCAATACTGGATTGTCAGATCCAGCGCAGTAGAAGCGGCCAGGGTAGGGCCGGGATGAATTCTGACCAGGAGAGGAGGAAGCTCACCAGTTGGCGATGTACCATCCGGGTTTTGTGGTGGATAAAAAAGACCATGAGCTGTCAGTCCGTTCGCAGTGGGAAATTCGATGGCCTCAGGTTGAGAGAGATAGCCAGGATCGATCTTAGCCTCCTGCTGACACAGAATAGTCATCTGTTGCGTCTCAGGATCAAGCTGTACAATAGCGGTTGGCTTTACGGGTGAACCAGCGCGAAAGAAAGCCAGCCCATTGGCAGCCCGCACAAACCCGATATCTGTATAAGAGGTCGAGACAGGTACGAGTTCCGTGGTTGCTCTATCTAAGATACCCAGGTGCCAGATTCCCTCCATCGTGTACGTGCAGATAATGCTTTCAGATGAGAGAAAAGCGTATGTTGATTCCCCAAAAGACCATTGGGGAAGCCCAAATTCGGCAGCTTTTGCATGGAGCAACTGAACGTTATCGGCATCACTGGCATAGAGATTCCACCAACCAGTACGGTCAGAGACAAAGTGGAGCACGCCATCAGGCGACCAGGCGGGTTGAAAGATAGATTCTTCAGGCCCACCAGCGACCAGAGTGGCAGAGCCGAGGGAACCATCTGGGAGAATATCTGCCACCCAGAGTTCACTGCCATCCCACGGCATACGCGGGTGATCCCAGGTAAGCCAGGCCAGGCGCGACCCATCCGGGCTAAGACACGGCGAGGAGTAGAAATCTCCACCAGAGACCAGAACTTGCCCATCTACTTCGCCGTCTGCAAGGGCGACGCTCACAAGCGTATTCTGAGGCGGTTGATCCTGGAGGGTATGATCTTCACAGACACAAATAAGGCGATTGCGTTGCTGATCGACCTGGATATCTGCGTAGCGAAGTGCGGAAGCCTGGGTGATCGCCTGAGGAGACGCCTGAGCGTCTTGCCGATAGAGGCGCGAGTCTGCCAGATGAGAAAAGTAAATGGTACCATTACTGACTGCGTAAGCACCACCGCCATATTCATGGACACGAGATCCCACATCGAAGGATGAAGGGGTGAGATCTATGGGTTGAGCGCCGGCCTCACAGCGAACAATCAGCGAGCGCCCACCTTCAGAGGGGCGCTGCTCGATCCAATAGATCGTCGTGCCGTCAATGAGAATCTCTTTAAAGCGGGTAGATCCGGCAGCAATATGAGTAGCGGTAACTGGTGATTGCCAGGAACCATACGATCTGTCAGTCAACTGTCTGCCACCAGCTACACTGGAAGAAGATTTTTCAAATAAGTTGGTCATAGAAACGCCTCCTGCGGGCATCAGCCCGGAACTATGCAAATGTAACGCTCTAGTAGGGACTCTATTTTCTATCTCTCGTCGATCTCTGCCGCATCAACGAGAAGCTGCTCAGCCTCTGCTTCTGAGAGGTTTTCAATCTCCATCAGCAGAAGCCTTTCAATCACAATCGCGAGTTCGGCAACTGTTGTGCTGGTGAACAGAGATTGCAGCGGTAATTCGACACTGAACGTTTCGCGCAGGCGAGTGATAATCTGTGTCGCCAGCAGAGAATGTCCGCCAAGCTCGAAAAAGTTGTCATGAATACCCAGCGTACTGATACCAAGAACCTGTACCCAGATATCGGCGAGAACGCGCTCGACCTCTGTTCGTGGCTCAGTGAGAAGAGTGCCAGAGGTAAGATCTATGCGATCGGGAGCGGGAAGTCTCTGGCGGTCTACCTTGCCATTCGATGTCAAAGGCAGTGTATCGAGTACGACAAAAGCAGATGGAACCATATACTCTGGGAGTTTCTGCTCAAGGAAACGACGCCAGGCAAAAGAATGCTGGCGCGTAGATATATCCTGAGAGGGACGATTAGCGTATTCCTGCCAGGATAGAAGCGGAAGTGGATCACTGAAGCGCCAGAGAGGAGAAGCCGAGTCCAGGGAGTTTGAGGGTGTCTGTTGGCACAGCAAAATCACATTATAGCAGTCCTCATGGCCCGGTCCAGCCCACGTGATATGCACATTATAAGGAACGTTCTGGCTGAGAACCCAGAAGTCCTCTGGATCGATCCCAGAACCTCCCTGAAGATTTTGCAACTCCTCAACTGTCTCGGGAGCATCAGGACGGTGAAGCAAGGACAATTTGTATGCATCCGGCACAAGACGAGCATTAGGAACGCCAGCCAGAGCCAAGCACGCCGGAGCCTGGCTTGCCAGGAGCGTCTGTACTTCTAAGGGAGTAAGTGCTTCACGCCACTCCAGGGCTGTCACCTCTGGTGGAGGACTATCATGCTCTGAGATCCGCAGAATGACATCATAACGGAACCTGGTCAATTCGTTGTGATAGCACCCACGCTTGTGCAAAATCTCCACGTGAGCGATACCTGGCAAGTGCTGCTGAAGCGCCAGGAAGAAAGCAGGATCGATAGCCAGGTCTTCGTCCAACTCAACCCGCCTCTGCACCAGTTCACGTAACTGCTGGCAGGCAAGGTCAGCAGGGGCGCGGGATATTTCGACCGAAGCATGATACATCTCTAATAAGGCGAAGTTGCGTATATCACCTATAAATATCGATCCTCCTGGCTTTACAAGCTTTAGCACCCCCTCCATTATCCCCAGGAAATATTCAATGCTGGGAAAATACTGCACGATAGAGTTGAGAATAACCGTGTCAAAGGTCTCTGGCGCAAGTCCATTGAAATCATCTGCGGGCTGCGACAAAAACGCAATCTCGGCGGACTGTTCGCGAAGATAGGGCAGTTGCTTTTGGACGGCCTGGATGGCAGCCTCAGAGAAGTCCGTACCAACGTAACGCACACAATGCGGAGCCAGGCGAAGCAGGAGCAGACCAGTACCGCAGCCAATTTCAAGCACCTGCGCAGGACGCAGGCTCTGTATACGGGCAACGGTCTGTTCAACCCATTCACACATCTCGGCGTAAGGCATCGGTTGACCAGTATAGGCGCTGTTCCAGCCATTAAAGAGGAAAGCGGCATCGGTTTCTGCATACTTTAAAGCTTGAGCATAAGTCTCATCGTAGATCGACCGCCATTGTGAAAGCCGAGCCTGTTGGAACTCGGCCTCCTGCGCATGCACCTCTTTACGTAGAGACCTGTCCCTGGGAATGACATAGGCAACCAGGCGTTTATCATTCGGCTCATCCTCGCGGACGACAACAATGGTCTCCTGAACATCCGGGTGCTGGCGGAGGGTGGCCTCAATCTCGCCAAGCTCAATACGGTACCCACGAACTTTCACCTGGAAATCGTCGCGACCGAGGAATTCAATGGTGCCATCCGGCAGATAGCGACCGAGATCCCCTGTACGATAGAGCAGCTCCTCTGTGCGGGGATGGGTAATAAAGCTCGCGGCTGTTTTTTCAGGATCGCGCCAGTATCCCCTGGCCAATCCACTTCCACCTATATAAAGGTGACCGGGAACCCAGATCGGACAGGGTTCCAGAGCTTTGTTAAGCACATAGAAACGCTGATTGACCATCGGGCGACCATAGGGAATGCTCTTCCAGGTCGGGTCGACGCAGGTGATTGGATAGAGAATGGACCAGATTGAGGCTTCAGTAGCCCCTCCCAGACTGATAACCTCGATAGCTGGTTGGAGGGTCCAGATCTTATCGGGCAGAGAAACAGGTATCCAATCCCCACTCATCAGAATCAGGCGCAGCGAGCCGGGCCAGAGTTCTGAGCGACCAGCCACGTATTCGACGAACATATCCATGAGTGCAGGGACCGAATTCCAGATAGTGACACGCTCTGTGAGCACTAAAGCGTTCCAGGCTGCGGGGTCCTGGGTTGCTCCGGCTTCAGGCATCACAATCGTGCCACCGACTGCCAGAGTACCGAAGATATCGTAGACAGAAAGATCAAAATTCAACGCGGATAGGGCTAAGACACGATCTTCAGGGCCGACATGAAAGCGCTGATTGATATCAATGATCGTGTTGACGGCACCTCGGTGGTCGATCGCCACGCCTTTGGGCTGACCAGTCGAACCAGAGGTAAAAATGACATAGGCCAGATCTTCCTCACGCTGGATAGGCTCTGCATTGCTGAGGTCAGCTCCATAGTCAGGGTCCGCCGACCACTGGTCGGTAATACACAGGCGACGAACTGTATCAGGCCAGGAAAGCTCTCCATCCAGCCACGCCTGGGTTAAGACCAGCTCAACCTCACCGCGCTCCAATAAATGCCAGAAGCGTTCCTGAGGTAGGTGGGGATCGATAGGCAGATAAGCGGCACCTGAGCGCAGAATACCCAGGACAGCAACAACCTGTTCCCACCCCTTTTCCATCACGACGCCGATAAGTTTGTTGGGCAGTGCGCCAAGATGGCGCAACTGGAGTCCTAACAGTCGAGTACGCTGGTCAAGTTCAGCATAGGAAAGAGAACGCGAAGAGGCTTTCACAGCTATCTGTTCGGGGTAGTTCGTCACCTGGGCGAGAAAACCTGCGTGCAATAATCCGGTGGGAACAGGTGCCGCTGTGGCGTTGATCTCTTTGCGCTGCTGCCTCTGTCCGGGAGGCAGCACATCAAGCAGGCTCACCTGCCAGCGCTGATCGTCGTGTGCCAGTTGATGCAGGAGTTGCAGATACGCGCTAAACATCTCTTCGGCAAGACCCGTAGGAAAGGCATTGAGCATCGTCTCCCAGGTAATGGTGAGCGCGTCTTCGTGCTCGTAAATCTGGTTATCGAGCCAGATCTGGGAAGCACGCGAGTGAAGGTAGGTCACACGTCCGAACGCCTCAAGCGAAGCAGCGTCTGTTGCCGCATCTGGAGATGAGCCGTTCAGGATGCAGGTAAAAACAACGGGAACGCGGGCCTGGGCAGCGCTCCCCTGGAGCCTGGCAAGCTCACGCAAGACCTGCACGCCACTTACTTGATGATACTCCAGGTCGGTCCAGAGCTGTTGTTGCAGATGTCGAGCACGCTCCTCAAAAGACCCCTCACTATCGTCTACGGCGAGAAGAGTGGTCGAGGTAAAATCACCCACGAGACGCTTCACTTGCTCATGCAAAGGAAGACGGTTAAAGCGCGTCAGAACCAGAGTAAACTGCGAATTTGAACTCCAGGTGGTGAGAATCTCAGCAAAGGCGTTGCAGAGTACCATAGCGGGAGTCACGGAGGCTTGGGCCGCACGCGCCTTTAAGCGCGACCAACTCTGGCGGTCCAACTCGGCAACCTGATGAAGAAACGCCGGTTGACTCGATCCGCCTGCTTGCAGTGCAAGCGGAAGGGCGGGAGCCGGTGGTAGGGTCGACAGCCGCTCAAGCCAGTATTGACGCGCTCTTGTATAAGAGGCTGAATCCTGTTCGCGCAGGACCTGCTCGGTAAGCAAATAGTCACGAAAGGTAATGTCAAGAGGAGGCAAAGGTTCATGTGGATGCTGATAGAGTGCAAACCATTCTGCCAGAATGACCCGGAAACTCAGCGCATCGGAGATAAGGAGATCGAGCCAGATATGCAGTCGCATACGCCCAGAGCGTAGACAATGCAGGCGAATCTGGAAAAGCGGCCACCGATCGGTAGGTGGCACCTGCGCAGTCATCTCCTGTCTACTCACAACTAATAGAGCCTCTACTGTAGCGGTATCCAGGTCACGCAGATCGCGAACATCAATAGAGTAAGCGGGAACCTGCTCCATCACCTGTTGCTGACCATCTGGACGCACGATGGAACGAAGCATATCGTGACGCTCAATGAGCTGCCGCCAGGCCAGTTCAAGTCGGGAGATATCGAGATCGGTTCCTTCAAATTCAGCGTAGAGATGGGAAGCGACGTTGCTTAATTCAAAGGCTTGATCGCGTCCAAGCCAGTATGCCTGTTGAATATCGTTAAGTAAAAAGGGTTGATAACGCTGCTCTGCGACTTGGAGGAACTGCGTTGCACGAGGAGAGGGAGTCGACGCGGTAAACTGCTCAGCCATGGAAGCGACAAGTTGAACGATAGTAGCATGCTGGACAAAGGAGCTGAGCGGGAAATCAATCTCCAGATACTTCTCAATGCGCTGCTTGAGTTCAATCGCCATGATAGAGTCGAAGGCCAGATCTGCCAGCGTCTGGACAGCCTCTAGTTGAGAAGGGGCCATCCCCATTACCCGCGCCATCTGCTGACGCAGATAGGCCTCCAGCAGAAACGGACGCCGGGTGGATGGAGCAACCAGCAGTCTATCGCGTAGAGTAGTGGTCGGCGGCGAGGCAGTGCCATTGGAACGAGAGTGAGTGGAGGCACTTACCTGCCGCAAACGCAAGCCCTCAACGTGGGCCAGAACTTGCCCCTCTTCATTCAGAAGAAAGATATCGCCCTCATGGACAGGAGACGGCTCCATTTCGCTGGGTCGTAACCGCGCCAGGCACCAGATTTCAGCAGTCGGACGCTCATAGATGGAAAGACGTTTGAGACTGGCAGGCAGATAGAGTGCATTGTCTGAAACTCCGTTCTGCTGTAAAGACGCGGCGAGCAGCACCTGGACACATGCATCGAGGATGGCAGGGTGTATCTGGTAAAAATCCGCTTCAGAGTGGAGCGATGCCGGGGGAGTTATCTGACCGACAACGTCGCCATCCTTGCACCAGAGCTTCTGAATACCCTGAAACCGCGGACCATACTGCAAACCGAGAGCACGCATTTGAGAGTAGAAAGACGCGCGAGTGAGAACGGTACCCTGTAAGCGCACCTCCGCAAGGTCAGCCAGGTTTGGAAAAGAGTCACCCTGTCGACTCAGCCGTCGAGAGATCCGCCCCTGAGCATACAGCCCGGCTGCGTCCGCGTCCATCGTTTCAGAGGAAGATGCGGCTGGACTACGGATGGTAAAGGCATACCGCTCATCTGTCTCGTGGAGAAGACGTGTCTCAATAGCTTGCCCACTGTCCCAAGAGAGGGCAAGCTTCTCATGGGAGAAGACATCACAGAGGTCATACGCACGGTATTTGGAGAGATCGCTAGCTACTGCAAGGCCAATCTCTAAGAAAGCAGTAAAAGGCAGTAGGTGTCTCTCAAAGAGCTGGTAATCAGCGAGATATGGCAGCGTGTGCAGATCGACCGATGTTTCAAATAGCAGATCATGTGGCAGGCGCTGAGTCATGTATCCACCTCCTACTGAAGCACTGTTTTATGGGACGCTAATATTTTGCAACGATGACAAATGTTACGCAATTTCGCGAATTTCCCGCTGAAGCAGACCAATAGTAGCGGCAAGTATCAGGGCAAAGCCACTAGCGATAAACATCCAGGTGGGACCAAAGTGATCGGTCACCAGGCCGCCCAGGATAACAGATAACGGGTAGAGTCCATAGGTAGCAAACATCACAACGCCCCAGATGCGACCCATGAGATGGTCAGGGAAAAATTCCTGGATCAAGGTGAAGTACATTACATTGATCAGACCATTCAGCACACCAGCAAAGACGAGCACAACCACTGCTCCAGAGAAATTGGAGAAAAGAGGAAGCAGCACAAAAGTTATCGCCTGAGCAATCTGTAGTATAAGCACGATCACGGGGCGATGAGGCAGCTTGCCAAGCCCACCGGCAAGCAATGCGCCGATCAATTCACCAGCACCGAAGAAGCCCAGTAACAGGCCATAACCATTGACGCCAGTCGCCAATGAACCGCGTGCGTACGCAGGGAGCGCCACCTCCATAGAGCCTCCAGAGGTCAGGAAGGTGACAGACACGACCAGCAGCGTGGCCTGAAACAGCCGGGAGGTGCGAAGAAACTGCCCAAAGGTCAGTTGTTGCTCCGCGATTGCCTCGGTGTCACCAGTCGCCTGAGTCTGATCGGCGGCTTCAGCGCTTGCTATCTCAGAAGTCTGTGCGCTACGCCTGATACTGATAGCAGCCAGCGTAACAGCGGAGACCACGAACGTCAGCGAGTCAACAACGAGTGCAGTCCCCGGCTGGAAAAGCGCGATGATAGTCCCTCCGACGCCTGCGCCAACCAGAGTGGCCAGTTGGAGGATCGAAGAATTGAGCGCATTCGCCGCTTGAAGTTTCTCTTTTGAGAGTATATCGGGTAGGATTGAGAAGGAGGCTGGCACAAAGAGGCCAGCGAAGATCCCCAGTCCGGCGGCGGTGCCAGCCAGAAGGCCAAGAGAATAATGACCACCAATCACTTCAAATGCCATCAAACCCATCAGCACAGCACGCCCAATATCTGCTAAGAGCATCACCCAGCGCGGCCGTAAACGGTCACTGAGCATGCCACCAATGAGGATCGTGATAAGACGGGTGACACCGTAGGCGGCCAGAACGATGCCAAGCTGCTGGGCGCTCCCCCCTCTACTCAGGATGATCCAGGGAAGAGCCACAAGATAGAAAGCATCTCCCAGTGTGGAGACACCTTGACCGCCACACAGCAAGAGAAAATTACGGTCCTTCAAGGGAAGCGAAATACTTTCTAGAAAACCAGTAGTCAAGCGCTGGAGAGATGACCTGGGCGAACCGCCCTGGACATCGCCCGTTACCTCAGCTTTTGTCTCGATACGCGAGATCTGATCGGACTGCGACATCTCAATTTTTCTCCCTAATGTATTCTCACTATGGCTCTTTGGGAAAGAGGAAAAGGAAGCAGGAACATCCCGCCTCCCGGACAAGCTCTCCACCTCTTTGACCAAAAAACTCCTAAATTTTTTGCACAAATAGTCACTATTTTATAGTTAATGAAGAACGGACTAGCTCTTCAAGCTGGTCCGCCACAGCCTGGATATCTGGCTGCTGCATAAAGCTGTAATGATTCCCCTGCGCAGCAAACTGCTGCACTCCGCTCCGACTATAGAGCCGCCAGTCAGTCTGAGGTTGCCTCGCCAGCAAAGGATTGTCAGCCCACCAGATGTAGAGAGCAGCCTCGATAACCGACTGTTCATAGGAAGCCAGCAAGGCAAGATGTTTGTTTGCCAGAGCTGCACGCGACTCGAAAGCCTTGACAGAAAAGTTGGTAGGAATAAGCTCGCGTTCCTTGCCCCAACTGAGAATCGCCTGGAAGCGATCTTGCTCAGGGAGCGCTAACAGGGTCTCGCGCAGGTCAATCTGCTCTTCAAGAGAAAGGCCAGCAAAGGATTGCATAAAAATACTCCCCAGAGCCAGCCCTGGTCCTTCTAAAGGATCGATTGGTTGATCAGCCTCTGGCAGATAGGCATCGAGGAGCGCAACAAAGGCAACCTTCTGCTGAAGCTTCTCTAGCTCAGCAGCCACTGCACAAGCAATAACGCCACCCATAGACCAGCCCAGAAGGTAGTAAGGGCCTTCTGGCTGCTGCGAGCGCATAGCAGCCACATACTCACTGGCCATAGCCTCCAGGGAGTCTAGCTCTGGTGCATTTCCGAGCAGAGCACGAGATTGCAAGGCATAGCAAGGTTGATCTGGGGCGAGGCACGCTACGAGTGGCCCATAGCTTAAAATGTCCCCACCGACTGGATGGAAGCAGAAAAGCGGAGGTCGAGTGCCTGTGGTCTTCATTGGCAACAAACATGTGAGCTGCGCATCTGACGCTCCCTCCAGAAGAAGGGCCATTTCGGCCACGGTCTGCGCCTGGAAAAAATTTCCCAGTGAGAGATTTTGTTGCATCTCATCGTGGACGTGGGCAAGGACTTGTACAGCGAGCAGCGAATGCCCGCCGAGTTCGAAGAAGTTATCGTGAATCCCTACCCTGGCACACCCCAGTACCGCAGCCCAGATCTGGGCGAGTTGTCTCTCCAACGGTGTGCGCGGCTCTGCATATGCGTGTGCTACTGCCAACGTTTCTGGCGCGAGCGATGCTAACGCACGCCGATCAACTTTGCCACTCGCAGTCAGCGGCAGCGCTTCTATGGGTAGAAAAGCCGTTGGCACCATATACTCTGGGAGTTGCTCGCGCAATGCCTGGCGTAGCTCCTGTGCCGACAGCTCCAGCCCAGGTTCCTGAGGCACCAGATATGCCAGCAGACGTTTGTCTCCATTGGGCTGCTCGCGAACTACTACGACTGCCTCTCTCACCGCAGCTTGCTTGCGCAACACAGCTTCGATCTCTCCCGGCTCAATTCTATAGCCCCGCAGTTTCACCTGCTCGTCGATGCGCCGTAGATATTCAATGTTTCCGTCGGAACGGAAACGCGCCCGATCTCCGGTTTTGTAGAGGCGGTCTCCAGGCTGACCCAGGCAAAACAGAGTCCCAACGCAAGGATTGGGGACGAACCGCTCTGCCGTTAGATCGGGTCGATTATGATAGCCTCGTGCCAGACCGGGTCCGCCGATGCAGATTTCCCCCGGCACGCCCACAGGTACCGGCTGACCATAGCGATCCAGCAGGTACACCTGAACGTTTGGCAAAGGGCGTCCGATCGATATGTCATCGACCAGGCTCGTCTCTAGCGAGCAGAGCGTTGCCACCACCGTACTTTCAGTCGGACCATAGGTATTAAAGAGACGGATATGTTGTCCTGCTCGCCTCTGCCAGCTCGCCAGACGATCGGGCAGCGCCTTCTCACCGCCGATAATGACCATGCGTAGCGACGAGGGAAGCTCAAGCTGCTGTACGTCCAACATTGCTGAGAGTTCGTGCCAGTAGGCAGTTGGAAGGTTGAGCACGGTCACTCCCCACTCCTGGCAAGTAGCGAGAAAGAGAGCTATACTCCCCAACATCAGATCGGTGCGTAGAACCAGTGTCGCCCCACGCACCAGGCAAGTGAAAATCTCTTCGACGCTGGTGTCAAAACTGATCGAAGCAAATTGCAGCACGCGATCCCCAGAGCCAATACTATAATTTTGGCCCGCTGCTTCTACAAAGTTAACCATCGATCGATGCTTGATGATGACGCCCTTAGGCCGACCAGTGGAGCCAGAAGTATAGATGATATAGGCGGCATTGTCAGGAGAAAGAACCGGTGGAGTTGGGAGCGTTATAGATGCCAACTCTGCCGTCAATGCCAATATCCTATCTATATAGACCACCAGCGTTTTTGCTGACGTAAAGACATGCTGTAGAGATTCCTGGCAAACGACGACGGCGGCCTCTACATCTTCGATCATAAACATCAGGCGCTCCACTGGCAGCGCTGGGTCGAGCGGCACATAGGCTCCGCCAGCTTTCAGCACCCCCAGAATCCCTATTATCTGTTCTGGCGAACGCTCCAAACACACCCCGACCCGCACTTCTGGCCCCACTCCCAACTGCTGAAGAGTACATGCAAGGTAATTTGCTCGTGTATTTAACTCGCTATACGTCAGTCGTCGCTCTCCCCAGACTATTGCCAGTGCATCGGGGGTCCGAGCAACCTGGGCCTCAAATACTGTATGCATACAGACGGAGGGGATATCCATTGCCGTCGTTACACACCACTGCGTAAGGATCTGTTGCCGCTCGATCTTTGTGAGCAAGGGAAGATCCCCAATCCGCTGATCCGGCCTGCTCACCACCCCTTCAAGCACTATTTGAAAATGGGTGGCCAGACGTGCAATACTCGCGGCCTCAAACAGATCTGTGTTATATTCAAAATACCCTCGGAGACCTCGACCCGCATCTTCCATCATCAGCGTCAGATCAAATGGAGAGGTCTGCGTCGGGGGTGTCATAAAATCGGCAGTCAGGTCTGGCAGGTTCACACTGCGCAGTTGCGTATTGTTATGCGCAAACATCACCTGGAAGAGGGGACTCCAACTCAGATCCCGTTGTGGACGAACCTCCAGCACGACTTTCTCGAAAGGGATATCCTGGTGAGCATAAGCCGCGCTGGCATCCTGCTCAACGCGTCTGAGCAGTTCGCGGAAACTGGGGTTGCCGGAGAGGTCTGTACGCAAAACGAGCGTATTCGCAAAGAAACCAATCAGCGCCTCTAACTCAGGAAGCGTACGGTTGGCAATAGGAGTGCCGATCAAGATCTCTGTCTGCCCAGTATAGCGATGCAGCAGGACATTCAAGGCTGCGGCGAGAAGCATGAAAAGGGTCACCCCTTCTGCCTGACTCAGCGCACGTAAAGCATCTGCCAGAGAAAGAGGCAGATTAAGGGTATAACTAGCACCAGCAAACGTCTGGACGAGTGGACGAGGATGATCAGTCGGCAATTCCAGACGATCGGGGACACCAGCCAGGTGCTGCTTCCAGTAAGCCAATTGCAACTGTGCCTGCTCGCTCTCCCGTAGCCAATCCTGTTGCCAGGCAGCGAAATCTGTGTATTGGATGGGGAGCGCGGGTAAAGCGGAGGCGGAGCCGTGCAGAAACATCTGATAGTTTGTCGCCAACTCCTGAGTAAGAACTGTTCCAAGAGACCAGGCATCAGCGATAATATGATGGACGGTAAAGAGCAGAACATGCTCATGTGGACTCAGCCTGAGGAGAATCACCCGCAACAAGGTACCCTGGCTTAAATCAAAAGAGTGCAAGCTCTCTTCTGCCATCAGCCGATTGGTTTCCTGCGCAGCCTGATCCGACAAAAGCGTCGACAGATCAATCACTGGTATTTCCAAGACCAGCACCGGAGAGATTACTTGCGCAGGTTCCCCATTAAACAGAGTGAACCTCGTTCGCAGGATCTCATGCCTCTGGACTATCGCGTTGAGCGCCTGTCCCAACAGAGGAATATTCAGGGTACCTTTGAGACGCAACGCCCCTGAAATATTATAGAACGGGCTACCTGGCTGAAGCTGGTCCAGAAACCAGAGGCGCTGCTGTGCGGACGCGAGAGGCACAGGTCCCTGCACGCTGCGGCGGGGAATAGAGACTCTGCGAGCCAACTGCCCTCCTTTGCCCTGCCTCCTTTGCCGCAACAAAGCAAGTTTAGCAGACGAGAGTTGGACACGCCCTGGTAAAAGATCTTCATTCTTCAAGATGATCCTCACCTTTCGTTAACTCAAAGTAGAAGCGCTCAACGAGCGTTTCTCTGACAGAGCAAGCTGCATCGGTGTGAGTGAAAAGAGACGATCCTCCTGTAAAAGTTGCCTCATCGTCGCTGTAACATGTTCAGCGTATGCATGGGGTAAAGCAACTGTTTTATTGCCGGGGATCATCTTCAAGAGCCTGTCCAGGCAGAGAGCCAGCCACTCGCCGGAGGCAAAGGTCGGGTCCAGGTCTGATCGATTGAAAAACCACATATAATAACAGGCCACGGCGGCATGCAGAACACAGTGGGTCCTTGCCAGATCGAAACCTTCGCCAGAGATATGAATATCGCCTTGCCGTGTGACAAGCTCCTGAATAGCCAAGTCCAGATCCTTCCTTGCCTGGGCCAGGAGGAGTAAAAGTCGCCGCAGATCGGTTGTGACAGGCAACGCCAGGTCCTCAACGGACGCGAACGCCTCAAAGTGCTCCGGGGCGAATAGCAATCCCAGCCTGAGATCATCGCGCCCACGATTGGTCAGCGTAAGCTGGCTTAGATCAATCTCAGGCATGGCCTGTT
This sequence comes from Ktedonobacteraceae bacterium, assembly GCA_034437695.1. Lineage (GTDB taxonomy): Bacteria > Chloroflexota > Ktedonobacteria > Ktedonobacterales > Ktedonobacteraceae > Paraktedonobacter. The sequence continues at coordinate 17,164 of DAOTTJ010000367.1, forward strand.
GCAGCGTGCAGGTCCGCGCAAGCCGGGCCAGAAGATCGACCGCAGAGGAGCCATCGTCATCCTGCTGATTGTGCGTAATCTGACCCAGTTGGCTGGCAATCAGGCCGAGATTTAACTGGGTACTACCGTCGAATAGACTCACAATGGCAATATCGCGGACCAGCTTCTGAAATACACCAGAGCTATAGTTCTCCCGCAGATAGTAGCGTGCGCCCAGAATAGTGGCCGTATCACGCACCACTTTTTCCATCAGCGTAGGCACAAAAAACTTGGTCACTGATGACCAAAGGCTCAACTGATCAGGAACCGTCTGGAGTCCGCGAGCAGCTAAAACAGCCATACAATCGCCAATCAGGATATCAGTGAAAGACCCAAGCAGCACTTCACGTGCAGCAGGGAGAGCAAAGACCGTATCGTGATAGACGCGGCGTTGCAGGGCAAAGGTCAGAGCAACGCGTAGCGCCGTATCAGCAGCCCCCAGCGAGAGAGCCGAGCAGAGGGGACGAGTGATCTGAAAGGTTTTGAAAACAGCCTCTAACCCGTGATGCTCTTTGCCTATCAAGGTCTCTTCAAGCACAGAAGCATTTTCAAAACGCAGGCCGCTAATGTC